>NC_008789.1:2155000-2455000 GCF_000015585.1 Halorhodospira halophila SL1 | reverse complement strand
AAGCAGGGGACCTTCCACGCGGAGCAGGCCATCGCCTACGGCACACAGGTGGTCGGCGGCGTGACCCCGGGGCGGGGCGGCGGCACCCACCTGGATCGCCCGCTGTTCAATACCGTCCGCGAGGCGGTCGCAGCGACCGGCGCCGACGCCTCGGTGATCTACGTCCCGGCCCCCTTCGCCGCCGACGCCATCCTCGAGGCCGCCGACGCCGGGATCCGGGTGATCGCCTGCATCACCGAGGGCATCCCGGTGCTGGACATGCTGCACGTCAAGGAGGCCCTGCGGGGCGAAGACGTGGCGCTGATCGGGCCCAACTGCCCCGGGGTCATCACCCCGGATGCGTGCAAGATCGGCATCATGCCCGGGCACATCCACCTGCCCGGGCGGATCGGCATCGTCTCCCGCTCGGGGACCCTGACCTACGAGGCGGTCAAACAGACCACGGACATCGGCCTGGGGCAGTCCACCTGTGTCGGCATCGGTGGCGACCCGATCCAGGGGATGTCGTTCGTCGACTGCCTGGAGCAGTTCGAGGCCGACCCGCACACCGACGGGGTGGTCATGGTCGGTGAGATCGGCGGCAGCGCCGAGGAGGAGGCCGCCACGTTCATCCGCGACCACATGAGCAAACCGGTGGTCGCCTACATCGCCGGGGTGACCGCGCCGCCGGGCAAGCGCATGGGTCACGCCGGGGCCATCATCTCCGGCGGCAAGGGGACGGCGGATGACAAGTTCGCCGCCCTGGAGGCGGCCGGGGTGGCCACCGTGCGCTCGCCGACCGAGATCGGCGAGCGCATCCGGCGGCTGGTGGCGGGCTGAGGCAGACCATGCGCATCGTCGTCGCTCAGCTGCCCTTTCCCGTCGGTGCCTTGGATGACAACGCCCGGCGGATCATCGATGCCATCGGCCGGGCGCGGGACGAGTTCGGGGCCGACTTGGTGGTCTTCCCCGAGCTGGCCGTCACCGGTTATCCGCCCGACGATCTGCTGCTGCGCAGCGACTTCCACGCCGCGGTGGAGCGGGCGCTGGCCCGGATCGCTGCGGCGTGCACGGGCGTCACCGCCCTGGTCGGGGCCCCGCTGCACCGCCACGGCGTGGTGCGCAATGCCGCCGTGGCCCTGGCCGACGGCGCCGAGGTGGGGGCGGCTTACAAGCGCTGCCTGCCGAGTTACAGCGTGTTCGACGACAACCGCCACTTCCGTGCCGGCGATGCCCCCTGCCTGCTCGAGGTCGCCGGCCGGCGCATCGGGGTGGCCATCTGCGAGGACATCTGGGCGGCGACGCCGGCCGCCGAGGCTGCAGCGGCCGGGGCCGAGCTGCTGGTCAGCATCAACGCCTCCCCGTTCCACGACGGCAAGCAGGCCGAGCGTGAGGGGGTCGCGGCTCGGCGGGTGGCCGAGACCGGGGTTCCGCTGCTCTACGCCAACCTCGTCGGTGGTCACGACGAGGTGGTCTACGACGGCGGCTCGTTCGCGCTGGACGATACCGGTGCGCTGAGCGCACGCGCCCCGGCCTTCGCCGACGGGCTGTATGCGCTGGACTGGCAAGGGGGTGCGCTGCACGGCGAGCAGGCCGAGGCCGTCGAAGGGCCGCCGGCGGTCTACCAGGCGCTGGTGCGGGCCACCGCCGACTACGTCCGCGGCAACGGCTTCTCCGGCGTTGTGTTGGGGCTCTCCGGGGGGATCGACTCGGCGCTGGTGGCCGCGGTGGCCGCCGACGCGCTGGGCGGGGATCGGGTGCTGGCGGTCATGATGCCCACCCGCTACACCGCCGAGCGCAGCCTGGAGGACGCCCGGGCGGCGGCCCAGGCCCTGGGGCTGGAGTATCGGAGCATCCCCATCGAGTCGCTCTTCGCCGACTACGAGCAGGCCCTGGCCCCCCTCTTCGCCGGGCGGGAGGCGGATGCTACCGAGGAGAACATCCAGGCGCGCATCCGGGGCAACTGCCTGATGGCGCTCTCCAACAAGCTGGGGTTGATGCTGCTGGCCGCCGGCAACAAGAGCGAGCTGGCGGTTGGTTACGCCACCCTCTACGGCGATATGTGCGGGGGGTTCGCACCGCTCAAGGACGTCTACAAGACTGACGTCTACCGCCTGGCCGAGTACCGCAATAGCCTGGGGCCTGCCGTGCCCGCCGCCATCATCGAGCGCGAGCCCACCGCGGAACTGCGCGCCGATCAGCGGGACAGCGACAGCCTGCCGCCCTATCGGGTGCTTGATGCCGTGCTGCGCCAGTATCTGGAGGACGACGCCGCCGAGCACGAGATCCGCGTCGAGGGGCTGGACGCGGTGGAGCTGTGCCGGGTGATCCGGCTGCTCTACCGGAACGAGTACAAGCGCCGCCAGGCGGCCCCCGGGGTCAAGGTGACCCGGCGCGCCTTCGGGCGGGACCGCCGATATCCGATTACCTCGGGCTGGTCCGGTTGTCAGGGCTGCAGCGACTAGCTCACGCTACCCTGAGGGTGGAGTCCAGAGCCCGAAACACTGAACCCAGAGCCATTGCGCCCCATCCCAAGGAGCTGCTCGCATGAAGAAAGTCGAGGCGATCATCAAACCCTTCAAGCTCGACGACGTCCGTGAGGCACTCTCGGACATCGGGATCACGGGCATGACCGTTACCGAGGTCAAGGGGTTCGGCCGTCAGAAGGGGCATACCGAGCTGTATCGGGGCGCCGAGTACGTGGTCGATTTCCTGCCCAAGATGCGACTCGAGGTGGTGGTCTCGGACGCCGACGTGGATCGTTGTGTCGAGGCCATCACCCAGGCCGCCCAGACCGGCAAGATCGGTGACGGCAAGATCTTCGTCACCAACGTCGAGCGGGTGATCCGGATTCGTACCGGGGAAGAGGACGAGAACGCCATCTAGCCCGGGTTGGGGCGGGGCGCCGCCTACCGCCCCCCGAGCTCCGGGGCGGGCACCTCGTGGCGTTCCCGCAGCGCCCGCTCTACGTCCTCGTCCAGGGGGTCGAGCCCGAGTCGGCGGTAGGACTCGGCCAGCATGCCCATGGCCTCGGGGACGGCCGGGGTCCCGGGGTACCGGGCGATGATCGTCCGCGCTCGGTTGGCCGAGGCGATGTAGGCGCTGCGCTCCAGGTAGAAGCGTCCGACGTAGAGTTCGTGCTCGGCCAGCGCGACGCGGATCTGTTCCATGCGCTCGACGGCGTCGTCGATATACTCGCTGTCCGGGTACTGCTCGGTCAGTTCGCGGAAGTCGGCAAAGGCGCGACGCTTCGGTTCCGGGTCGCGCAGGTTGGCGTCGACGTTGAACAGATCGCCCAGACCGCCCGGCCCCTGGGCTTGCCGGGAGACGCCGCGCATATAAAGCGCGTAGGCTACATGCTCGTTGCGCGGATGCATGCGCTGGAAGCGCTCCGCTGCAGCGATGGCCGATTCATGCTGGCCGGCCAGGTAGTGGGCGTAGATGATCATCAGCTGGGACTGCACGGCGTGCGTGCCGAAGGGGTAGCGCGCCACCAGGTTCTCGAAGCGCTCCACGGCTTGCGAATAGTTCCCGGAGCTCAGGCTGCTGCGGGCGTCGGTATAGAGCTCCTCGACGCTGCGCTCGGCGGCCCCGTCGGGGTCAGTCCCGGCACAGCCGGTTGCAAGGAGTGCCACCAGGGCGATCGTCGCCCAGCGCTGAATGCGGTGCATGATTTCCGTGACTCCGCGGCCTGTGCAGGCCCGTCATTGTAGCGATAGCAAAGGCTCGTACTATACGTATGGAACGACCCCGTCACCAAGCCGCCGTACCCGAGGGGCTGGCCGGCCAGCGCCTGGATCGGGTGCTGGCGGCGCTCTTCCCCGATTATTCGCGCAGCCGTTTGCAGCAGTGGATCCGGGCCGGCTGGATCACCGTCGACGGCGCGGTCCGCCGGCCCCGCGATCCGGTTCATGCCGGTGAGCAGATCAGCGTGGACGCCGAGCCCGAACCGGAGACCCCGCTGGCGCCGGAACCCATCCCGTTGCGCCTGCTCTACGAGGACGACCACCTGCTGGTGGTGGACAAGCCGGCGGGCCTGGTGGTTCACCCGGGGGCGGGCAACCCCGGCGGCACCCTGGTCAACGCCCTGCTCCATTACGACCCCGGGCTGGAGGCGCTGCCCCGTGCGGGGATCGTCCACCGGCTGGACAAGGAGACCTCGGGGGTGTTGGTGGTGGCCCGGACCTATGCGGCACACCACGCACTGGTGGCGCAGCTTCAGGCGCGCACGGTGGGGCGGGGTTACCAGGCGGTGGTCGTCGGGCGCCCCACCGCCGGGGGGCGAGTGGACGCCCCCATCGCCCGTCACCCGCGGGACCGCAAGCGCATGGCCGTGGTGGAGACCGGTCGTCCGGCGGTGACCCACTACCGCGTTGCCGAGCGGTTCACGGCCCACACCCTGCTCGATGTGGAGCTGGAAACCGGGCGCACCCACCAGATCCGCGTGCACATGGCGCACTGCCGGCTGCCGTTGGTGGGCGATCCCGTCTACGGGCGCCGGCCGGTCTACCCCAAGGGGGCGAGCGAGACCCTGCGCGCCGTGCTCGACGGCTTCCGCCGTCAGGCCCTGCACGCTCGGCATCTGCGCCTTGAGCACCCGCGCACCGGAGAGGCGATGCACTGGGAAGCGCCGCCGCCAGACGACTGGGAGCGCCTCTTGGAGGTCCTGCGCCATGGCTGAGTGCCCCGTTCTGGCGCCGCAGTGGCCCGTGCCGGATGGTGTTCGGGCCCTGACCACAGTGCGCTCCGGCGGTCACAGCGCTGCGCCCTGGGCGAGTTTCAATCTGGCCACGCATACCGGGGACGATCCCGCGGCGGTGGCTGCTAACCGCCGCCTGCTGCGCGATTGCGCCGAATTGCCGGCCGACCCAGTGTGGCTCGAGCAGGTCCACGGGGCCGAGGTGGTCGCGGCCCACCGGGTGGCACGCGGAGTCCGAGCCGATGCGGCCTGGACCGACCGCGCCGGGGTGGTCTGTGCCGTGCTCACCGCGGACTGCCTGCCGGTGCTCTTCGCCGCCCGGGACGCTCAGGTCGTGGCCGCCGCCCACGCTGGTTGGCGCGGTCTGGCCGGGGGTGTGCTCGAGGCCGTGGTCGCGGTGCTGCCAGTGCCTGCCGCTGAGCTCCACGCTTGGTTGGGGCCGGCCATCGGCCCGACCGCTTTCGAAGTGGGGCCAGAAGTGGTCGAGGCGTTCACCGCCCGAGATCCCGGTGCTGCAGAAGGTTTTATCCCCGGCGCCGCGAATCGCTGGTACGCTGACCTCTACCGTCTGGCACGGCGCCGCCTGCAGGCGGCCGGAGTGGCCGCGGTACACGGCGGAGGCTGGTGCACGTACACGGATCGGGCGCGCTTCTTCTCCCATCGCCGGGATGGACCGACCGGCCGGATGGCAAGCCTGGTCTACCGAGAGGAGCCGTGAGCATGGTCGAGGAGCAGCGCGTCGCCGATTGCGTCCTGGTGGTGGAGGATAGCCGTGCCGTGGCCGGCTGGCTGGCCGGGCGCATCGAGGACGCCCTGGGCCTGCGGGCGCTGGTCGCCGGCAGCCGCGCAGCGGCTCGGGAGTGGCTGCACACCCATGCGGAGCGCATCAGTGCCGCGGTGCTCGATCTGGATCTGCCGGATGCGCCCCACGGCGAGGTGGCCGGGGACCTGGTGGAGCGGCAGATCCCGTCGGTGGTCCTGACCGCCACCATCGAAGACGACCTGCGCGACCAGCTCGTCGCCGCCGGCGTCTGCGATTACGTCCTCAAGGACGCCCCGGATGCCATTGACTCCGTGCTGCGCACCCTGCATCGCATCCATCGCAACCACGACATCGGGGTGCTGGTGGTTGACGACTCCCGCTCGGCGCGGGCCTATCTGGTCCACCTCCTCGGCCGCTGGGGGTTCTGTTGCTACGAGGCCGGCGACGGCGAGCAGGCGCTGCAGCAGATCGACGCCGAGACCGACACCCCCATCCGGCTGGTCCTCTGCGACCAGAACATGCCGGGGATGGACGGCATCACCCTGATCCGGGAGCTGCGCCGTCGACACACCACGCAACGGCTAGGGATCATCGGGGTCTCCAGTCACGGCTCCGGGCTGCTCTCCGCGCGGCTGCTCAAGGCCGGGGCCGATGACTTCCTGACCCGCCCTTTCCTCGAAGAGGAGCTCAGTGTCCGCGTCAATCAGAACGTGGACCTCATGGAACTGCTGCGCGAGGCCCGGGAAGGGGCCCGGCGGGATCCGCTGACCGGGTTGCACAACCGGCTCTACCTCGACGAGATCGCTGAGCAGCTGGGCGAGACGGCGCGGCGCACCCAGCAGCCGCTGGGGGCGCTGGTGGTGGACCTCGACCACTTCAAGTCGATCAACGACCGCCTGGGCCACTTCGGCGGTGACACGGTGCTCAAGCGGGTCGCTGACCAGCTGCGCGATACCGTCCGGCGTGCCGACGTGCTGGTCCGTTCTGGGGGCGAGGAGTTCTACATCCTCACCCTGGGGATCGATACGGCCGGTGCCCGAACCCTAGGCGAACGGATTCGCAACGGCATCGAGACGCTGGAGCTGGTCTATGAGGGCGAGACCATCACGACCAGTGCCAGCGTCGGGGTGGCCGTGCTCGAGGGCGGCTCGGTGGAGGAGGCTCTGAAAGCCGCCGATCTGGCCATGTACGAGGCCAAGCGCCAGGGGCGCAACCGCGTCGCGGTCCTGCCTGAGACGGATTGAAAACCCATCCTCGCCGCCCCATCTATCCTGACAAGGGTCAAGCCATCGCCAACGTGCGGTGAACCGGATCGTCGGCCCGACATGCGGCCAAGGGGGTAGAGCAATGCGGATGGACAAGCTGACCACCAAATTCCAGATGGCCATCGCCGAGGCGCAGAGCCTGGCGGTGGGCCGTGACCACCAGTTCATCGAGCCGGTTCACCTGATGATGGCCATGCTCGATCAGGAGGGCGGCGGCGTTCGTCCGCTGCTCCAGCAGGCCGGGGTCAACCTCAACAAGCTCCGCTCCCAGCTCGGGGAGGCCCTGGAGCACATGCCGCAGGTCACGGGGACCGGCGGGGAGGTGCACCTCTCCAACGAGCTGGGGCGCCTGCTCAACCTCACCGACAAGCTGGCGCAGAAGCGCAAGGACCAATACCTCTCCAGTGAGCTGTTCATACTCGCCGTGCTCGAGGATGGCAAGAGCCGCTTGGCGCAGATCCTCGAGCAGGCCGGCGCGGCCAAGGCGCCGGTGGAGCAGGCCGTCGAGCAGGTGCGTGGCGGTCAGGCTGTGGACGATCCCAACGCGGAGGAGCAGCGCCAGGCGCTGGAGAAGTACACCATCGACCTGACCGAGCGCGCTGAGCAGGGCAAGCTCGACCCGGTGATCGGCCGCGACGACGAGATCCGGCGCACGGTGCAGGTCCTTCAGCGCCGGACCAAGAACAACCCGGTGCTCATCGGCGAGCCGGGTACCGGCAAGACGGCCATCGTCGAGGGCCTGGCCCAGCGCATCGTCAACGCCGAGGTGCCGGAGGGCCTCAAGAACAAGCGCGTCCTCTCCCTCGATCTGGGCGCACTGCTCGCCGGGGCCAAGTACCGCGGCGATTTCGAGGAGCGCCTCAAGGCGCTGCTCAAGGAGCTCGGCCAGCAGGAGGGGCAGATCATCCTCTTCATCGACGAGCTCCATACCATCGTCGGTGCCGGCAAGGCCGAGGGCGCCATGGACGCCGGCAATATGCTCAAGCCGGCCCTGGCCCGGGGCGAGCTCCACTGCATCGGTGCGACCACCCTCAACGAGTACCGGGAGAACATCGAGAAGGACGCCGCCCTGGAGCGCCGCTTCCAGACGGTGCTGGTGGATGAGCCCAGCGTCGAGGATACGGTGGCCATCCTGCGCGGGCTCAAGGAGCGTTACGAGGTTCACCACGGCGTCGAGATCACCGACCCGGCCATCGTCTCGGCGGCGACGCTGTCGCACCGTTACATCACGGACCGCAACCTGCCGGACAAGGCCATCGATCTGGTCGACGAGGCGGCGTCGCGGATCCGGATGGAGATCGACTCCAAGCCGGAGTCCATGGATCGGCTTGAGCGCCGACTGATCCAGCTGAAGATCGAGCGTGAGGCACTCAAGAACGAAAACGACGACGCCTCCCGGAAGCGGCTGGCGACCCTCGAGGATGAGATCAGCGAGCTGGAGCAGGAGTACCAGAGCCTCGAGGAGATCTGGAACTCCGAGAAGGCGGCCGTCGAGGGCACGCAATCGATCAAGGAGGAGCTCGAGCGCGCCCGCCAGGAGGTCGAGACCGCCCGTCGGGCCGGTGACCTGCAGCGCATGTCCGAACTCCAGTACGGCCGCATCCCCGAGCTGGAGCGGCAGCTGGACATGGCCGCCCAGGCGGACATGTACGACATGAAGCTGCTGCGGAACCGGGTTACCGAGGAGGAAGTCGCCGAGGTGGTCTCCAAGTGGACCGGCATCCCGGTCTCCAAGATGCTCGAGGGCGAACGGGACAAGCTCCTGCGCATGGAAGAGGCGCTGCACGAGCGAGTGGTTGGTCAGGACGAGGCCATCGGCGCAGTGGCCAACGCCATCCGTCGCTCCCGGGCCGGGCTGTCGGATCCGAATCGGCCCAACGGCTCGTTCCTCTTCCTCGGTCCGACCGGCGTGGGCAAGACCGAGCTGTGCAAGGCGCTGGCTGAATTCCTCTTCGATACCCAAGAGGCCATGGTGCGCATCGACATGTCCGAGTTCATGGAGAAGCACTCCGTGGCCCGGCTGATCGGCGCCCCCCCGGGGTACGTCGGCTATGAGGAGGGCGGCTACCTGACCGAGCATGTGCGGCGCAAGCCGTACTCGGTGATCCTCCTCGACGAGGTGGAGAAGGCCCACGCAGACGTGTTCAACGTCCTGCTGCAGGTGCTCGACGACGGCCGCCTGACCGACAGCCACGGCCGTACCGTGGACTTCCGCAACACGGTCATCGTCATGACCTCGAACCTCGGCTCCGAGGTCATCCAGACCATGGCCGGTGAGGAAGAGGAGAGCTACCAGCGGATGAAGAGCTCGGTGATGGACATCGTCGGGACCCAGTTCCGCCCCGAGTTCATCAACCGCATCGACGAGGTGGTGGTCTTCCGGCCGCTGTCCCGGGAGCAGATCCGGGCCATTACCAGCATCCAGGTCCGCTATCTCAGTGAGCGGCTGGCCGAGCGCGACATGGCCCTGGAGCTCAGTGAGGTGGCCCTGGACCGGATCGGTGAAGCGGGCTTCGACCCGGTCTACGGTGCCCGCCCGCTCAAGCGGGTCCTGCAGCACGAGGTGGAGAACCCGCTGGCCCGGGAGATGTTGCAGGGCAACTTCGGGCAGGGCGATCGCATCCGTGTCGACGTGCAGGACGGCGAGTTCCGCTTCGAACGCGGCGAGCCGGTGATCGAGGGCGAGGTGGTCTGAGAGCCGACCGCCGCCCGCGGTCACGCCCGAGCGGTGCCGGACTGTGCCCGGAGGAGGCCCTCCGGGCACAGTCGTGTCGGATTAGCCGGGGCGGCGTTCCGAGGCCGTGGCCGCCAGCAAGACCCGGTCCAACCACCGGGTGGGCAGGAGGCGTTTGAGGGCCGCGAACAGATGGGTGGGCACGGTGACGTGGTAGCGGGCCTTGGGGCGCGGATGCTCCAGGGCGTGGGCCAGCTTGGCCGCCACCGCCCCGGCCTCCAGGGTGAACGGCGTCGAGGCGCCGGCGCCCGCCAGGCGCTGTTCGACGGCCTGGTAGGTGGGGGCGTGGGCGCTGTGCTCGGCGTCGATGCGAGCGCGGAAGGCGCGGTGGGCGTTGTCGCGAAAACGGCTGGCGATCGGCCCGGGCTGAATCAGGCTGACGTGGATGCCGCTGCCGACCAGTTCCTGGCGGAGCGTGTCGGTGAGCCCCTCCAGGGCGAACTTCGAGCAGACGTAGGCGCCCCGGTAGGGCAGGGCGATGAAGCCGAGCACCGAGCTGTTCTGCACGATGCGCCCGTGGCCCTGGCTGCGCATGAGTGGCAGCACCTGCGTGGTCAGTTCGTGGGTGCCCAGCAGGTTCGTCTCGAGTTGCTCGCGCAGGGTCGCCCGGGAGAGGTCCTCCACCGCTCCCGGTTGGCCGTAGGCGCCGTTGTTGAACAGCGCGTCGAGGCGCCCGCCGGTGCGCGTCGCCACCTCGTGGACCGCGCTGGCAATCGAGGTGCTGTCGGTCAGGTCCAGCGCCAGGGCGTCATCCCAGCCGGCCTCACGGAGCCGGTCCACGTCCTCGTGCCGGCGTGCCGTCGGAAAGACCCGCCAGCCGCGCCGGGCCATGTGCTGTGCCGCGGCGGCGCCGATGCCGCTGGAGCAGCCGGTGATCAGCACGGTGGGGCGGGGAGCAGTGTGCGTATCGTCCATGGCCCGACAGGCTAAAGCCTGCGCGCGCCGAGCTCCACATCGGGTATCCTGTCGCCTTCCTGAAGATCGGTCGCGCGAGGCGGGCATGGCGCCAGGGCGAATCCTGCGGATCCTTGGGGTTGCGGTGCTGCTGGTGTTGGCCGGGTGTGCCCATCGCCCGCAACCATCGGATATCAACGACATCTGCGTCGTCTTCGAGGAGAACCCGGAGTGGTATGATCACGCCCGGCGCTCCGAGGAACGCTGGGGTACGCCGATTCCCATCCAGATGGCCTTTGTCCATCAGGAGTCGTCGTTCATCGCCGACGCTCGCCCGCCGCGGCGGCGTCTGCTCGGGTTCATCCCGTGGCGTCGCCCGAGTTCCGCCTACGGTTACGCCCAGGCGCAGGATCCGGTCTGGGGCGAGTACCGGGAGGACGCCGGCCACTGGGACGCCCACCGCACCCGGATGCGCGACGCCCTGGACTTCATTGGCTGGTACAACCAGCGCACCCGGGAGCGGGTCGGGGTCGACCTGGACGACCCGCGACGGCTCTACCTGGCCTACCACGAGGGGCACGGCGGGTATCGCCAGGGTAGCTACCGCCAGAAGCCGACCCTGCAGCGGGTCGTCCGTAACGTCGAGGCCCGGGCCCGCCGTTACGAGGAGCAGCTGGCCGGGTGCGAAGACGATCTGCAGTGCTGGCGCTGGTACCAGTTCTGGCCTTTCTGCCGGTGAGCGGGCCGGGCTTGTTTTCCTGGTTGGTGGCCCCCATAGATAGGCCGTCCGACGAGGGTGGTTGATAGAGGGAGAGGATCGATGCCGATTTACGAGTACGAGTGCTGTGGTTGCGGTCACCGTCTTGAGGCCATCCAGTCCGTATCGGACGGGCCACTGACCGATTGCCCCGAGTGCGGCCAGGCATCGCTCAAGCGGCTGGTCTCTGCAGCGGCCTTCCGCCTCAAGGGCGGCGGCTGGTACGAGACCGACTTCAAATCCGGTCAACGCAAGAATGTCGCCGAGGGTGGCAACAACAGCGGCAACAAGGGCGGTGGTGAGAAGAGCAAGGATCAGGGGGCGTCGTCGGCCAGCAGCTCGTCGAGCAGTGGCAGTCAGTCCCAGGGGGCGGTGGCCAGTTCCAGCGGATCCGCCTCAAGCTGACACCCCGCGTGGCCGGCCTTGGACCTGTCGGCGCTTTTTGGCACTCTGCCTGGTGGGTCATCACGGAGTACGGCATGGCACAAGGCAATAGCTCAGCGGCGATCGGCGCCCGGCGGCGCGGCGCACAGACCGCACCCACAGGGATCGAGGGGCTGGATTTCATCCTCGACGGAGGGTTGCCCGAGGGGCAGCCCACCCTGCTGCGTGGTGGCCCCGGTGCCGGGAAGACAGCCATCGCGCTGACCTTCTTCTGCCACGGGCTCGAGCAGGGAGAGCCGTCGGTTCTGGCCACCTTCGACGAGTCGCCCGCGGCACTGACCCGCCATGCCGAAGCCTTGGGGTTCCCCCTGGCGGAGCACCTGGCCGCTGGACGCGGTCGCATCCTCGATATGCGCCCGGATCGCTCCGAGCTGGTCTCCGGCGAGGAGATCGAGCTGACCGCGCTGCTCGCGCGCATCGGTCACGCCCTGGACGCCCTCGGTGCCAAGCGCCTCGTGGTCGACGCCATCGACGGCATGGACGAGAGCTTCGCGCCGGGCAGCAGTCTGCGCGCCGAGCTGACGCGGGTCTTCGACTGGATCCGCGAGCGCGATGCCACCACCCTGATCACCTCCGGCGAACACTCTGGCTTCAGCGAGCGCTTTGGGCTGGAGGATTACATCGCCGACTGCGTGATCCTCCTGCGTCAGGAGATGTGCGATCGGCGCATGACGCGTCTGCTGCGCATCCTCAAGCGCCGGGGTGGCAGTCACGGCACCAACGAGTTCCCGTTCCTGCTCGACGGCGAGGGGGTGTTCCTGGCGCCGATTACCGGAACCCGGCTCGAGGCCTACCCCTCCGCCGAGCGGCATCGTACCGGGGTCGCGGGGCTCGACGCGATGCTCGGCGGGGGCGGACCCTACCGCGGCTCAGCGGTCATGATCTCCGGGCAGTCGGGTACTGGCAAGACGAGCTTTGCAGCGACGTTCGCCGGTGCCGCCTGCGAGGCCGGTGACAGGGTGCTCTACCTCAGCTTCGAAGAGGCCACCGACGAGCTGCTGCGCAACCAGCGCAGCGTGGGCGTGGATCTGGCCCCGCATATCGAAAGCGGCCGGCTGGTGCTGGAGCCGTTGCTGGCCGTGGAGCTGGGCTGGGAGGAGCACCTGCTGCGGGTGATGCGCGCGGTGAAGGAGAAGCTCCCAGCGGTGGTGATCCTGGACCCGGCGAGCGCCATGAGCGATCGCCAGAAAGATCGTCAGGGCAAGGAGATGCTCCTGCGGTTATTCTATATGCTCAAGCGCGAGGGCGTGACGGTCGTGGCGACGGAGCTGTTGCCTGACTACAGTGACGGCTTCAGTACGATGGACGTCTCTTCCATCGTGGATGTGTGGATCAAGTTGCGTCGCGACGAGCGGGACGGCAAGCTGCGGCGCTTGTTGAACGTGGTCAAGGCTCGCGGCCTGCCGACCTCGGACCGGATTCAGGAGTACTACCTCTCCAGCGACGGGGTACACGTGGTCAACACTGCCGATACGGGAGACGGGTCGTGAGCGAGCTGGTCCTGCGGCTCTACATCGCCGGGCGGACCCCGGCGGCCGAGCGTGCCATCCGCAATCTGGAGCGGATCATCGAGGAGGCCTACGGCGATGACGCGCAGTGTCAGCTCGAGGTCATCGACATCCTCGAGCGCCCGCAGCTGGCCGAGGACGAGCGCATCCTGGCGACCCCGGTGGTGATCAAGAAGCTGCCGCCGCCGGTTCGGCGTGTTGTCGGCGATCTCTCCGAGCGCGAGAAGGTGCTCATCGGGCTCGACCTCAAGGAGGGGTGAGTAGCCGCTGCCGTGATCGGGTCCTCGCTTGCGCCCCCCCGGGGGCGTGCTTACCATTGCCACCCTTTGGCCCCACCTACCCAATCCGGAATCAACCATGCGTAGTCACTACTGCGGCGAGATCTGCGAATCCCACCTGGATACCGAAGTCACTCTGTGCGGCTGGGTGCACCGGCGGCGCGATCACGGCGGCATCATCTTCATCGACCTGCGCGATCGGGCCGGTCTGGTGCAGGTGGTGGTCGATCCGGACACCGAAGAGGCGTTCGCCGCCGCCGACCGCGCGCGGAACGAGTACGTCCTGCGCATCACCGGTCGGGTGCGGCACCGGCCGGAGGGTACCGAAAACCCGGATCTGCACTCCGGGCGGGTCGAGGTCCTGGGCCGGGCGGTCGAGGTGCTCAACACCGCCAAGACGCCGCCGTTCCAGCTCGATGAGCACGAGCAGGTGGGCGAGGACGTGCGCCTGCGTCACCGCTACGTGGATCTGCGTCGCCCCGAGATGCAGCAGCGCCTGCAGCTGCGCGCCCGGGTGAGTTCGGCCATCCGCCGCCACCTGGAGGACGAGGGGTTCCTCGACATCGAGACGCCGATGCTGACTCGGGCCACGCCCGAGGGCGCCCGCGACTATCTGGTGCCCAGCCGCACCCACCCCGGCCGTTTCTTCGCGCTGCCGCAGTCGCCGCAGCTGTTCAAGCAGTTGCTGATGATGGCCGGGTTCGACCGCTACTACCAGATCGTGCGCTGCTTCCGTGACGAGGACCTGCGCGCCGATCGCCAGCCGGAGTTCACCCAGCTCGACATGGAGGCCGCCTTCGTCGACGAAGAGGCCGTCATGGGGGTCACCGAGCGGATGCTGCGCCAGCTCTTCCGCCAGGTTCTGGGCGTCGAGCTGTCGGATCCGTTCCCGCGCATGCGTTACGCCGAAGCCATGGATCGGTACGGCTCGGACAAGCCGGACCTGCGCATCCCGCTGGAGCTGGTCGAGGTCGGCGACCTGGTCCGCGAGGTGGATTTCAAGGTCTTCTCGGCGCCGGCCCAAGATCCGCGGGGCCGTGTGGCGGCCCTGCGTGTCCCCGGTGGGGGCGGGCTGACGCGCAAGCAGATCGACGACTACACCGATTTCGTCGGCCGTTACGGAGCCAAGGGCCTGGCCTACATCAAGGTCAACGACCCGGCTCAGGGGGTCGAGGGCCTGCAGTCGCCCATCGTCAAGTTCCTCACCGAGGAGGCCGTGCGGGGAATCCTCGAGCGCACGGGTGCCCAGGCGGGCGACGTGGTCTTCTTTGGCGCCGATCGGGCCAGCGTGGTCAACGACGCCCTGGGGGCATTGCGCGTGCGCATCGGCCACGACATGGGGCTGGTCGAGGACGCCTGGCGGCCGCTGTGGGTGGTCGATTTCCCGATGTTCGAGTACGACGAGAAGGACGGGCGGCTCTACTCCCTGCACCATCCGTTTACTGCCCCGTGCGTACAGGACCCCGCCGAGCTTCAGCAGCAGGACGCCGAGGCCCTGGTCTCGCGAGCGTACGACTGTGTGCTCAACGGCGTTGAACTCGGCGGCGGGTCGATCCGTATCCACGATCCCGACATGCAGCAGGCCGTCTTCGGGGTGCTGGGTATCGGCGAGGAGGAGGCCCGCTCCAAGTTCGGGTTCCTGCTCGACGCCCTGCAGTACGGCTGCCCGCCCCACGGCGGTATCGCCTTCGGCATGGACCGGCTGGTGATGCTCATGGCGGGGGCCGACTCGATTCGCGAGGTCATGGCCTTCCCCAAGACCCAGACCGCCACCTGCATGCTCACCGAGGCGCCGGCCGAGGTGGGCGAGGCGCAGTTGCGTGAGCTGGGCATCCGCCTGCGGCGGGTCAGCGGTTCGGAGTAACCGCCGGCGCGGTCCCGGTCAGCCGAGCCAACTGCCGTAGCTGGCGTAGCGCAGCGCCAGACGTTTGGCCGGTCCGCCGTGATCGGCCAGGCGCAGTCCCCAGGGACGCAACCGAGCCAACCGGGTACAGCGGCTCCCGAAGAGTTCGTGGATGCCGGTCATGGTCGACTGTGCGAGCTGGTTGTCTTGGCGGCGTTCCCGGGCGTAGGCGCTGAGCACCCGCGGATCGTCCGGCGGGTAGCCGGCCTCGACCGCCGCCGCCACGTGCCGGGCGAGGGCCCGCGCATCGCGCAGCCCCAGGTTGACGCCCTGTCCGGCCAACGGGTGGATGGTGTGGGCCGCATCGCCGATCAGGACTACTCCCGGCGCCAGATAGCTGTGGGCGTGCTGGGCCCGAATCGGGAAGCTGGCTCGCTGCACCACGGCCTCGATCCCGCCAAGCTCGGGTGGGAACGCGGCCTCGATGTTCTCTCCCAGTTGCTCGTTCGGCAGCTCGACCAGCTGCCGAGCCCGGTCCGGCGTCGTGTACCAGACCAGGGAGGCTCGCGCTCCCACCAGGGGAAGAAAGGCCTGGGGGCCCTCCGGCAGGAAGCGCTGCCAGGTGATGTCCTGCTGCCCCAGTCGGGTTGCCACCTCGGCGACCACGGCGTGCTGGCGGTAGTCGCGGACCGTCACCGGGATCCCGAGCGACTGTCGCAGCCGGGATTGCGCACCGTCGGCGGCGATCACCAGGTTGCCGTGGATCCGCCGGCCATCGTCGAGCCGTACCGTGGCCCCGAAGGGCGCTGGCTCCAGGCGGCTGGTTTCGTTCGGGCAGTACCGGTGGACCGTCGCCGACCGCCCCAGCACCGACCAGAGGGCCTCCTGGATCAGGTCGTTCTCGACGATGTGTCCCAGGTGATTGGTTCCCGGGCCGAGGTCTTCGGCGTGGAAGGTTAGACGCCCCGCATGATCGCCGTCCCAGACCTGAAGCCGACGGTAGGGGCAGGCGCGGGTGCCACGAATGGCGTGCCAAGCCCCGAGCTCGTCGAGGTAGCCTTCCGAGCCGAGGTTCAGGGCCGAGACCCGGAGGTGGTAGGGGGAGCCGGCCTCTACGGGCTTCGGGCCGGTGGTCTCGACCACACCCACCCGCCAGCCGCGGCCGGCGAAGTCGGCGGCCACCGCGGCGCCCACCATTCCGCCACCTACAACCACCACATCGTGGCAACGCGGGGGGCTGTTCACCAGGGGCCTCCATCGCCGTCCGTCTACCCTGCAATGTAGCGCAGCCTCAGGGGGGCTGTCAGGCGCGAGCAGATTGGTGGGTCGAGGCGGCTGTAAAGAAAAGTGACGCACGCTTGACGATCCCGTCCCCGACGGGGCTGCTGTAGGAGGTTGTCCGGCAAGGCATCGGAAGCGCCCTGTCGCGGAATCTTACAAACCGCGCGCGCATCACCTCGGCCGGGGGGCCTTCGTGCCCGTGTCGCAACGCCTGCGACCCGCTGGCACGGACCCTGCTAACAGTCTGGGAACTGCGCAAACGCAGCATCCCACTCAAGGAGCAACCCTGCCATGTCGGCCATCCGTACCCCCCGTGAACTCGATACCCTGTGCTCGTGCCTGACCAGCGAGGCGCAATTCCAGAGTATGCAAATGATCCTGGCGTTGAACGCCTCGCCCGGCGCCCTCGCGGCCGAGCGGGGGGCAGTGGCCCGGTTGGTCGACTTCGCGGAGCATGTCCAGCGCCGGATCGACGAGGCCCGCTACGGGACGCCCCTCGATCCCCGTGGGGAGGTCGCGGTTCTGCTGCGCGAGACCCGCAAACGGCTGCAGCGGAATCACCAGGGCCTGGTTGCCGCGCGCAAGGTGGTGCTGGTCGATCCGCAGCTCGCCCCGGCGGCGCGCAAGCGCTGGTTTGAGGAGATCGTGCGGGCCGAGACCGAGCACCAGGTCCTTCTCGCCACGCTGGAGGGGGTGCTCTACCTGGTCCAGGACCACGACGTTGGGGTGGCGATGGCCAACGCCCCGGGCGACGCCGACTGGCGTCAGGCACGGAGCGTCCTCGCCCGTTTCTGACCCGGCGCCCGCGCGGCGGGGCCGGAGAGGTGGCTCAGGCGGTATAATACCCGGGTTCGATGGAGGACCCGGAGCCATGGAGCTGACCTACTACACCGACTACGCCCTGCGTGTGCTCCTCTATGCGGGCGCGCAGGGGGAGCGGCGGGTGCCCATGCGGGAGATCGCCCGGGCCTACGGGATCTCCCAGGATCATCTGCGCAAAGTGGTCCATCGCCTGGCCCGCCACGGCTATCTTCAGACGACCCAGGGGCGGAGCGGAGGATTGCGGCTCGGCTGTGCACCGGGCGCGATCCGCGTGGGCGATGTGGTGCGTCTTATGGAGGACAGCCTGGAGCTGATCCACTGCGACCGTGGCCCCTGCCCCCTGTGCGGACACTGCTCCCTGAAACGGGCCCTGAACGGCGCCCGGGATCAGTTCATCCAGCATCTCGACGGCGTGACCCTGGAAGAGTTGCTCGCCGATCCCGGTACCGCGCAGCAACTCCGGCGCCTGTCCCAGGACGATCCGCTGCCCACCTCCAACGGCTGATTCGCCTCCTGCAGCGTCCGCCGCTGCTCGCCTCCGGGGCCGGTGGCGCAGGGCCCTTGACCCGCTCGGGGCGACTGGGCACTATTCGGTGTACGTACAGTACATCGGAACGCAAGGTGGTGCCCATGTTCTGTGACCAGTGCGAACAGGTTCGTCGCCAGGAGGCCTGCACTCAGTCCCCCGGTGTCTGCGGTAAGGATGAGGACTGCCACTCCGCCCAGCAGTTGCTGCTCTACGGCCTCAAGGGGATGGCCGCCTACGCCCACCACGCTCGTCGGCTCGGCAGGCACGATCCGGAGGTGGCGGCGTTCATGGAGGAGGCGTTGTTCGCCACCATGACGAACGTCAACTTCGATCTCGACTCGTTGCTTGAGCTTTGCCTGCGCTGCGGTCAGATGAACCTGCGGGTGATGGAGATGCTCGACGCCGCCCATGTGGAAACGTTCGGTCAGCCTCAGCCGGCCACCGTGTCCGAGGGCACCCGCGCCGGCCCCGGGATCCTGGTCAGCGGTCACGACCTGCTCGATCTCCACCACCTGCTCCAGCAGGTCGAAGGGACCGACATCCAGGTCTACACCCACGGCGAGATGCTGCCGGCGCACATGTACCCGGCGCTGCACCAGCACCCCAACCTGGCCGGCCATTACGGCGGTGCCTGGCAGGATCAGAAGCGCGAGTTCAAGGCTTTCCCGGGGGCCATCCTGGTCACCACCAACTGCGTGATGCCGCCGGCAGCCCGTTACGCGGACCGGCTGTTCACCACCCGCGCCACTGCCGTCCATGGCGGGCAGTGCATCACCGATGGCGACTTCACGCCGGTGATCGAGGCTGCGCGGCGCGTCGCTCCCTGCGTGGAGGCCGTGGAGGGGGAGTCCACCGTCGGCTTCCACCACACTGTCCTGCTGCAGCACGCCGAGACGCTGCTCGAGGCCTACCAGCAGGGCCAGATCAGCCAGTTCTACCTGATCGGCGGCTGCGACGGCGCCCACCGCAGCCGGAACTACTTCAACGATTACGCGGCGGCGACCCCGGCCGACAGCTTCGTGCTCACCCTCGGGTGCGGGAAGTTTCGCATCCGCGATCAGGCGTTCGGGACGCACCTGGGCTTCCCGCGGCTGCTTGATATGGGCCAGTGCAACGACGCCTACGGTGCCATCCAAGTGGCCCTGGGGCTCGCCCGCGCGCTGGACTGCAACGTCAATGACCTGCCACTGACCCTGGTAATCAGCTGGTTCGAGCAGAAGGCGGTGGCGGTGCTGCTGACCCTGCTCAGTCTCGATGTACGCGGGATCACCCTGGGCCCCAACCCGCCCGCCTTCCTCAGTGACAACCTGTTTCAGGCCCTGGCACGCCGCTACGACCTGCGGCTGACCGGCGACACACCGGAGCTGGACGCACTCGACGGGCTTACGCCCTGAACGGGTGCGTTATCAAGGTCTCCTGGCCTTATCCCACGGGGAGGAGTGGCGGGAAGATCCCGTATCAGTAGACTGGGATCGAGCACTTCCCCAGGGTGCCAAGGACGGGTGCCATTCTCGCGCCACACCGGTCCCGTCACATGATTGAGATCTTGAGTAGGGGCAGCAATCGGTAATGGGGTCTGGTGCGCAACCGCTAAAAACCGCCAACGATGCGGTCCGCTTGGTGCGCGGGGGCGAGGAAGACCCCCTGCTGCCGCGTTTGCTGGCTGCGATCATCGGTTCCAGCAACATCAGCAAAGAGGCCCTCACTCAAGGGCTGGAGTGGAATTATTGGGTCGAAGCGGGCAGCCCGGACAGTGATGGGCCGCAACGCCTGGCGGAGATCCGCGACGCCTTCCGGCAGACCTTCCAGCACTCCAGGACCCGCGCGTTGGATTACGGCTGGGTCGATGAGTACGAGCGGCGCCGGCCGGACACGCCCCCGAGCGTTGCCCCGGGAAGCGATGATCCTGAGCTGCCGCTGCCCGAGCCCACGCCGCAGCAGTAGGAGGCATTAGAGCAATTGCGTGCGACGCGCGCCGAGGGCCATCAACGTGGGCTGGTGGTAAGGCCGGCTTGACCCGGGGCGCCATTTTGTCGCCCGCGCCGTGGGCCACTCCATGGACGGCGGCAGACAGCCGATACGCGACGGCGACTACCTGCTTTTGGAGTGGGTGACCGATACGTCTGCCGGTTCCATCACCGGCACCACGATGGCCATCGAACGGCAGGACACCGCGGGCGATGACCAGTATCTGTTGCGGGTCGTCCGCAAGACAGAAGACGGTCGGTATATCCTCCGTGCCAACAACCCGGAGTATCCGGACCTGGAAGCGGACGACGCCATGCGCACCTTCGCTCGGCTGCGGGCTGTGCTCGATCCGCTGGCGGTGGCGGTGGGCCAGTCATTCCAGCGGCAGGAGATCCCGCAGCTGTTCGGGGTGGAGTACAGTGCCGGCGCCTGGCAATCCGGCCATGTCGTGTTGCCCGATTCGCGCACCCACATTCTGCTGGTCACTTTGAACAAGCAGGGGAAGGGTGCCGACTACCGCTACCTGGACTACTTCATCGACGAGCGAACCTTCCACTGGCAGAGCCAGAACCAGACGACTCCGGAGAGCAAGCGTGGCCGGGAACTCATCGAGCACCGCCAGCGCGGTATCGATGTCCACCTCTTCGTGCGCGACCACAAGCTGGGGCCCGATGGCCGCGCTGCGCCGTTCCGCTACACATTGCGGGAGCCTATGATGACCACGTCTGACGATATGACTCCCTTCGGCTATCTAGAAGCGCAACAGGACCGTGATCCTTTGGCGCATCTGGAGGTCGTCGATCCGATCCGTTCCGGGATTCCGGTCGCGACCGCGGAGGAGATGCTTCACGCCGTCGGGCTGTCTCTCAAAGAACTCGCCGATCTCTCGGGCCGCGGTGCTGCGTGTGCGCTCGCAGATCGTCGCAGAGGCGTCGAACCTGTTGCTCAATCCCCCGCATCCGGCCGTGTGTGATCTGCCTGAATCCACCACACGGCCCTTCACCTTCGATCCCCGCTTGTTCGATCCCGCAGCGCGATAAGCCGCTCGCCACGACCGACCCTGCGTCACACCACCTGCGGACCCGGATAGTGCGCTCCCGGTGAGCGCCGGATCTCTGTATAGGCGGCCACAACGCCGACTGTCATGGTAGAAGTCGCTGGGTGCCGCGTCCAGTATGGCGAGGCGTGCAAGCGGTATGCGGCAGGAGCGCATACCGTGATGAAATTATGGGGCGTGCTGGATTCGAACCAGCGACCAGCGGATTAAAAGTCCGATGCTCTACCAACTGAGCTAACGCCCCGGGAACTGCGCATTCTAATCAACGCGCCGTGCGGAGGGAAGCCTGCGGCGGCTATTCGTCGTCGTCGGGCAGCAGGCGGCGGATCTCCGAGAGTCGCTGCTGGGCCAGGTTGGCTGCGGTGGTGTCCGGGTGGTCCTCCTGCACGGCCTCGAGTCGGTCGCGGGCCTCTTCGAGGCGGTCCTCCTCGAAGGCGATGTAGCCGAGCTTCAGCTGGGCGTCGGCGACCTTGTTGCTCTCCTCGTAATCGTCCACGACCCGGTTGAAGTAGGCCTCGGCGTCCTCGAATTCGCGTTCGGCGTAGTAGGTCTCGGCGATCCAGTAGACGGCGTTGGCGGCGTAGTCGCCGTCGGCGTCGGTGTCGAGGACGTCGCGGAAGCCCTCGCGGGCCTCTTCGTACAGGCCGTCGCCGAGCTGGCGGAAGGCCGCCTGGTAGAGTTCCCCAGCATCGGCGTCCTCGTCGGCGGCTTCGGCGTCCGGGTCGTCCAGGTCGGGGATGGGGATCTCCTGCTGGCCCGGTGCCGGGCCGCGCTCCTGGAGTTCACGCAGTCGATCGTCCAGGTCGGCGTAGTGCTCGCGCTGGCGTTCCTGCAGCCGCCGGACCTGGCGGTCCAGGCTCTCGATGTCGCCGCGCAGCTCGCGGTTCTCCTGCTTGATGCGCTCGACATCGCGGACCAGTTCGGCCAGGCCGCGGCCTTCGAGCAGGCCTTCGAGGCGGTCGAGCCGCTGCTCGACATCCTCGGCCGCGGCGGGGGCGGTCAGGGCGAGCAGCACAGCGATGGTGGAGATCTTTCGCATACCGGGGTACCGCATTATCGATCGTAGAGCAGCTCGGCGCGGCGGTTCTCGGCCCACGCGTCCTCGTTGGATTCGTCGACCAGCGGGTCTTCCTCGCCGTAGCTGACCACCTCGAGCTGGTCCGACCGGGCGCCGTTGGCGCGCAGCAGCCGCTCCACCGCTTCGGCGCGCCGTTCGCCCAGGGCCAGATTGTACTCCCGAGAACCGCGCTCGTCGGTATGGCCCTCGATGGTCATCCGCTCATCCGGGTGTTCGCGGAGGAACTCGGCGTGGGCCTCGAGGACCGGGATGTCGTCATCGCGGATGTTGCTGGAGTCGAAGGCAAAGTGCACGCGCCGGGTCGCCAGGGGGCTCTCGGGTTCGTCGAGGACGGCGGCATCCAGTGGATCGTCCGGGTCCAGGCCCTCGGCGCGGGCCCGCTCCAGCCGTTCCTCCTCGGCGTCGTCCGGATCCTCCAGGGCCTCGGCCTCGGTGGGATCGAAGTCTTCGGTCTCGATCTCGGCGTCCTCGGCCTCTTCGCCGGGCACGGCGTCGGGATCCTCGATCCAGGAGGCGCAACCGGCCAGCAGGGCCAGGCCGGCGGCTAGCCCCAGGGTGCGCAGCGGGCGGAGCATGTCGCTTCGGTGGCTTGTGACGATCATGGTGTCTCGTCCTCGCAGGTGGTTTACCAGGCCGGTTCGCGTACGCGGGTATTCGGTTCTTCGGTGGACTCCAGCGGGGCCACCGCACCGCCGATGACCGAGGCGGTCGCCAGTCGCTGCCCCTCGGTGTCGCCGGTGGTGTAGATGACCAGATCGCCGTTGGGGGCGAAGCTCGGCGACTCGTCGGCCGGGCCGTCGCTGATGATCTGCACCGCCTCGGTGTCTAGGTCCTGCAGAGCGATATAGTACTGGCCGTCGTGGCGGTGGACCATGGCCATGCGCTCGCCGTCGGGCGAGATGCTCGGCCGGGCATTGTACGCCCCGTCGTAGGTTACCCGTTCGGTCTCGCTGCCGTCCGGGGGGGTGCGGTAGATCTGCGGCCGTCCGCCCCGGTCCGAGGTGAAATAGATCCAGTCGCCGTCCGGGCCCCAGGTGGCCTCGGTGTCGATGGCCCAGTGATCGGTCAGGGGCCGGACATCGCCGCTGGCCACGTCGATGAGGTAGATGTTGGCGGCGCCGTCGCGGGAGAGGGTCACCGCCAGTTGGTCCCCGTCCGGCGACCACGCCGGTGCGCTGTTGATACCGCGGAAGCTGGCCACCCGCTCGCGCTCGCCGGTGCGAATCTCCTGGACAAAGACCTCCGACCGGCGGCCCTCGAAGGAGACGTAGGCCAGCCGGTCCCGCGACGGTGACCACGCCGGGGAGAGCAGTGGTTCGTCGGAGGTCAGGATGGTCTGCGGCCGGTGCCCGTCGGAGTCGGCCACCACCAGTCGGTGGCGGCGACCTTCGCCGTCCTCGCGCTGCTCCACGGCCACGTAGGCGATCCGCTTGGTGAAGGTGCCCTCACGGTCGGTGATGGTCTCGTAGATGCGGTCGGAGATGGTGTGGGCGAGGGTGCGCAGGTGGCGCTCCTCGGCGCGGTAGCGCCGGCCGTCGGTGCGCTGCCCCTGGAAGGCGTCGAGGACCTCGAAGCGCACCTCGTAGCGGCCGTCTCCGGCGTCATCGATCCCGCCCACCACCAGGTGATCCACCCCCTGGGCCCGCCAGGTGGAGAAGCGCACATCCTCCATGCGCCCCGGGGTGTCGACCAGGTCCTCCTCCGGCAGGATGTCGAAGCGGCCCGTACGGGCCAGGTTGGCCGTGATGATCGGCGCGAGTTCGGTCTCCGGGTCGGCCCCCTCGGCCCGTTGGAACGGCACGATGGCGATGGGGGTGGCGCCCTCGATACCGCCGATGATGTCGATCACCAGATCGTCATCGGCACTGGCATGGGCCGGCAGCGATAGCAGGGCTGCCAGGTAGAGGGTGCTCCATACTCGTTTCAGTCGCGTCACGGCTCAACTCCGGTCCGGTGCGAAGCGGAAGGTTAGGGTCTGCATGCGCTCCTGCAGTGCGGCCTCGTCCGGGAAGGGGACCGGCGAGGCGGCCTGCACGGCACGCTCGACGGAGCGATCAAAGCCCGAATCGCCGCTGCCGCTGACGACCTCGACCCGCCGCACGTCCCCGCTGCTCGAGAACGAGACCCGAACCACGGCCTCAAGGCCTTCGGGCGTGCCGGTGGGGCGTCGCCAGTTGCGCTCGACGGCCTCGGCGATCGCCGCGGTGTAACGCTGTTGCTGCCCCTGCAGGCGGCGCTGTTCCTCAGCCTCCTGCTGGGCCGCCTCCTGGCGTTGGCGCTCCGCCTCCAGTTCTTGCTGGCGTTGCGCTTCGCGCTCTTCCTCCATGCGCTGGCGAATCTCCTCGCGCAGTCGGTCTTGCTCCTCGGCCCGTTGTTCGGCAGGGTCCGGCTCGGGCTCGGGCTCGGGCTCGGGCTCGGGCTCGGGCTCGGGCTCTGGCTCCGGCTCCGGTTCCGGCTCTGGCTCTGGCTCTGGCTCCGGCTCCGGTTCGGGCTCGGGTTCCGGCTCGGGTTCCGGCTCCGGTTCGGGCTCGGGTTCCGGCTCCGGATCCGGTTCGGGCTCTGGCTCTGGCTCGGGCTCGGGCTCCGGCTCGGGTTCCGGCTCCGGCTCCGGTTCCGGCTCGGGTTCCGGCTCGGGCTCTGGCTCCGGTTCGGGCTCTGGCTCCTGGCGCCGTTCCATCTCGGCCTCCACCGCGGCACTGTCGACCGTCGTGGCCTCGATGATGGGGCCTTCGAACTCGGGGGGCTCCGGTGTTCGGGTGCAGGTCGCGAAATTGGCGCCCACCAAGGTGAACACGGCCACGTGGCCCAGGGTGGAGTAGATCACAAAACGCGACGGACTGCTCGCCAGCCGGCTCGGCAGCTTCGGGGCTCGCTCTCTCAGCCAGCGCATGGGCAGGGCCTCATCCCGCGTCGGGGGCCGGGGTGTCCTCCGGCGGCTGACTCATCAGTCCCACGCTCGGCACCCCGGCCGCCTGCAGTTCGGCCATCAGCGCCACGACCTCGCCGTAGGCGACCTGCTGGTCGCCGCGCAGGAGTACGCGCCGGTCCGGATGCTCGCTCATGACCCCGCCGACCTGCTCCAGCAGCTCCTCCCGCGACAGGGCCTCGTCGGGATCGTCGGCGATGTTCAGATAGACCCGGCCCTCGGCGTCGACGCTGACGATCAGGGGCTCCGCCTCATCTTCGTCCAAGGGCGAGCTGCTGACCTCGGGCAGATCCAGGTCGACACCGTGGTAGAGCAGCGGTGCGGTGACCATGAAGATCACCAGCAATACCAGCATGACGTCGATGTACGGGACGACGTTGATCTCCGACATTGGCCGCCGTCGGCTGCGGCGTGTCCCGGTCGGTGTCACCCGTGCCAAGGCGTGCCCTCCTACCTGGCCGGCGTCGCGCCGGCCGCATGGGTATGCCGCTCGAGGATGCTGGTGAACTCCTCGACGAAGGTCTCGTAGCGGTTGGCCAGGCGCTCCGCGCGGTTGGCGTAATGGTTATAGGCGATGACTGCCGGGATCGCCGCGAACAGCCCCAGGGCGGTGGCGATCAGGGCTTCGGCGATGCCCGGGGCGACCGTGGCCAGCGTCGCCTGCTGCTGACCGGCCAGGGCGCGGAACGAATTCATGATGCCCCATACGGTGCCGAACAGTCCGACGTAGGGGCTGACCGAGCCCACCGTGGCGAGGAACTGCAGGTGGCGCTCGGCGTTGTCCAGCTCGCGGCTGACGGAGACGCGCATGGCGCGGTGGGCGGCCTCGACCACCGCCGATGGTGGGGCGCCGCTCTGCTTGCGCATGCGCGAGAACTCCTGGAACCCGGCGCGAAAGATGCGCTCCATGCCGGCGTGTTCCCCGGGGCCCTCATCACTGAGCCGGCGATAGATCTCGGCGAGGTTGCCGCCGGCCCAGAACTCCTCTTCGAAGCGGATGGCGGTCTGTTCGGCGCGCTTGAGGGTCAGCCGCTTGGAGAGGATGAGTGCCCACGAGGTGACCGAGGCGAGGATCAGGGACAGCATCACGGCCTGCACCAGCAGGCTGGCGTCGAGGATAAGGCGTAGGACGGAGACGTCGGCGGTCATGGTTGTCGTTCGCGCTGGCAGAGCCGGAGGATCGAATGTAACGACAGCTAGTTACAGAAACAAGTTCCACTGAAATCCCAAGAGGTGGGTATCCGCTGCCCGGCCCGAGCCGCTATCCGAACAGATCGCCGGAGCCCGCGGCCTGCCCCGGCACGCCGAGCAGGGTGTAGGCGTGCTCGGTGGCGACGCGGCCCCGCGGGGTGCGCATCAGATACCCCTCCTGGATCAGGTACGGCTCGACCACGTCCTCCAGGGTGCCGCGTTCCTCGCCGATGGCCGTCGCCAGGTTGTCCAGGCCCACCGGCCCGCCACCGAACTTGTGCACCACTGCCTCGAGGAGGCGTCGGTCCTGCTCGTCGAGGCCGTTGCGATCCACGTCGAGGAGTTCCATGGCGTCGGCGGCCACCTGCTCGGTGATCCGTCCGTCTGCTCGCACCTCGGCGAAGTCTCGCACCCGGCGGAGCAGGCGGTTGGCCACCCGGGGGGTGCCCCGGGCTCGTCGGGCGATCTCGGCAGCGCCGTGCGCCTCGGTGCTGACCCCGAGCCGGCCGGCGGAGCGCTGGACGATGCGGGTCAGTTCGTCCACCGGGTAGTAGGCGAGCCGCTGTACGATGCCGAAGCGGTCGCGCAGCGGTGAGGTCAGCAGACCGGCCCGGGTGGTGGCACCGACCAGGGTGAACGGTGGCAGGTCGAGTTTGATCGAGCGCGCAGCGGGCCCCTCCCCGATGACGATGTCGATCCGGAAATCCTCCATGGCCGGGTAGAGGACCTCCTCGACCACGGACGAGAGTCGATGGATCTCGTCGATGAATAGCACATCGCCGGGTTCCAGGTTGGTCAGGATCGCCGCCAGGTCGCCGGGGCGATCCAGCACCGGGCCGGAACTCTGGCGCAGGCTGGCGCCCATCTCAGTGGCGATGATGTTCGCCAGCGTGGTCTTGCCCAGCCCCGGTGGGCCGAAGAGCAGGGTATGGTCCAGCGGCTCGTCGCGTCCGCGGGCGGCGCGGATGAAGATCTCCAGCTGTTCACGCACCCCGGTCTGGCCGACGTACTCATCCAGGCTCACCGGGCGCAGGGCGCGCTCCAGTGCCGCTTCGTCACCGGTGCCGGCGGCGTCGATGATGCGCTCGGGCGGTCCGTATTCGTCGCTCATGCTCACCCCCCTCGCGGCACGGCGCGCTGCAGCGCACGCCGGATGATCGCCTCGCAGCCGAGCTCCGGCTCTGCCGCGTTGCGGGCCATGCGCGCCGCCTCGGGCGGCTTGTAGCCCAGGGCGACCAGGCCCTCGATGGCCTCGCTCACCGGGTCGTTCTCCCCGGTGGGGTGGTCCGCGCCCGCAGCGGGCGCGGCCGTGGACCCGCCGCCCACCCCGTCTAGCCGATCACGCAGCTCGACGATGAGTCGTTCGGCGGTCTTGCGGCCGATCCCCGGGACCTGGGTGAGCCGCTTGGGGTCGTCGTCACGGACGCAGCGCACCAGCTCTTCGCCGTCCACGCCGGAGAGCAGGGCCAGACCCAGCTTCGGCCCGACGCCGGAGACGCGGATCAGCCGCCGGAACAGGTCCCGTTCGGCGCGGGTGCGGAAGCCGAACAGCGTCTGTCCGTCCTCGCGGACGCTGAGGTGGGTATGCAGGATAACCTCCCGGCCGGTCTCCGGCAGGGCCTCGATGGTGGATAGCGGCGCCTCGACCTCATAGCCGAGCCCGTTCGCCTCGACCACCAGTGTGGGCGGGCGCTTCTCCAGCAGTGTGCCGCGCAGCCGGGCGATCATCGGCGGGCTCCGGTCGTGGCCGCGGTGAGGGGGGCGCTGCGGTGATGGGCGTGGCACAGGGCGGCGGCCAGGGCGTCGGCGGCGTCCTCGGCCGGGCTGGTGCGCAGGCGCAGCAGGGCCCGGACCATGTAGCCCACCTGGGTCTTGTCGGCGCGACCGCTGCCGGCAATCGCCTGCTTGATCCGCGCCGGGGCGTACTCGGCCACCGGCAGGCCTGCCTGGACGCAGGCCGTCAGGGCAGCGCCGCGGGCGTGGCCGAGCTTCAGGGCGGTGTCGGCGTTGCGGTGGACGAAGACCTGCTCGAGGGCGACCTCTTGGGGGCGGTGCTCGGCGATCAGCTCGGCCAGGCCGTCGAAGATCCGCCCCAGGCGCTCGGCCAGTCCGGCCTGCCGCGGCAGGCGCAGCGTCCCCTCGGTCACCAGGCGGGTGGGTCGGCCGTCGTCGACGATGCCGTAGCCGGTGACCCGCGAGCCGGGGTCGATGCCGAGGATGCGGGTCATCGCCTAGCCTTCTTCGTAGGCCTCCGCCGGCAGGTCGGCGTTGGTGTAGACGTGCTGCACGTCGTCCAGGTCCTCCAGGCGCTCGATCAGCCGGGCGGTGCTGACGGCGTTGTCGCCCTCGATCTGGACGGTGAGGTCCGGGCGCTGGGTGACATCCGCCTGCTCGGGCTCCAGGCCGGCCTCGGTCAGCGCATCCCGCACACCGCGGTAGGCCTCTGGCGTGGTCAGGACCTCCAGCGACCCGTCATCGTTCTCGACCAGATCGTCGGCGCCGGCCTCCAGGGCGACTTCCAGCACCTGGTCGCTGTCGGTGCCCGGGGCGAAGACCAGCACCCCGCGCTCCTGGAAGAGATACGCCACCGAGTTGTCGGTGCCCATCTTGCCGCCATGCTTGCTGAAGGCGTGGCGCACCTCGGAGACGGTGCGGTTGCGGTTGTCGGTCATGCAGTCGACCATGATCGCCGAGCCGCCGGGGCCGTAGCCCTCGTAGCGGATCTCCTCGTAGGCCTCCGCCTCCTCCAGGCCGGCGCCTTTCTTGATGGCGGCGTCGGCGCGGTCCTTGGGAAGGTTCACCGCAAAGGCGCGGTCCAGGGCCAGCCGGAGCCGGGCGTTCATCTCCGGGTCGGGGCCGCCGAGGCGTGCCGCGACGGTGATCTCGCGGATATGCTTGGTGAAGATCTTGGACCGCTTGGCGTCCTGCGCCCACTTGTGGCGTTTGATGTTGGCCCACTTGCTGTGTCCAGCCATGGATCCTCTACAGGCTTGCTCGTCGGGGAGAACGATCGCGTCAGGATACCACGCCCGCCTGGTCTGTCCCGATACGCCGGTTACGCCCCGCTCGCCTCGACGATGGCCCGAGCCTCCTCGCGCAGATCCCGTCGCAGCAGCTTGCCCACCGCCGATTTGGGCAACGCGTCGCGGAATACCACCCGGCGGGGGACCTTGTAATGGGTCAACTGCTGTCGGGCGAAGTCGAGCAGCTCCGACTCGGCGAGTTCCTGCTGTTCGGGGGTGACCACGAAGGCGATCACCGCCTGCCCGGCCTCTCCGCGCGGTGCGCCCACCACGGCGACCTCGGCCACGGCCGGGTGCTCGGCCAGCGCCTCTTCGACCTCGTTGGGGTACACGTTGAAGCCGGAGACGTCGATCATGTCCTTCTTGCGGTCGACGATGTAGATGTAGCCATCGGGGTCCATGTAGCCGATGTCGCCGGTGTGGAACCAGCCGCCGCGCAGCGTCTGGCGATTCTCCTCGGGGCGCTGCCAGTAGCCCTCGAAGACCTGGGGGCCGCGGCCGACGATCTCGCCGGTCTGACCTTGGGGGACGGGCCTGTCGTCATCGTCGACGATGCGCACATCCGTCCCGGGGAGCGGAACGCCAACGCTGCCGAGGCGGTTCTCGCCGTGGGGCGGGTTCACCGCCAGGACCGGGCTGGTCTCGGTGAGGCCGTACCCCTCGAGGGGCGTGTGGCCGAGCAGCGACTGCCACTGTTCGGCGGTGCTGCGGTGCAGGGCGGTGCCGCCGGCGATGGCGAAGTCCAGGTGCTGCGGCGGGTTCTTCTGGAACCACTCCGCCTGCAGGAGGCCGTAGAAGAGCAGATTGACCGCCGAGAACTTGCTCACCGGGAACTGTTCGAAGGCCTTGCGGAGCTTGTCCACCGGGCGCGGTGAGGGGCACAGGATATTCCGGCAGCCGTAGTGGTGGAAGGTGAGTAAGTTAAAGGTGAAGGCGAAGATGTGGTAGAGCGGGAGCGCGGTCAGCACCACGTCCTCGCCCGGGCGGATGGCGTCGCCGGCCACCCGCTTGATCTGCTCGAGGTTGGCGAGGATGTTGCGGTTGCGCAACTCGGCCCCCTTGGGCAGTCCGGTGGTGCCGCCGGTGTACTGCAGCAGGGCCAGGTCGTCGGGACTGCGCTCGGGCCAAGGCTGCGGGCCCAGCCGCTCGCCGCGGGCCAGCACCGCTCCGAGCCGGCGCGTGCCCTGCGGCGAGGCCGGGATCTCCCGCTTGGCGCGCAGGACGCCGTGAACAAGGCCGCGCTTAAGCCAGGGGAAGAGGTCGGCAACCCCGCTCAGGACCACCTCCTCGACGGCGGTCCCGGTTAGCGCGCCGGGGAGCTTGTCGGCAAACAGGTCGACGATGACCAGGACGCGCGCGCCACTGTCCTGCAGTTGGTGCTGCATCTCCCGCGGGGTGAAGAGGGGGTTGATGTTCACCAGGACCGCGCCGGCACGCAGCGTGCCAAAGACGGCGACCGGGTAGGGCAGGGCGTTGGGCATCTGCACCGCCACCCGGTCGCCGGGGCGGATCCCGGCCTCGGTCATCAGCCAGGCGGCGAAGCAGTCAGCCAGGCGGTCGACGGTGGCAAAATCCAGGGTGGCGTTCAGGCCATTCTCCAGGCAGGCGGTGTACGCCGGCAGGTGCGGGCTCTGCTCGGCCCGCCGACGGGCGATGTCCGCCACGGTGCCCAGTTCCTGCAGCATCGGCTCTTGGTCGGGGGGGGTACCGTAGCAGCGCTCCCAGGGACGGGCATCGTAGAATGCCGCATGGCCTTGGTCGGTCATGATTCTCCTCCGTCGACCGTAGGTTTTTTTATCGTTGCGAGGTTAAACGATCTGAGCTGTCCGGAGCACCATTACGTGTCCTTACCCCTGCAATCTCGATCCCTGCCGTACATCGGTGACGGGGCAACGGCGATGCGCGTCCTGGGGGGCGAACCGTGGTCAGCGTGGCTCGACTCGGGCCACGGCGGCTGTGCCGGGGCGCGTTACGACATCCTCGTCGCCCGGCCGACGGTCACGCTGATCGCAGCCGGCGGGCAGACCACCATCCGGCGCGGCGAGCGGGTCGAGCGCCGGCACGGCGATCCGCTGGCCCACCTGGCTGCTGAGCTCGATGCCCTCGGCCCGCTCCCCGTTGACCCTCGGTGGCCGTTCACCGGCGGCGCGGTGGGGTATTTCGGCTACGACCTGGGGCGCCGCCTGATGGGGGTTCCGGGTGCCGATCCCGCGTTGCCCGAGATGGCCGTGGGGATCTACGAGCACGCGGTAATCACCGACCATCGCCACGAATGCAGCACTGCGGTGGGGCGACGCCTGGATGAGGCCTGGCTGGCGGACGTGGCCTGCCGCCGGGAGACGGGGGCGAGACCGCAGCCGTGGTCGACCGCAGGTCCGGTCCTCCGTGAACCGGACGCCGATGGGTACGCGGCCGCTTTCCGTCGGGTGCAGGGGTATCTGCACGCCGGTGACTGCTACCAGGTCAATCTGGCCCGGCGCTTCTCGGTGCCCTGCTGCGGGGATCCCCAGGCGGCGTACCTCGCCCTGCGCGCAGCCTCGTCGGCGCCCTTTGCGGCGTGGCTCCGCTTCCCCGGGGGCGATGTGCTCAGCCTCTCGCCGGAGCGCTTCTTGCACATCGACGGCGACGGGCGGGTGACCACCGAGCCGATCAAGGGCACCCGGCCGCGGTTCACCGATCCCGCCGAGGATGAGGCGGCCCGCCGGGACCTGCTGGGCAGCGCCAAGGATCGGGCCGAGAACGTGATGATCGTCGATCTGCTGCGCAACGACCTGGGCAAGGGGTGCGAGGTGGGCAGCGTGCGGGTGCCGTCGCTCTGCCGCGCCGAGCGCTTTGCCAGCGTGCACCACTTGGTCAGTACTGTCACCGGGCGCCTGGCCCCGGGGCGGCGCGCCACCGATCTGCTGCGCGATTGCCTGCCCGGTGGCTCCATCACCGGGGCGCCGAAGCGCCGTGCCATGGAGATCATCACCGAGCTCGAGCCGGGACCGCGCGGGGTCTACTGTGGGGCCATCGGTTACCTGGGGCTGGATGGCCGCATGGACACCAGCATTGCCATTCGCACCGCGACGTGCAGCGACGGCAGTATGACCTACTGGGCCGGTGGCGGGGTGGTGGCGGACTCCACCGCTGCCGCCGAGCTCCAGGAGACGGAAGACAAGGCCGCTGGTTTTCTGTCGCTGGCCGAGGGCGGCCAGGCCGCGGCAGGGGTCAGGCCTCGCCGCTGAGCAGTTGTGCGAACGCCGCCAGGGCCTCGTACTCCTCACGGCACGCGTTGCCGATGCGTTCGAGCTTGCCCTGCGGGATGGGCGGGGCGTCGGCGCACTGCTCCGGGTCGAAACCCCGCTGCAGCCACTCGTTGGCGAACCGGATGGTGGTCACCAGATCGGCGTGGGCGCCTTGATAGCGTTCGCGGTGGGTGTGCCCCGCAGCGACGACGATGGCCTCGGGGATCGACCACTCGCGCAGTAGCAGAGCCCCGGCCTCGCCGTAGTCGCAGCCCAGGGCGCGATGGGTCATGCCGGCCAGCGAGCGCTCCGGGTCCGCCTCATGTTCGGCGAGCACCTCGTCCATGGTCTGCGGGAAGACATGCACCAGCAGCAGCAGACCGATGCTGTGCAGCACGCCACCCAGGTACGCGGCGTCGCGGTTCTCCCGCGGGGCGGAGTGGGGGGCCAGACGAGCGGCGCAGAAGGCGGTCCCTAGGGCCTCGTGCCAGTACCGCTGGAGCTGGAAGTGGGGGCACTGGCCCGTCTGGAAGATGTCGTTGAGCAGCAGCGAGGTGGCAAGTACACGCACGCGGTTGAGCCCGATGCGCATGATCGCCTGCTCGAGGGAGTAGACCGTCTCGCGGCGGGAGAAGAAGGCGTAGTTGGCGATGGCAACGATGCGCGCCGCCAGGCCCGGTTCGCGGGCCAGAGTTTCGGCGACGTCGCTGATGTTGACCTCGTTGTGGCTGGTGGCCACCAGGATGTCGTGAGCGACATAAGGCAGGGCGGGTAGGGTGTTCGCGTCACCCAGCCGCTCCAGCGTGGCCACCCGTTCGGCGTTGCCCATGAATAACCTCGGTCGGGGTTGGGTGGGGCCAGCCCGGGGGTGGCCGGCGCCGCGTGAAAGCTACCCCCATGGTAGCAACTCGCTTGACACTCCACGCACCGCAGCATACGGTTCGGGTGCCCGCGCCGGAGGCTCTGAATGTCAGATACCCGCATCATCAAGAAGTATCCCAATCGCCGTCTGTACGATACGGCGATCTCGAGCTACATCACGCTGGCCGACGTCAAGCGACTGGTGCTGGAGAGCGTCGACTTCCAGGTGGTCGATGCCAAGACCCGCGAGGACATCACCCGCAGCATCCTGCTCCAGATCATCAGCGAGGAGGAGGAGGAGGGCGAGCCGATCTTCTCCAGCCAGCTGCTGGCCCAGCTCATCCGGGCCTACGGCGGCAACATGCAGAACATGCTCACCAGTTACCTGGAGAAGAGCCTGGAGCTCTGGGCGGATCAGCAGCGCGTCTTCCAGCAGCGCACCCGGGAGTTCATGGACCACAACCCCATGAATATCATGACCCAGTTCGCTGAGCGCAACCTGGCCCTGTGGCGGCAGATGAGCGGGCTGGACGGCACCCGCGACGAAGAAAACAGCGGGTTTGAAGACCCGCCCGCCTCCAGCCGGGGCCCGGGGCGCCATCGCCGCGACGAGGACAGCGAAGGCCCTCAGGGCTGATCGGCGGCCCCGCCCGCTCCTCCACCTTCGACGCCCCGCCCGGTCCCGTTGTGGCTTCGCCCCCGCGCGCCCGTGCCCACCCCGGGACGGTGTTTCCGCGGGGCCGCATAACCCTCTGCCCACCCTGCTGTTCCTCGCCTCCTGTCCTGCCCGGCGGTGCCCCGCCGGCGGCAATGCGCGTTGACACTCGCTGCGCTGCACCATAAGCTTCGTAGGCGCAGCAGATGCTGCGATGCACAAAAGTGGTGCGCCGCGGCCGGGGGCCGAGCGCCCACGGGTGCAAGTCGAGTGCAAAAGAGCGAGGAATACCGTTATGGCAGGTCGTTTGGCCCTGGTAACCGGAGGCAACGGTGGCATTGGGACCGCTGTCTGTCGCGAACTCGCCGCGCAGGGGTATCGCGTGGTCACTACCTGCGTGGACGCCAAGGCGGAGCGCGTGGACGAGTGGCAGGCGCAGCTGCGCGAGGAGGGCTTCGAGGTCGGCTACGTCGAGTGCAATGTGGCGGACTACGCGTCCTGCCAGCGCATGGCTGAGCAGATGGCGGCGTCGTACGGTGAGGTCGAGGTGCTGATCAACCTCGCCGGCATCACCCGCGACGCCTTCTGCCACAAGATGGACCACAAGGACTGGCAGGATGTGGTCGACATCAATCTGGACAGCGTGTTCAACGTCACCCGTCAGTTCCTGAACGGCATGCGGGACCGTGGTTTTGGCCGCATCGTCAATGTCTCTTCGGTGAATGGCCAGACCGGGCAGTTCGGTCAGGCCAACTACTCAGCGGCGAAGGCGGGGATGCACGGCTTCACGATGGCCCTGGCCAAGGAGAACGCGCGCAAGGGTGTGTCGGTGAACACCGTCTCGCCGGGGTATGTGGCGACGAGCATGACGGCGGCGATCCCCGATAATGTGCGTGAGCAGATCGTCTCACAGATCCCGGCCGGCCGTATGGCCGAGCCCGGGGAGATCGCCCGGGTGATCGCTTTCCTGGCGGCGGATGAGTCGGGCTACATTACCGGTGCCAATGTGCCGGTCAACGGTGGCCAGTTCTGCAGCTTCTGAGCTGCCCGGGTCCGCCCGTTGCATCGATGCCGGGCGGACCCGTATTTGACAGGTCAATGTGACGGCGCTATCATGTTGCGTAGCAACAATGCCGCAGCCCACCCTCCCTGCGTGGGGCAGAGATCTAGGTGGGTCTGCGGCGGAAGGCTCCTGACGGAGCTAGGATTTTGTTAGCCGGTCTCCTCCTGGCGGCGTCTCCTTCCTGGAGACAGTTGTCGCCAACTCCTTGCCCCCTCTCTGAGGGGGTTTTTTTTGGGCGCGGCCCCGGTCCAGCCGTGCGCCCGAATGGAGCAAAGATTGTGGTGAGCTTGAGCGGCCGCTGCAAGCTTTCTCGATGTGGCGCTGCACCAATCTGGGTCATTCCGCCAGCCAGGCCACGATGCGCGGCAGGAGTTCCGCGTGGGCACGGCGGCTGATGAATACGCCCAGGTGCCCCCCGGGGAAGGTCAGCTCGCCATAATCCCCTGAACCCACGTGTGTGCCCAGGGCGCGGGCGGCGTCGGCGGGGACCAGGTGGTCCTGTTCGGCGTAGACGTTCAGGATCGGGTGCTCGATGTTGGCCAGTCGCACGGGCTGGCCGTCGAGCTGCAGTGTGCCCTGGATCAGTCCGTTGCGCTGGTAGCATTCGCGGCCGAATTCAGCAAACGCGGTGGCTGCCTGGTCCGGGCTGTCGTACATCCAGCGCTCTAGGCGCAGGAAGTCGTGGAGGGCCTCCGGGTGGTCGGCCAGCTCGGGCAGGTCCATGTAGCGCTGGGCCAGGAGTCGGTAGGGTTTCAGGGCGACAAAGACGCCGTTGAGCCACTCCGCCGAGATGTTGCCGAGGGACCGCGCCGCCTGGTCGAAGTCGACCTCCCGCGCCATGCGACTGAGGTTGTCGCCGGGGGTGTGGAAGTCCACCGGGGTTACCAGGTTCACCAGCCGGTGGACCCGTTGCGGCTGCAGGGCGGCCAGGCACAGCGCGAAGACCCCCCCCTGGCAGACACCGAGCAGGTCCGGTGTGGTCCCCTCGCTGGCGGCGACCTCGTCGGCCGCTGCCGCGAGAAAGCCCTCGATGTAATCCGCCAGGCCGAGGAAGCGATCGGCGCCCTTCGGGTACCCCCAGTCGAGGAGGTAGACCGGGTGGCCGGCCCGGGTCAGGGCGGCGATCAGTGAGCGGCGCTCGGTCAGATCGAGGATGAACGGGCGGTTGACCAGCGAGTAGACGATCAGTACCGGGCGTTGTCGGGCGCCGTGGGTCGGGCTGTAGCGGCGCAGGTGCATGCCCGGCCCCACCTCGGCGTGGTGGGTGAACGGGGTGGCGCCGCGGGTGTCCACGGGCAGTGCTGCCGCCTGGTCCAGCGTCTCGATCAGCCGGCGCTGCCAGTCGGTCAGTCCGTTGCCGGACGGCCTCTCTGCCATCAGCGCTCCCGCGATCCGGGTGACTGGTCGGCACGCAGGGTGTTCACCTCCTCCCGCAGGCGGGCCACCTCCTCGCGCAGCGCGGTCAGCTCGTCGCCGCGCGCCGTGCGGCGCTGGCTGCGCTCGAGTTCGACCAGGCGCCGCTGGGTGTCGATGAAGTCGTCCCGGTTGGGCAGGTCCAGGGTGCGCAGCCCGGCGTCGACTTGCTCCTGATAGCGGTTGAGTAGGGCGGTGGTGGCATTGGTCAGCCGCCCGAAGGCCGCGGCCCACTGCTGCGAGGCCAGGGTCTCCTCGTAGCAGGCCTCGCTCTCGGTCAGCCACCAGTCGTAGAGCGTTCGATAGCTCTCCGGCGGCGGCTGCTCCGGGGTCTGCGCCGCCACTTGCAGGCGGTGCTCGAGGGCGTCGAGTCCGGCGCGCACCGAACCGATCAGGATCCGGGCACACTCGGCGTAGGCGCGCAGGTACCGGTCCAGGGCCGCCTGCAATCCCTGCGCGCGCTCGAGGCCGTGCTGCCAGGGGCCCAGCCGGGCGATGGTCTGGAGCCACGGCGCCAGCCACTCCGGGGTTGGATCCGCCGTCCCCCCTTCCTTGCCGGCCGCCGCCGGGGCGACCGCCTCCAGCGCGGCCTGCGTGGTGTCGAGCTGGGTGCGCAGGCTCTGGAAGGCTGCCGTGCAGGCCGGCCCCGGCGTGCCGCCGTCGGCCTCCAGGGCACGCCATAACACCCCCACGGGGATGGCATCGCCCATGCGGAGGATCCAATCGCTGTCGAAGGCTTCGCCGGACGCCATGGCCGCGCTCCCAGAATGCTGCGGCAGTCTACTAAGGCGGTGGAAGGGATGGCTAGTCCGCGGCGTGCTGCGTCCAGCGCGCCTTGAGTGCCTCGGCGCGGGCGCGCTGGTAGCGGTCTTCGCCGGCGTGGCGGATGGCATTGTTCAGTTGCGCCACGGCCAGTCGGTGTTCGCCGCGGCCCCGGTAGTGTTCGGCCAGCGCGATGTAACCCTCGGCCTCGCGGCCGGCGGCGTGGGCGGCGTCGGCCAGCAGCCGCAGGAGCTGAGGCGATCCGGACGACCCGCGGGTCGCGCGGGCCAGCACCCGGCGCGCCTCCTTGGCGTCGTCGTCGGCCAGCAGGGTCTCGGCCAGTCGGTAGGTGGCGGCCCAGCTACCCGGGTACAGGGAGCGGGCCTCCCGGTAGGTGGCCAGTGCCTCCTCGGTGTCGCCGATGGCGCGCAAGATCTCGCCGCGCCCGAGGAGGACGTAGAGGCGCTCCCCCTCGATGGCGCTCAGGGTGTTGAGCAGGGCCAGGGCCTGGGCGTGCTGCCCCTCTTCCCAAGAGAGCGCCAGGGCGAGGCCGTAGAGGGCGGCCGCACGCTCGGTGGGGTCGTCGGTGCTGCGCCGCAACTGATCCCGCATAAACGCCACTGCGCTGGTGCTGCGCTCCCTATTAGTGAGGACCTGCTGCCGGGCGCGAATGAAGGCGTGATGGCCGCTCTCGTAGACGGTGCCGCCCTCCAGGCGTTCGGCCAGGCGTTGGGCCTCGTTCAGGCGGCGCTCGGTGAGCGGGTGGGTGCTCAGGTACTCCGGCGGATCCTCGGCAAAACGGGAGGCGTCGGCCAGGCGCTCGAAAAACCCGGGCATGCCGTAGGGGTCGAGCCCGGCGGCCACCAGGTTGTGGAGGCCGACCCGGTCCGCCTCCTGCTCGTGGGTGCGGGAGTGGCTCAGCTGCTGCTGGATGGGCGCGGCGATGCCCGCCATGGCGGCGGCGCTGCCGGCCTGCGGGCTCTGCGAGCCGATCAGGATGGCGGCCAGGACGGCGGCGGCGGTCTGCAGGTTGAGTTGCTGCGACTGAGCGTACTGCCGAGCGATGTGGCGCTGGGTGACGTGGGCGATCTCGTGGGCGAGCACGCCGGCGAGTTCGCTCTCCGTCCGGGTTTCGCGGATCAGCCCGGTGTGGAGGCCGATGTATCCGCCGGGCAGGGCGAAGGCGTTGATCTGGTCGTCTTCCACCAGGAAGAAACTGTAGCCGAATCCCGGCTCGTTGCTGTGCGCCGCCAGGCGGTGCCCGAGGTTCTGGAGATACTCATTGGTTTCTGGGTCCTCGTGCAGGGGTAGGTGCTGGCGGACCTGGCGCATGATTTTGGCCCCCAGTTCGCGCTCCTTGTGCACGGGCAGGGCGTCCGCCCCCGGTACGCCAAGCTGCGGCAGCTGGGCGCTCTCCGCCTGGACCGGCGACGGGGCCGGGGCGGTGAGCGTCAGCGCGGCGATCAGTAGGGCCGCGGCTGTTCGGCGGAGGCGATCGAGCATGGTCAACAATTGGACTGGGCGGCGTGGATGCAAGTTCCCGCAGGCGCAAGTCTGTTCTGGCTACGTTATCATCGAAGCGCGATCCGCGAAGGAGATGCGCCCTTGGAGCTGATTCGTAGCTGGCTGCGACGCACATTCAACGACCCTCAGATCGCTGCCTTCATCGTCTTGATGGTGGTGGGCCTCGGGGCGCTGCTGATGCTCGGCAGCATTCTCGCCCCGGTGATCGCCGCCGTGGTGATCGCCTACTTGCTCGAAGGGGTGGTGAGGGGTTTCGAACGCGCCGGGGTGCCCCGGATGCTGGCGGTGGTGATCGTCATCCTGTTCCTCACCACCTTCCTGGTCCTGGTGCTCTTTGCGCTGATCCCGTTGCTCTACCGCCAGGTGGGCCAGCTGGTGGATCAGCTGCCGGCGATCCTCGCCCAGGGGCAGATGCTGCTGCTGCAGTTGCCCGAGCATTACCCGCAGCTCTTCTCCGAGGCGCAGATCCGCGAGATGCTCGATACCGCCCGGCGGGAGATCACCGACCTGGGGCAGCGGGTGGTGGCCTCGGTGACGGTTCAGTCGCTGATGATCCTCGGCACGCTGGTGATCTACGCGGTGCTGGTGCCATTTTTGGTCTTCTTCCTGCTCAAGGACAAACGGCTGTTGCTGCAGTGGGTCAGCAACCATATGCCCCGCCACCGTGCCTTTGCCTCGGAGGTGTGGCTGGACGTCGATCAGCAGATCGGCAACTACGTCCGCGGCAAGTTCATCGAGATCCTGATCGTCTGGGCGGTCACGTACATCACCTTCTCCCTGTTGGGGGTGCCGTTTGCCATGCTGCTCGCGGTGGCCACCGGCTTGTCGGTGATCATCCCCTATGTCGGGGCCTTCGTGATGACCGTGCCGGTGGCGCTGATCGCCTACTTCCACTTCGGGGTGAGCCAGGAGCTGGTCTACGTCCTGGTGGCCTACACCATCATCCAGGTGCTCGACGGCAACGTCCTGGTGCCGCTGCTCTTCTCCGAGGTGGTGAACCTCCACCCGGTGGCGATCATCGTCTCGATCCTGGTCTTCGGCGGGATCTGGGGATTCTGGGGGATCTTCTTCGCCATCCCGTTGGCCACCTTTATCCAGGCGATCATCAAGGCGTGGGTGCGGCGCCGCAAGCCGCCGGATGACGAATCCGCAGGGGTCGAGGAGGAGCTGGTCCCCTGAGCCCGAGCGGGGCGCCGCCGTGGCGGCGCCCCGGGTCTCAGAGGACGTCGGAGGCGTAGTCCGCCAGCCGCGAGCGCTCGCCGCGGCGCAGGGTCACGTGGCCGCTGTGGGGCCAGTCCTTGAGCCGGTCCACCACGTAGGTCAGCCCGGAGGTGCTCTCGGTCAGGTAGGGGGTGTCGATCTGGCCGATGTTGCCCAGGCAGATCACCTTGGTGCCGGGGCCGGCTCGGGTGATCAGCGTCTTCATCTGTTTGGCGGTCAGATTCTGTGCCTCGTCGAGGATGACGAACTTCTCCAGGAAGGTCCGGCCGCGCATGAAGCTCATCGAGCGGATGCGCACCCGCGAGTGCAGCAGATCGGCGGTGGCCGCCCGTGCCCAGTCGCCGCCCAGGCCGCTGTCCGGGGCGCTCAGGACCTCGAGGTTGTCCATCAGGGCCCCCATCCAGGGGGTCATCTTCTCTTCCTCGGTGCCGGGCAGGTAGCCGATCTCTTCGCCGATGGCCACGGTGGCCCGGGTGGCGATGACCTCCCGGTAGCGCCCCTGGTCCATGGTCTGCGCCAGCCCGGCGGCCAGGGTCAGCAGGGTCTTGCCGGTGCCGGCGGCGCCCAGCAGCGAGACCAGGTCGACTTCCGGGTCCATGAGCAAGTGCAGGGCGAAGTTCTGCTCGCGGTTGCGTGCACGGACGCCCCAGACGGCGTTGTGCTCCCGGAAATCGGTCACCGGCGCCAGGATGGCCTGGTCATCCTCGAAGCCACGCACTACCCCCTCGAAGCCGTCCTCGGCGTAGAGGCACTGGTTGACCCGCCAGACGGTGTCCTGGGGCACCGGAACCCGGTAGCCGCGCTCGTGGGTGCGGGCCCGGTCCCAGGCCGCTGCGGGGATGGCATCGACGCCGGTGGGCAGCAGGTCGACATCATCGATGACCCGGTCGCTCTCATAGTCCTCGGCGGCAATGCCGGCCACCTGCGCACGGATGCGCAGGTTGATGTCCTTGGAGACCAGTACCGGGGTCGGCGGCAGGGCCTCGCGCAGCCGCGCGGCGGCGGCCAGGATGGCCGAGTCGCCGCGTCCGTGCCCCTCGGTCTCGAAGAACAGTCGCCCGGACGGTTCGCCCGGCGCGCCGCTGCCCAGAGGCACGCCGTCTTCGAGGGAGCCCGGCGTGTGTCCGGTCAGCAGGCCGTCCAGGAAGCGGCTGACCTGCCGGGCATTGCGCGCCACCTCGGACAGCCCCTCTTTGGCGGCGTCGAGCTCTTCCAAGACCGCCGACGGCAGGCAGACGTCGTGCTCCTCGAAGTGGAACAGTGCCGTGGGGTCGTGCACCAGGACCGACGTGTCGAGCACGTAGATGCGTTGGGCGGGCGGGTGGCTCATGGCGCTTTCATCCCCGTATCGGGGTGGGTGGTCCGGTTCCGCGGCTACTTGGCTGGCTCCATGATGGCGTCCAGGTTGAACTGATCGCAGAAGTCCATGAACTCGTCGCGGAGGCTGGCGATGTGCAGCCCGGCCGGGACATCCACGGTCAGGTAGACCGAGAACATCGGGGTTCCGGTGTGGGCCGCGGCGTAGCTGGCGGTCTGCATGTCGCGGATGTTGATCTCGCGGGTGGCGAAGAAGTTGGCCAGTTCGGCGACGATCCCCGGGTGATCCAGGGCGACCACCTCCACCGAGTAGGGCAGCAGTTGTTCGCCGGTGGCGGCCGGTTCGGTGCGCTGGATGTGGATCTCCAGGCCCATGCGCCGTGCCGAGTGGGGCAGGCTGGTCTCGAGTTTGGCCAGTTCGTTCCAGCGCCCAGAGACCATCAGGATCATGGCGAACTCGCCGCCGAGCACGCTCATGCGGCTGTCGGCAATGTTGCAGCCGGTCTCGGTCACTGCACTGGCTAGTTCGCGGACGATGCCGGGGCGGTCGTGTCCGAGGGCGGTGATGACCATCAGGTTGTGCATCGCGCTGCTCGCCCTGTTGGGTATGCGGCGGCAGTCTAGCACGGAACCCGGTCACGGTGCGTCGGGGTCCGGTGGGGATCCTTGCTTGGCGCCGCGCAGCCCGCTTAGTACCATGACCCCCTTGCCGATCAGACTCGTGACCGATGACGGAGGTGGTGATGTTCCGCGGCAGCATGGTGGCGATGGTCACCCCGATGAAGGCGCAGGATGGAATTCGGGACGCCGTGGATGAGAAGGCGCTCAAGCAGCTGGTCGAGTATCACGTCGAGCAGGGCAGTGACGCCATCGTTGCCGTGGGGACCACCGGCGAATCGGCCACTCTCGACTACGAAGAGCACCGGGATGTGATCCGCGCCACGGTCGAGGCCGCTGCGGGCCGAATCCCGGTGATCGGCGGCACCGGTGCCAACTCGACCTGGGAGGCCATCGAGCTGACCCGCAGCGCCATGGAGGCCGGCTGTGATGCGGCGCTGCTGGTGGTGCCCTACTACAACAAGCCCACCCAGGAAGGGCTGGTTCAGCACTTCAGCGCCATCGCCGAGGCGGTGCCCATCCCTCAGATCCTCTACAACGTGCCGGGCCGCACTGGGTGCGACATGCTCCCCGAGACCGTCGAGCGCCTTGCCGACCTGCCCAACGTGGTCGGCCTCAAGGAGGCCCAGGGCACCGTGGAGCGGGCCGAGGAGGTGATCCGCCGCTGCGGTGATCGGCTGGATGTCTTCGCCGGCGACGACTTCAACGCCCTGGGCATGATGCGGGTCGGTGGCAAGGGGGTGATCTCGGTCAGCGCCAATGTCGTCCCGCGGCAGATGCACGACCTCTGTGCGGCCGCCCTGGCCGGCGACATGCAGACCGCCGAGGCCATCAACGAGCGCCTGACGCCCCTGCACCAGGCGATGTTCTGCGAGCCTAACCCGGTACCGGTGAAGTGGGCGGTGGAGGAGCTCGGCATGGCCGGTTCCGGTATGCGCCTGCCCATGACCCGCCTGACCGAGGCCGGGCAGGCCCGGGTGCGCCAGGCGATGCAAGACGCCGGTCTGCTGTGAGGGGCCGGGTCGCCAATGGCGCCCGCTGGGTCCTGGTGGCGGTGCTCGCCACCGGGCTGCTGGGCGCCTGTGCCACGGACCCGCTGACCCGCGACGAGGCCGAATACCCGGATCACCTCGTCATCCCGCCGGATCTGGTCGGTGAGCCCGAGCTCGCCGAGGATGATCCAGTGCCTCCGGAGCCGGATGCCGACGCCGAGCTGCCGGTGGAGGTCGAGCGTACCATCCCGTCCCGGCTCACCGACGTCGACGGAGATCCCCGGCTGGCGCTGGACATGGGCATCAACCAGGCGTGGATGGGTACCGGGGCCGCCCTCAACCGGCTCGATTTCACCGTCCTGGAGCGCCAGCGCGACGACCTCTACTACCTGATCCGCTACGAGCCACGGGCCGATGAGCAGATCGAGCAGCCCGGCCTGTTCGCGCGCTGGTTCGGTGGCGCCGAACGGATCGACACTTCGCCCCAGCGCTTCCGTATCCAGATCGGCCGCGACAACGGGCAGGTCGTGGCCAAGGTCCGCGATGAGAACGGCGATCCAGCCGCGGAAGCGGTGGCGGAACGGCTCCTGACCCTGCTCGATCGCCAGCTCTACTGACCATGTTGCAGATCCCCGGAAAACGCGCCCTCTCTCCCTTTCGCCTCGACAAGCTGCGGGACGAACTCCGTGACGCCTGTGCTGCGGTGCGCGCCGTCGATGCGACGTACTGCCACTTTGCCGCCACGTCCCGCCCCCTTTCCGAAGCGCAGCATGAGATCCTGCTGCAGTTGCTCGACTACGGCGCCGACTACCCGGCGCCGTCCGCGGCGGAGGGCGAGGTCACCACGCTCTTGGTGGTGCCTCGGCCCGGCACCGTTTCTCCCTGGTCGAGCAAGGCCACGGATATCGCCCGCAACTGCGGGCTGAGCGATATCGAACGTATCGAGCGCGGGACCCTGTTTCGCATCACTACCGACGGCCCCCTGGAGGGGGCTGCGCGCCAGGCGCTGGTCGCGGCCATCCACGACCCGCTGACCGACGCCGTTCTCGCCGGCCCCGAGGAGGCCGAGGCCCTGTTCCGCGACAGCCAGCCGCGCCCGGTGGCCGAGGTCGATATCCTCGGTGGTGGCCGCGAGGCGCTGGTCCGGGCCGACGCCGAGCTGGGCCTGGCGCTGGCCGAGGACGAGATCGATTACCTGCTCGAGAGCTACGACGGTCTGGGTCGCAATCCCACCGACGTCGAGCTGATGATGTTCGCCCAGGCGAACTCGGAGCACTGCCGACACAAGATCTTCAATGCCGACTGGGTCATCGACGGTGAGGGGCAGCCGCAGTCGCTGTTCGCCATGATCCGGCGCAGTCACGAGGCCAGCCCCGAGGGGGTGCTCTCGGCCTACAGCGACAACGCCGCCGTGGCCGCCGGCTACGACGCCCGGCGCCTGCACGCCGGGGCCGACGGGTGCTACCGCGAGCACCCGGAGCCGGCCCATCTGGTGATGAAGGTCGAGACCCACAACCACCCCACCGCCATCGAGCCCTTTGCCGGCGCCGCTACGGGTGCCGGCGGCGAGATCCGCGATGAGGCCGCGACCGGCATCGGCGGTCGCACCAAGGCAGGGCTGACCGGCTTCTCGGTCTCCGATCTGCGCATCCCCGGCTTCCCGCAGCCCTGGGAAGGCCCGGAGGCCCGGCCGCGCCGGATCGCCTCTCCGCTGGCGATCATGCTCGACGGCCCGCTGGGGGCAGCCGGCTACAACAACGAGTTCGGGCGGCCGGCGCTCAGCGGCTACTTCCGCACCCTGGAGTTGCCGGCCCCCGGCCCCGGCGGCGGCGAGCAGGTGCGCGGCTACCACAAGCCGATCATGATCGCCGGCGGCATGGGCAACATCCGCGACGCCCACGTCCACAAGCGCAGCCTCCCGGTGGGGACGCCGGTGGTGGTGCTGGGCGGCCCGGCCCTGCTCATCGGCTTGGGCGGCGGGGCCGCCTCGTCGGTGGCCAGTGGCGCGGGCGATGAGTCGCTGGATCTGGCCTCGGTGCAGCGCGACAACCCCGAGATGCAGCGTCGCGCACAGGGTGTGCTGGACGCCTGCACCGCCCGCGGCGAGACGAACCCGATCCTGTCGATCCACGACGTCGGTGCCGGCGGTCTGTCCAACGCCATCCCCGAGATCCTCGACGACGCCGACCGCGGTGGACGCATCGAGCTGCGCACTATCCCCATCGACGACCCGGGTATGTCGCCGCTGGAGATCTGGTGCAACGAGTCCCAGGAGCGCTACGTCCTCGCCGTCGATCCCGAGCGATTGGCCGAGTTCGAGGCCCTGTGTGCCCGCGAGCGCTGCCCCTACGCGGTGGTCGGCGAGACCACCGACGCGCGGGAGTTGGTGGTCGGGGACGGCCACTTCGACAACACGCCGGTGGACCTGCCCATGGAGCTGCTCCTGGGCAAGCCGCCGAAGATGCTTCGCGACGTGCGTCGTCGGCCGGTGGCCGGCGCCCCCCTGGATCTCGCCGGGGTGACCGTCGCCGAGGCCCTGGAACGGGTTCTGCAGCTGCCCGCGGTCGCCTCCAAGGAGTTCCTGATCACCATCGGCGATCGCACCGTCACCGGGCAGGTGGTCCGGGATCAGATGGTCGGGCCCTGGCAGGTGCCAGTGGCCGACTGCGCGGTGACAGTCTCCGATTACCGCGGCTACGCCGGGGAGGCCATGGCGGTGGGCGAACGGCCCACGGTGGCCATCCTCGACGCCCCGGCTTCCGGTCGCCTGGCGGTGGCCGAGGCCCTGACCAACCTGGCTGCCGCCGGGGTGGGGTCGCTGTCGGCGGTGAACCTCTCCGCCAACTGGATGGCCGCCTGCGGCCACGAGGGGGAGGACGCGGCGCTGTACGACACGGTGGCCGCCGTCGGTCGGGAGCTCTGCCCCGAGCTGGGGGTCGCCATCCCAGTGGGCAAGGACTCGCTGTCCATGCGCACGGTCTGGGAGGAGGCCGGCGGGCAGCGGAGCGTCACGGCGCCGGTCTCCCTGGTGGTTTCGGCCTTCGCCCCGGTGGCCGATGTGCGTCGGGCGGTGACGCCGCAGCTGCAACCGCAGGACGACAGCGTGCTGGTCGCCCTGGAGCTCAGCGGCGACCAGCACCGGCTGGGCGGCTCGGCCCTGGCGCAGGTCTACCGCCGCGTCGGCGAGCGCCCGGCCGATCTGGATAGCCCGGCCGCTTTGCGCTGGGCCTTCGATCGCGTGCAGGGCCTGCTGGCCGAAGGGCGCGTCCTCGCCTGCCACGACCGCTCGGACGGCGGTCTGCTGGTCACCCTCTGCGAGATGGCCTTCGCCGGGCGCTGCGGTTTCGAGATCGATCTGGACACCCTGGGCGGCGAGGCCGCGGACCGCCACCTGGCCGCCGCATTCAGCGAAGAGCCCGGTCTGGTCCTGCAGCTTGCCACCGCCGAGGCGGACGCCCTCGAGGCGGCCGCTGCCGAAGCCCCTGAGGGGGTGCGCGTGCGCCGGCTGGGGCACCCGCGCCCGGATGACCGCGTGGTGGTCCGCGGCCAGGGCGACGTGCTGCTGGATCGGTGTCGCCGGGAGCTGCAGCGGCGCTGGGCCGAGACCAGCTATCGCATGCAGGCCCTGCGCGACGACCCCGAGTGCGCCGCCGAGGCCTTCGACGCCATCCCGGTCGCCGACGACCCCGGGCTGACAGCCACTCGGCTGACCTTCGAGCCGGGCGAGGACGTGGCGGCTCCGTACATCGCCACGGGCGCCCGCCCCCGCGTGGCGGTCCTCCGCGAGCAGGGGGTCAATGGCCACGTGGAGATGGCGGCGGCCTTCCATGCCGCCGGGTTCGAGGCCGTGGATGTGCACATGAGCGATATCCTGTCCGGACGGGACGACCTCGGCAGCTACCACGGTCTCGCGGCCTGTGGCGGCTTCTCCTTCGGCGACGTGCTCGGCGCCGGCGGGGGGTGGGCCAAGAGCATCCGCTTCCACGAGGGCGCCCGGGAGGCCTTCCACGCCTTCTTCCAGCGCCCCGATACATTCAGCCTGGGGGTGTGCAACGGCTGCCAGATGCTGGCCCATCTGCGCGATCTCATCCCCGGCGCCGAGGCCTGGCCGCGTTTCGTGCGCAATCGCTCCGAGCAGTTCGAGGGGCGCCTGGCCCTGGTGGAGGTGCTCGACTCCCCCTCGGTACTGCTGCGCGGCATGGCCGGCTCGCGGCTCCCGCTGGCGGTCGCCCATGGCGAGGGGCGGGTGGACTTCGGCGCCGGCGATGCGGACTCGGCCCGACCGGTGCTTCGCTACATCGACGGTTACGGCCAGCCGGCACAGACCTACCCGGCCAACCCCAACGGCTCGGCCGGAGGGGTGACCGGCTTCACCAGCGAAGATGGCCGGGCCACCATCCTGATGCCCCACCCCGAGCGGGTCTTCCGAAGCGTGCAGTACTCCTGGCATCCGTCGGAGTGGGGCGAGGACGGGCCATGGCTGCGCATGTTCCGTAATGCGCGGGCTTGGGTTGGCTGAGATCGGCCCCTACCTTACCCGGTAGGGCCGTCGGCCGGATCGCCGCCGGCCGGCGGCACAGGGAATGACCGAACAACGTCAGGAGGTCGTATCTTGAGCGCCAACTACCCCATCCGAACCGTCGTCTTCCCGGTGGCCGGGCTCGGCACTCGCTTCCTGCCGGCCACCAAGGCCAGTCCCAAGGAGATGCTGCCGGTCGTCGACAAGCCGCTGATCCAGTACGCCGTGGAAGAGGCCGTGGCCGCCGGCGCCGAGTACCTGGTCTTCGTCACCGGTCGCACCAAGCGCGCCATCGAGGACCACTTCGATACCGCCACCGAACTGGAGCGGGAACTCGAGGCCAAGGGCAAGGAGAAGCTCCTCCGGTTGGTCAAGGACACCGTGCCCAAGGGGGTCAGCTGTATCTACATCCGCCAGGGCGAGGCCCTGGGGCTGGGGCACGCCGTCGCCTGTGCCCGTCCGGCGGTCGGCCGCCGTGAACCGTTCGGCGTCATTCTCGCCGACGACCTGATCAACGCCGGTGACGGTGCCCCGGCGCTGGCCCAGATGGCCGAGGTGGCCGCCGCCCGCGGTGGTTCGGTGCTCGGTGTCGAGCGCGTTCCGCAGGCCGAGACGGACAAGTACGGCGTCGTCGAGGGCGAGACCGTGGCCGACGGGGTGACCGCCGTGCGCGGCATGGTCGAGAAGCCCAGCCCCGCTGAGGCCCCGTCGAATCTGGCGGTGGTCGGACGCTACATCCTGTCACGCAACATCTTCGACCACCTCGACCGGACCGAGCCCGACCACCGGGGGGAGATCCAGCTCACCGATGCCATCGTCTCCCTGATGGCGGAAGAGTCGGTGTACGCTTACGAGTACGCCGGCGAACGCTACGACTGCGGCAGTAAGCTCGGCTACCTGCAGGCCACGGTGGCCTACGGACTCGAACATCCGGAACTCGGCCCGGCCTTCCGGGACTATCTCAAAGGGCTGGACACCGGCGCCTGAGCGGCGCCGCCCGGCCAACAGGAGGACGCCATGGCCCGCGCTGTCCGCATCCATCAAACGGGTGGCCCCGAGCAACTCCAGGTCGAGGAGATCGACGTGCCCGCCCCCGGTCCGGGTGAGGTCCTGTTGCGCCAGACCGCCTGCGGGGTCAACTTCATCGACTGCTACCACCGCAGCGGGTTGTACCCGCTGCCCCAGCTGCCCCACGGCATCGGGGTCGAGGCCTGTGGTGTGGTCGAGGCGGTCGGCGACGGGGTCCGCGGGGTGCAGACCGGGGAACGGATGGCGTATGCCACGCCGCCACCCGGCGCCTACGCCGAGGCCCGCGTGCTGCCGGCGGATCGCCTGATCCCGGTCCCCGACGAGGTGGAGGACGCGGTGGCCGGTGGCACGACTCTCCGCGGCCTCACGGCGTGGCTGCTGCTGCACCGTACCTTCCCGGTGCGCCGGGGGCATACGCTGCTGATCCACGCCGCCGCGGGCGGGGTGGGGCAGATCCTCTGTCAGTGGGCGGACTACCTCGGGGCCACGGTGATCGGCACCGTGGGCGACGAGGACAAGGCGCAGGTGGCCGCCGAGCACGGCTGTCACCACCCCATCCTCTACACCCAAGACGACTTCCGCGAGAAGGTCGAGGCGATCACCGGGGGACGCGGTGTGGATGTGGTCTACGACTCGGTGGGGGCGGCCACCTTCGAGGCCTCGCTGGATTGCCTGCGCCCACTGGGGATGATGGTCAGTTACGGCAATGCCTCGGGGGCTCCGCCTGCCATCGAGCCCGGGCTGCTGGCGCAGAAGGGGTCGCTGTTCCTGACCCGGCCGGTGCTGTTCCACTACATCGCCGATCGGCACGAGCTGCTGGCCGGAGCGTCGGCCTACTACGATGCCCTTACGCAGGGGGTGATCGAGCCGGCGGTGGGGCGGCGCTACCCGCTGGAGAAGGCGGCCCGGGCCCACACGGATCTGGAGGCGCGGGCGACCACCGGCGCCACGGTGCTCGATCTCGGCGCAGCGGATTGACCCCGGCGCGGGGGATGCCCCCGGTCCGCCGGCGTCATTGAGCGCGCCGAGCCGCGCAGCCGGCGCGGGGGCCCAGCGCGAACCTTGACCGGTTCGCGCTGGTCAGCGAGGTTTTGTCCGAGCGGCGCGCCAGCGCCGCGAGTTAAGCGAGCGGCCCCGCGCCGGTGAGCAGCGCAGGGGACCCCGCAGGGGCGCGCTCGTTCGACGCCGGCGGACCGGGGGCATCCCCCGCGCCGGGGTCAGTCCCGCAGGTGCCCGGCGATGGCGCGCAGGTCGTCCAGGTCGCGCACGTCCGCGGCGCGAAGCGGCACGTAGTAGCGCCGCCGTTCCGCGAAATGCCGTTCGATCGCCGCTAGGTGCTCCGCCTCCGCGGCGCGACGCTGGGCCACGAAGGTACCGTCGGCCTCCTCCGGCAGCACCTTGTTGATCACCAGCGCCCCGACCCGAAGCTGGTGGCTGTCGAGGTCCGCCAGCGCACGCCGCGTCTCCTCCACCGGCAGGTGCTCCGGAGTGAGGACAAAGACGAAGGCTGTCATGGCCGGATCCAGCATCAGGTCGCGCACCGCCGCGATGCGTCGGCGCCGCTCACTGAGCAGATCGTAGAGCGGATCCTCCGGGACCTCTCCGTCGCCGAGCCACTGCGACCGCTCCCGGTTGTGCTCCGTGCGCTGGCGGAGCAGGCCGTCCACCCACGCCCCCATGAGCTCCGGCAGGGTCAGCAGTCGGATGGTATGGCCGGTGGGGGCCGTATCGAAGACCACCTGATCGTACCCCTTCGCCTCGCCCGGATGGGCCTCGTCCAGCAGGATTCCGACCATGCGATCGAACAGCGCCGCCTCGTAGGCCCCCGGGGCGCGGCCGGCCATGTCGATCTGGCGTTCGGCCTCCTCGATCATCGTCGAGCGCACTGTGGCCCGGATGTTCTGCTTGACCTGCTCGATGTAGCGGGCGCACTCCGCATCCGGGTCGATCTCGATGGCATCGAGGTTCGGTGCCACCCGCGTCGGCTGTCCGCCGAGTGGTTGGCTGAAGGCGTCGCCCAGGTTGTGGGCCGGGTCGGTGGATACCAGCAGCACCCGTCGTCCGCTGTCCGCGGCCGCCAAGGCGTGGGCGGCTGCCGTGGTGGTCTTGCCCACGCCGCCCTTGCCGGAAAAGAAGAGGATCGGTTCATGCATCACCGCGATGCCTCCACGGGCCGACGCCTAACAGCACCGGATGTGATCCAGCGGCGAGTGGTCCATGCCCATCCGCTGATGCCACTCGTGGTACGACTCGATGAGCGCCGGATAGAGCTCCAGGGTGTAGTAGGAGGCCGGGTTGGGGAGGCCCATGGCCTCCCCGAACAGCATCAACAGGATCAGATCCTCCTGCTCCTGTAGCTCCCGTTTTACCTCGGCATCGTGGCCCAGGCGCAGCGACTGGTCGTAGCCGCGCAGCAGCTGCTGCAGTAAGGCCCACCAGGAGGAGTCCGCCGCGCTCATGACCGCTCCCGCTCCGGCTCTTCGTCAGCCGGGTCACGCAGGGCCTCCAGCTCGTCGCGGTTGCGGAACAGCCGCACCGCCTCGAGCAGGATCCAGATGGCGAAGCCGAGGATTACCGCGCCCAGACCGAAGAGCAGCCACTCGGCGTCGGCCTCGCGCAGCCCCGACCACTCCAGGACCACCTGCTCGGTCATGGCCCAGATGGTCATGGCCAGCAGGAAGACCATTGGGATCAGGGTGGGGATCGGGCTGCGCCCCTTCCGATACAGCCACAGCGAGATCAGCATCAGCGTGATCCCGGCCAGCAGCTGGTTGGAGGTGCCGAACAGCGGCCAGAGCAGGTAACCGCCGGAGCCGAGGCCTTCGCCCCCGTCCGGGACCAGCACCAGGAAGGCGGTCAGGCCCACGGCCAGCGAGGTGGCCACGTGGCGGCGGGTGAGGTTGGGGATGCGGTACTCGGTGCCGAGCTCGCCGATGATGTAGCGCAGCAGGCGGACCGCCGAGTCGAGCGTGGTGGCGGCGAAGCAGACGATGATCAGCGCCACGATGGTGGCCGCCACGTCGGACGGGATGCCGATGCCGCCCGCCAGCTGCGAGGCGCCTTCGACGAAGTTGCCGACGCCGGCCTGGCCGGCCGCGGCGAAGCTCGAGTAGCTGTCCGTGAACTCGGCGGTGCCGGCGAACAGGGTGGCCACGGCGATGATGGTGATCAGCGCCAGGGTTCCCTCACCCAGGGCCCCCAGGTAGCCGACGGTGCGGGCGTCGGTCTCCTTGTCCAGCTGCTTCGAGGAGGTCCCCGAGGCCACCAGCCCGTGGAAGCCGGAGATGGCGCCGCAGGCGATGGTGATGAACAGCAGCGGGAACCAGGAGGTGGTGGCCTCGGTGTTGTAGGCCGGCGCCGTGATCTCCGGCTGCATCACGAACAGACCGAGGTAGAGGATGCCCAGGCCGACCACCAGCTGCTGGGCGTTGATGTAGTCCCGGGGTTGCAGGAGCTTCCACACCGGCAGGGTGCTGGCGAAGTAGACGTAGGCCAGCAGGACCAGGATCCAGATCAGGAAACTGGCCGGGGTGGCCTCCAGCCCAAACAGGGCGGTGGTCTCGCCCTCACCGCCGAACCAGCGCACCAGGTCGATCTGCAGGAACTCGTAGTGCGTGGTGAGGATGGCCGTGCCGTACATGATCACCAGGGCGATCAGCGACGGCACCAGCAGGCTGCCGCCGCGGCGCAGGACCATGTAGCCGATCCAGATCGCCACCGGCACCTGCAGGACCACCGGCAGGACCGCGGCCGGGTTGCTGATGAACAGGTTGGCGATCACCCAGGCGAAGACCGCGTTCACCATCAGGATGAGGATCAGGATGATGAACAGGAACAAGAGCTTGGCGCGGCGGCCAATGATCCGGTTGGCCATGGTGCCCACCGACTGACCGCGGTGGCGGTTGGAGAGCACCAGGGCGCCGAAGTCGTGCACGCCGGCGGCGAAGACGGTCCCTAGGGCCACCCAGGCCAGGGCGGGCCCCCAGCCCCAGTACATGGCGATGGCCGGGCCGACGATCGGCGCTGCGCCGGCGACCGAGGTGAAGTGGTGCCCCCAGAGGACCCACTTGTTGGTGGGGACAAAGTCGACGCCGTCCCGGTAGCGGTGGGCCGGTGTGACGAAGTTCGGGTCCAGACGGTAGATCCGCTCCGCTAGGAACCGTGAGTACCAGAGCCATCCAAAGATGTAGAGGGCGACAACGGCAACCGCAAGCCAGATGGCATTCATTTCGCCTTCCTTTCCCCGTAGTCTGTGCCGATGGTCACTGGACTATAATTCACTCGGTCCGTCGAAAAACAGCCTGCACGACCCAAGGGGGGCTTATGAGTTCGATTGTGGTGGGTATGGACGGCTCCACAGGAGCGCAGCGTGCCCTCAACTGGGCGGTCAACGAGGCGGCGCTGCGCCGCTGCCCGGTGCGGGCGATCTACGTCATCGACCGGCGTTACCTGGACTCGGATCTCGGTGTGCTGGTGGCCCCTGCTGCCTCGGAGCTGGAAGCGGAGGCGCGGGCGATCCTCGACCGGGCGGTGGGTGCCATCGGCGAGGTGCCCGAAGGGGTCGACCTGCGCAAAGAGGTGGTCCATGCCGAGCGGCACGGCATTGTCGGTACGCTGCTCGATCAGGCCGGGCAGGATGCAGAGCTGTTCGTTGTCGGCAGCCGCGGTCACGGCGGCTTTGCCGGCCTGTTGCTCGGCTCGGTGAGCCACCAGGTGCTGCAGCACGCGTCCTGCCCCGTGGTGGTCGTCCCCCACGGTCGCGAGGGCTAGCCAGGCCGTCACCCTAGCGCGTCGGGAAGCGCCGCCAGGCGCCGCGACCGTAGATCTCCGGGAAGGTGCCGAGGACCTCGGACTGTTCCTGGCGGATGCCTTGCTGGAGTTCGCGGACCCCCGCCTCGAGTTCGGCATCGCGACCCAGGTTGTACATCTCGGTGCCGGCCGCGCGCATTTCGTCCCGGGTGCTGCGATCGCCGGCATCCGGGTCGAGCTGGTGGCTACCCGGCCACTGGCGCGGGTCCGAGTAGTCGGGCTGGGTGTCGGTCGGTTCGGGGGCCGGTCGCTGCTGGTGGCCATAGCCGGTGCACGCCCCCAGCGTCACGGCGGCGAGTACCAGCCCGAGGCCCACCCGTCCCGCTCTTGTCCGGCTTCGAAGCTCCATAACCGGCAGTATGCGCCAGCCGGCGGGGGAACCCCAACCCCGCGCGTCCGGCGGATGGCGCCTGTAGCCACAAAAAAGCCGCGGCGAGGCCGCGGCGGGTGGGTCGTTGATGCGAAGGGTTACTCGTCGGCCGCCTGCACCTGGATGCGCTTGGCCGGTTCTTCCTGGCGCTTGGGTACCGTGACCTCCAGGACGCCATTGCGGGCGCGGGCCTGGATCCCCTCCGAGTCCACGTTGTCCGGCAGCGTGAAGCGGCGGAAGAAGGTGCCACGGACCCGTTCCAGGCGCTTCCAGTTGGCGCCGCTCTCGGTCTCCTCCGACTCGCGCTGACCCTTGATGGTCAGCATGCCGTTGTCCATGGCCACATCGATCTCCTCGGGGGAGACGCCGGGCAGGTCGACGTGGACCACGTAGTTCTGCTCATCCTCGCGGATGTCCACGGCCGGCAGCCAATTGCTGGCGGTCTCGCCGTTGTCCTCGCCGGCCCGCGCCAGCGCGCCAGGGCGAGCCGAGCCCGGGGCGAAGATCCGGTCCAGGTCGCTCTGCAGGTCGCGCAGTGTGCTCCAGGGGTCGTAACGCATGAGTGTCATACGCATCACCTCCTGTCTCGTTATACTGGGGGGTTCTTCGGAGTGGGGCCCAGTGGCTGGTGCCCCCGTCCGTAACTCTAAAGATGGAGGCGGGTTTGGCTTTTTCAAGTGACCGGGGCTCGGGGGCGCGCTCCCCGATCAGGGAATGGCACGCGCGTCTGCAGGGGCTGGTTGAGGCGCGGCTGTTCCAGAACACGGTCATTGCCGTGATTTGCATCAACGGCGTCACCCTGGGGCTGGAGACCTCGGACGATCTGGTGGCGTGGAGTCGTGGGGCCATCCCGCTGATCAACGAACTCATCCTCGCCTTCTTCGTCGTCGAGATCGCGCTGCGGGTCGTGGCCTGGGGGCCACGTTTCTTCCGAGGGCCCTGGAACCTCTTCGACTTCGGCATCGTGGCGATCTCCCTGGTCCCCGACGCCGGCGCTTACTCGGTGCTCCGCGCGCTGCGCATCCTGCGCCTGCTGCGGCTGCTCTCCCAGGTCTCCCGGCTGCGCATCATTGTCGAGTCGCTGCTGCGCGCCCTGCCGGGCATCGGCTGGATCGGGGTGCTGCTCGGGCTGGTCTACTACGTCTTTGCCGTGATGGGCACCGAGCTCTACGGCAACACCTTCCCCGACTGGTTTGGCAGCATCGGTGCGAGCATGTACACCCTGTTCCAGGTGATGACGCTGGAGAGCTGGTCAGAGGCCATCGCCCGCCCGGTGATGGAGGAGTACACCGGGGCGTGGTTCTACTTCGTAGCCTTTATCCTGGTGTCGGCGTTTACCGTTCTGAACCTTTTCATCGGTATCATCGTCAATAGCATGCAGTCCCTGCACTGGGAAGAAGAGGAAGAGAAGCGGGTCGCCTCCGAGGAGAAGGCCCACAACGAGCGCGAAGAGATGCTTCACCACCTGCGCGAACTGCACGCCAAGGTCGATAAGCTGGAGCAACGGATCCAAGCAGACGGAGCAAGTCATGGAAACGGTCAGAATCCGGATTGAGGGCATGAGCTGCGCCCATTGCGAGGCCTCGGTACGTGAGGCCCTGGAGAGCCTGCCCGGGGTGGAGCGGGTGGTCAGCGTCAGCGCCGAGGACGACGAGGCCGCCGTGGAGGGACGCCCCGATCCGGCCATGGTCGCTCAGCGCCTGGAAGAGCTGGGCTTCACCGGTATGGTTACCGACGACTAAGCGCCCCAACATCCGGGCGCGAGGAGGCCGAATGGCCGAGGCGCGCATCGAGCTCAGCGTCGAGGGGATGTCCTGCGCCTCTTGTGTGGCGCGGGTGGAACGCATCGCCGGGCGCCTGCCCGGGGTCACCGAGGCCTCGGTCAGCCTGGCCACCGAGCGGGCCACCATCGCCTACGATCCGGCCCAGGTCAGCCCCGCCGCCATCGCCGAGGCCCTGACCCGGGGCGGGTTCCGGGCCTCGCCGCGCAAGAGTGATGAAGAGGCCGCGGCGGGTCGCGACCGCGAGCTGAGCGATCTCTGGCGTGATCTGGTCATCGCCGCCACGCTGACGATCCCGCTGGTCCTGGTGGCCATGGGCCCGATGCTCTGGCCGGCCCTGGCGGACGCCATGGCCGCCCTGGCGCCGGAGCGCGCCTGGCTCTGGGTGGAGTGGGCACTGGCCACGCCGGTCCTGGGCTGGGCGGGGCGGCGGTTCTTCATCCACGGACTCCCGGCGCTGCGCCGCCTGGCCCCCGAGATGAACACCCTGGTCATGCTCGGCACCTCGGCGGCGTGGTGCTACTCCACCACCGTGCTGATCGCCCCCGGGCTGTTCCCCGAAGGGGCCCGCGGTGTCTACTTCGAGGCCATCGGCGTGATCATCACCCTGGTCCTGGTGGGGCGCTATCTCGAGCTCAAGAGCCGTGGCCGGGCCTCGCAGGCCATCCAGCGGTTGATGGCCCTGCAGGTCCCGACCGCGCGCGTCGAGCGCGACGGTGTGGTCAGCGAGGTCGCGGTCGAGGAGGTCCGGCCCGGGGAGCGGGTGCTGGTGCGCCCGGGCGAGCGGGTGCCGGTGGACGGCGAGGTGGTCGAGGGCTCGAGCTACATCGACGAGTCCATGGTCACCGGAGAGCCGGTGCCGGTGGGCCGGGGTGCCGGGGACGAGGTCATCGGCGGCACCATCAACGGCAGCGGCGCCTTTAGCTTCCGCGCCACCCGGGTCGGGGGCGACACGGTCCTTGGCCAGATCGTGCGCATGGTCGAGGGGGCCCAGGCCTCCAAGCCCCCCATCCAGTCCCTGGTGGACCGGGTGGCCGGCGTCGTCGTCTGGGGGGCCATCTTCCTGGCCCTCAGCGCGGTGGTGCTGTGGACCGCGCTCGGGTTCGGCATCGACCACGCCCTGGTCGTGGCCGCGGCGGTGCTGCTGATCGCGTGCCCCTGCGCCATGGGCCTGGCTACGCCCATGGCCATCATGGTGGGCACCGGGCGTGGCGCCGAGCAGGGCATCCTCTTCCGTCGCGGGGCGGCCTTCCAGGCCTCGGCCGGCATCGACACCGTGGTGCTGGACAAGACCGGCACCCTGACCGAGGGGCGCCCGGCGCTGACGGAGCTAGTGCCCCGGGGCGGCTGGCAGTACGACGAGGTCCTGGCTCGAGCCGCGGCGGTGGAGGCGCACAGCGAGCACCCGCTGGGCGAGGCCGTCGTGGCGGCCGCGCGGGAGCGCGGGCTGGCGGTGCCCGCGGCCGAAGGGGTCGAGGCCGTTGCCGGCTTCGGCATCCGCGGCCGGGTGGCGGGGGCCGACGTGGCCATCGGCGCCCGGCGCTATATGGAGACCCTGGGGGCAGCCATCGAGCCGGATCAGGCCGAGCAGGCCGATGCCCTGGCCCGGCGCGGCCGGACGCCGATGTACGTGGCCATCGACGGGCGCATCGCCGGGCTGATGGCCGTGGCGGACCCGATCAAGGAGGGGGCCAAGGACGCGGTGGTGGCCCTGCAGGGGATGGGTCTGCGGACGGTGATGCTCACCGGCGACGACCGGGCGACCGCCGAGGCGGTCGCCGCCGAGTTGGCCATCCGCGAGGTCCGCGCCGAGGTGCTGCCTGCCGACAAGGAGACGGCCATCAGCGACCTGCAGGCCGAGGGGCGGCACGTGGCCTTCGTCGGTGACGGCATCAACGACGCCCCGGCGCTGGCCCGGGCCGATGTCGGGGTGGCCGTGGGCACCGGGACGGACGTGGCCATCGAGGCCGGCGACGTGGTGATCATGGCCGGCGACCCGCGCAGCGTGGCGCGGGGCCTGGGACTGGCCCGGCAGACCTTCCGCACCATCCGGCAAAACCTGTTCTGGGCCTTCGTCTACAACGTGACCCTGATGCCGGTGGCTGCGGGTGCCCTGTACCCCTTCTTCGGGGTGCTGCTCTCACCGATGATGGCCGCCGGGGCGATGAGCCTCTCCAGCCTGCTGGTGGTCACCAACAGCCTGCGCCTGCGGCACACGGCCTTGCCGGCGCAGGAGGCGCTGCCGAGTCCGGCCTGATTTGTAGAGGCGGGGCTGGGTTGGGAGCACCCGAAACTCCGAGGCCCGCACTGGGCGGGCCTCGGGGTGGGTCGATCGGCTGTCGCTGAAAAGTCCCGATCAGAATGGGATATCGTCGTCGAAATCCGCCGGGGCTTCCTGCATGCCGCCGCCGCCACTGCCACCACCGGCGTCGCCGGCCGGGGCCTGAGCCGGGCGCTGGTCGCCGCCGCCGCCCATGGGCGCGGCACCGCCCCCACCGCCGCGGCTGTCGAGCATCTGCATCTCGTTGGCGACGATCTCCGTGGTGTACCGGTCCTGGCCGTTCTGGTCCTGCCATTTGCGCGTCTGCAGGCGGCCTTCAATGTAGACCTTGCTGCCCTTGCGCAGGTACTCGCCGGCGATCTCGCCGAGGCGGTTGAACATGACCACGCGATGCCACTCGGTGCGCTCCTGCTGTTCACCGGTCTGACGGTCGCGCCAGGTGTCCGAGGTCGCCAGGGCGACGTTGGCCACCGCGCTGCCCGACGCGGTGTAACGGACCTCGGGGTCCCTCCCCAGGTTGCCGATCAGGATGACCTTGTTGACGCCTCTGCTGGCCATGGCCGTGCTCCTCCGAAAAGTCTTTAGTGAACAGTGGGATGGGGCCGCGTCGCGGCCGGCGAAGCGGGGCGGCCACGCTCCGTGTCTGCCGCCCCACAGCTGGCCTCAATGTAAAGGTTTTGCCGGTCCGGCGAAACCGGCCGCAGCAGCGCCGGCGGCCTGACATGTCGTCCCTGGCGCGGTACCTTAAACGGTTCGCCGGCCACATCGCGTCGAGAGCAGCATGGACCATATCCGCATCCGCGGCGCCCGCACCCACAACCTCGACAACCTGGATATCGACATCCCGCGCAACTGCCTGGTGGTGATCACCGGGCCGTCGGGGTCGGGGAAGTCGTCGCTGGCCTTCGACACCCTCTATGCGGAGGGGCAGCGGCGCTACGTAGAGTCGTTGTCCGCCTACGCGCGGCAGTTCCTGTCGATGATGGACAAGCCCGACGTGGATCACATCGAGGGGCTGTCGCCGGCGATCTCGGTCGAGCAGAAATCGGCGTCCCACAATCCGCGCTCCACGGTGGGCACCGTGACCGAGATCCACGACTACCTGCGCCTGCTCTTCGCCCGGGCCGGCATCCCGTACTGCCCCGAGCACCAGGTCGCCCTGGAGGCGAGCACGGTCTCGGAGATGGTCGATCGCATCCTGGCGGAGCCGGAGGGGAGCAAGATGATGCTGCTCGCCCCGCTGGTCGACGGGAGCCCCGGCGAGCACCGGCGCACCCTGGAGCAGCTGCGGAGCCAGGGGTATCTCCGGGTGCGGATCGACGGCCAGGTGGTGGAACTCGATCCGCTGCCCCAGCTCGACGGCGACAGCGCCCACGATATCGAGGCGGTCATCGACCGCTTTCGGGTCCGCGACGATCTCGCCGGGCGGCTGGCCGACTCCATCGAGACCGCCCTGCGCATCGGCGAGGGGGTGGTGCGGGTCGCCTGGATGGACGAGCCGGAACGCGAGGCGCTGGTCTTCTCCGCGCAGCACGCCTGCCCGGAGTGCGGCCACGCGGTGGAGCCCCTGGAGCCGCGGATGTTCTCGTTCAACAACCCTCAGGGCGCCTGCCCGACCTGCGACGGGCTGGGGACCCAGCACTTCTTCGACCCCGAGCGCGTAGTCAGCCGGCCGCAGCTGACGCCGGCCGAGGGGGCGATTCGTGGCTGGGACCGGCGCAACCTCTACTACTTCGCCATTCTGCAGGGGCTGGCGGCGCACTACGGGTTCAGTCTGGAGACCCCGTGGGCCGATCTGCCGGAGTCCACGCGACACTGCATCCTCTACGGCTCCGGCGATGAGGAGATCGTCTTCCACTACCCCGGCCGCAATGGCCACACGGAGCGCGTTCATCCCTTCGAGGGCGTGATCCCCAACCTGGAGCGGCGTTTCCGGGAGGCCGAGTCCGCCACCGTCCGCGACGAGCTGGGTCGCTTCATGGCCCAGCGCACCTGCCCGGAGTGCCAGGGCGGTCGACTGAATCAGCGCGCCCGCAACGTGCGGGTGGAGGGCGTCGCCCTGCCGGATATCGCCGCGCTACCCATCTACGTCGCCCGGGAGCGGGTGCGGGCCCTGGAGCCGGATGGGGCCCGCGGGGAGATCGCCCGGCCGATCCTCGAGGAGATCCGGCAGCGCCTGGGCTTCCTGGAGGATGTGGGGCTGGGTTACCTGACCCTGGACCGGGCGGCGGAGACCCTCTCAGGCGGCGAGGCGCAACGCATCCGCCTGGCCAGTCAGATCGGCGCTGGCTTGGTGGGGGTGCTCTACGTCCTCGACGAACCCTCCATCGGGCTGCACCCCCGGGACCACGATCGGTTGCTCGACACCCTGCGTCGGCTGCGGGATCTGGGCAACAGCGTCATCGTCGTCGAGCACGAGCCGGACGCCATGCGCGCCGCCGACCACATCATCGACATGGGGCCGGGCGCCGGGATCCACGGTGGCACGGTGGTGGCCGCCGGTACCCCGCAGGCGGTGGCCGAGCACCCGGATTCGGTCACCGGGGCGTTCCTCAGCGGCCGGCGCACCATTGCGCTGCCGCAGCGCCGGCGTCCTCCGGAGGACGAGCGCTGGGTGCGGATGACCGGCGCCCGCGGCCACAACCTGCAGGACGTGACCGCCGAGATCCCCGTGGGCTTAATGACCTGTGTCACCGGGGTCTCTGGCTCCGGTAAGTCCACGCTGATCAACGACACCCTCTACCGCAGCGCCGCCCGCGACCTCAATGGCGCCCAGACCAGCCCCGCGGAGCACGATCGCGTCCACGGTCTCGAGCACTTCGAGAAGGTGGTGGACATCGATCAGAGCCCCATCGGCCGCACGCCGCGCTCCAATCCGGCGACCTACACCGGGGTGTTCGGCCCGGTGCGCGAACTCTTCGCCGCCACGCCCGAGGCGCGCGCCCGGGGCTACAAGCCGGGGCGTTTCTCCTTCAACGTGCAGGGTGGGCGCTGCGAGGCGTGCCAGGGCGAGGGCGTGGTCCGCGTGGAGATGCACCTGCTGCCGGATCTCTACGTCGCCTGCGACAGCTGCCACGGCACTCGCTTCAACCGCGAGACCCTGGAGATCCGCTACCGCGGCTACACCATCCACGAGGTCCTGGAGATGACCGTGGACCAGGCCTACGAATTCTTCGAAGCGGTCCCCGCCATCCGCCGCAAGCTCGAGACCCTGCGCGAGGTCGGCCTGGGCTATCTGCGCCTGGGGCAGAGTGCGACGACCCTCTCCGGTGGTGAGGCGCAGCGCGTCAAGCTGGCCCGGGAGCTCTCGCGGCGCGAGCACGGGCGCAACCTCTATATCCTGGATGAGCCCACCACCGGGCTGCACTTTGCCGACGTGGAGCAGCTGCTCGCGGTGCTGCAGCGCCTGTGCGACCACGGCAACACCGTGGTGGTGGTGGAACACGACCTGGACATCATGCGCTGCGCGGACTGGATCATCGATCTGGGGCCGGAGGGCGGCGACGGCGGCGGGCAGATCCTCGCCGCTGGCCCGCCGGAGCACGTGGCCGAGAGTGCGGCCTCTTACACCGCCGCGTATCTAAGCCAGGCCCTCGGCACGGGGCCGGTCGCCGGATAGGCCAGTGCGTACCCCGGCGGCCCCGGGTGTTACCCGCCCGCGAGCCCCAGCGTCACCAGCAGCTGCCGATTGCCGGGGTCCGTGTCCACCTCGGTGACGCGGACCCGCTTGAACATCCCGGTGGGCAGGGATTCCGCCCAGCCCTGCTGATCGATCCAATGATCGACGCGCACCCGGGCCCGGTTGCCGATGATCTCCATCTCGGGCATGCGTCCCAGCGCCCGCAGGACGAAGGGGGCGGCGAAGAAGGGGGAGGTGCGCTCCAGGTGCAGCTCCACGGAGGGGCCGGCGGTACCGGGCGGCGGTGCCACCGCGATGAAGGTCACCGAGAAGGGGATCCACACCCCTTTCTTCTTCTCGCCGCTGACCACGATGCGCCCGCCTTCGCTGATGCGCAGCGTCAGGTGGCGCAGGCTGGGGTCGTTGGCCCCGGTCACCGTTCGTGCCATGGCCCGTTCCGGAATGGGCACGCAGACGCTGCGCTGGCGCAGGCGCTCGGCGATGCGTGAACCGGTCCGGATCAGCTCCTCGGGTAACAGGCGTTCCATCCTTGCTCCTCGTGGCTCAGGCGGGCCGCAGGCGGGCTCGATCCTGCGGGGCCCGATCAGTATGCCACCGGGGCGTGCCGGGGGCGGAACCGGTCGCGCCGGGTGCGCGCAGCCCCTCGCAGGTGCCATCCTGAGCGATACTGTACCGAAGAGCGGTATCCGTCAGCCTGGAGGGAGAAGCTTGATGCTGCGCATTCGCCGTTCCGCTCCGGCCCTGATCCTGGTGCTGGCCCTGGCGTTGGTGGCCGCTGGCTGCGAGCGCAGCGGGCCCAGTCCCACGGAGTCGGAGGTCCGTGACCTGCTGTTCGAGGACGAGACCGAGTTCTACCTCGGGGACGTCAAGGTTTTTGAGTTAGTGGACTTCGAGCTCGTTTCTACCCACGAGCGCGATGATGGCTCCTATCTGATCCGCGTGCGCAAGGAAGTGGCGATCACCGAGGAGGGGGTGGAACTCCTGCGTGACCCGGGCGCCTTCGGCGAGCGCGCCTTCAGCAGCGATACCCCGCTGGACAGCCTGGAGATGGTGTTCACGCTGTGGGGGTTTGCCCTGCGCCAGGCGGGGCAGGTGGAGCCCGGCAGCACCATGGAGCACAAGGATGAGCTGGAGCTGGTGCGCACCGATCAGGGCGAGTGGCGGATCTGGTAGGATCCCGCGCGATGCGAGCGGTGGCCCGGCAACCGGCGGGCCGCCCGCCGATGGAAGCCAGCCCCTGACCCGTGAGGTCCGCATGCCCGGCATCCGCAGCGCTGTTTACGACGCCCTGATCCTTCGCCTCACCGCCCGCTGGTACGCCGAGGTGCTCGAGCGGCTGCCCGAGGGGGCGCATGTGCTGGATGTGGGTGTGGGGACGGCGGGGGCCCTGCTGGCCAACGCTGAGCGGGTCCGGGAGCGGGATCAGCGGGTAACCGGCATCGACATCGATGGGGACTATATCGAGCGGGCCCGCCAGCGGGTTGCGGCCTCGGTCCTGGCCGAGCGGGTCGCCCTGCACCACGAATCGGTCTACGACCACGACGGTGGGCCGTACGATGCCGTCTACTTCTCGGCCAGCTTCATGCTCTTGCCCGAACCGGAGCGGGCCCTGCGCCACTGCGCCAGGCTCCTGCGCCCGGGAGGGTGCCTGCTCTTTACCCAGACCATCCAGCGGCGGCGGGCGCCGTGGCTGGAGCGCCTCAAGCCGATGCTCAGGCGGATGACCAGCATCGACTTCGGGCGGGTCACTTATGAGGAGACGTTCCGGGCGCAGATCCGCGCCGGCGGTCTGGAGCTGGAGGCCTGGGAGACCCTCGCCGAGCACGCCGGGCGGGCCTCCTGTCTGGTGGTGGCCCGCCCGGCTGGCGGCTAGGCGGGTCCGCCCTGTACGGCGAATCGGGCCTCGGGTACCCTAAAGGCCGTTTTTCCCCGGTGTAACTGCGCGAGAGGAAGGAAACCCGTGCGAATCCTCGTCACCGGCGTGGCCGGTTTCATCGGCATGCACTGCGCCCGGCAGCTGATCGAGGCGGGCCATCAAGTCGTCGGAATCGATAATCTCAACGACTACTACGACGTAACCCTCAAGGAGGCGCGCCTGGACGAGCTGCGCCGCTGCGAGGGGGATTTCTACTTCGCCCGCGTAGACCTCGCCGATTCCGCCGGCGTCGACGCCCTCTTCCGCGAGGGGCGCTTCGACCGCGTCATCCATCTGGCCGCCCAGGCCGGCGTGCGCTATTCCCTGGAGAATCCGCGGGCGTACATCGACAGCAATCTGGTGGGCTTCGGCAACATCCTGGAGGGGTGCCGTCACCACGACACCGGGCACCTGGTCTACGCCTCTTCGAGTTCAGTCTACGGCGCCAACACGCGTATGCCGTTCTCGGTCCACGACAACGTCGATCACCCGGTGTCGCTCTACGCGGCCACCAAGAAGTCCAACGAGCTGATGGCGCACACCTACGCCCACCTCTACGGTCTGCCCGTCACCGGTCTGCGCTTCTTCACCGTCTACGGCCCCTGGGGGCGTCCGGACATGGCGCCGTTCAAGTTTACGCGGTCGATCCTCGCCGGAGAGCCTATCGAGGTCTACAACTACGGCCGCATGCGCCGCGACTTCACCTACATCGACGATATCGTCGACGGGGTGCTGCGCGTGATGGACACCCTGCCGGAGCCGGATCCGGAGTTCTCCACCGATGCCCCGGATCCGGCGCGCAGCAACGCGCCCTACCGCGTCTACAATATCGGCAACCATCGGCCTGTGGCGCTCGAGGACTTCATCGCCGCCCTGGAGGACGCCTGCGGGCGGAAGGCGCAGCGGCACGAGCTGCCCATGCAGCCAGGAGACGTCGCCGAGACCTACGCCGACATCGACGATCTGACCGCCGCGACGGGGTGGCACCCGCAGACGGCCATCGAGCAGGGTTTACCGCAGTTCGTGGCTTGGTATCGAGCGTTTTACGGGGTCTGAGAGGCGGCCCCTCAAGGAGTGGAGTGAATCATGAAGGTCACGATCTTCGGCAGCGGCTACGTGGGTCTGGTTACCGGGACCTGCTTCGCCGATGCCGGCAACGACGTTGTCTGTGTCGATATCGACGCGGAGCGCGTCGCGCAGTTGCAGCGCGGTGAGGTCCCCATCTACGAGCCGGGGCTCGACGAGATGCTCTCCTTCAACCAGGAGGAGGGGCGGCTGCGCTTTACCACCAATGCCGCCGAGGGGGTGCACCACGGCCTGTTCCAGTTCATCGCCGTGGGCACGCCTTCGGACGAGGATGGCTCGGCGGACCTGCAGCATGTACTCGCTGTGGCCCGGACCATCGGCCAGCACATGGATGACTACCGGGTGGTCGTCGATAAGTCCACCGTGCCCGTGGGCACCGCGGACCGGGTGCGCGCCGCGGTGGGCGAGGAGCTGGCCGCCCGCGGCGAGCAGCTGGAGTACGACGTCGTCTCCAACCCTGAGTTCCTCAAGGAAGGGGCGGCCATCGACGACTTCGTCAAGCCCGACCGCATCATCATCGGCAGCGACAACCCGCGCACCGGCGAGCTCATGAAGGCGCTCTACGCGCCGTTCAATCGTAGCCACGACCGGCTGATCGCCATGGATGTGCGCTCTGCGGAGCTGACCAAGTACGCCTCCAATGCCATGTTGGCGACCAAGATCAGCTTCATGAACGAGCTCTCCAACCTGGCCGAGCGCCTGGGTGCCGATATCGAGCAGGTACGGGTGGGGATGGGGTCGGATCCGCGCATCGGCTACCACTTCATTTATCCGGGGTGTGGCTACGGCGGCTCCTGCTTCCCCAAGGATGTCAAGGCGCTGACCCACACGGCGCACGAGTACGGGTATCAGCCCGAGTTGCTCGAGGCGGTGGAGAGCGTCAACGCCCGGCAGAAGCAGGTGCTGGTTCATCGTCTGCACGCACACTTTGGCGAGGACCTGGGCGGGCGGACCTTCGGGCTCTGGGGGTTGGCCTTCAAGCCGAACACCGACGACATGCGTGAAGCCCCCAGTCGTGTCGTCATGGAGGCGCTCTGGGAAGCCGGGGCGCGGGTCCAGGCCTACGACCCCGAGGCGATGGACGAGGCCGAACGGATCTACGGCAACCGGCAGGATCTGGAACTCTGCGACAACCTCTACGACGCCGTGGAGGACGCCGACGCGCTGATCGTCTGTACCGAGTGGCAGGTCTTCCGCAGCCCCGACTTCGAGCGCATCCGGGACGCGCTGCGCCAGCCGGTGGTCTTCGATGGGCGCAATGTCTACCCGCCTTCGATGATGGAGGCGCTCGGTTTTACCTACTACGGTATGGGCCGGGGCGAGAGTATTCGTCGCCCCCTCTGAGCGCCGGTCGTCCCGAGGCTTGAAACCGGCGGGGGCTGCCTCGATGACCGAGGGTGTGTTGGGCGACAGAGGATGGACTGTAGATGACGACTGCGCTGACGCACTCCCCGGTCTGGCAGGAACTGCTTGGCCACGATGACACCGAACACGCAGGTGCGCTCCTGGGGGCCGATCCGGGGCGCGTCGAGCGCTACTGCCTGCACCACGAAGACCTGCGCGTCGATCTCTCCCGGCACCCGGTGACCGATTCCACCTGGGAGCGGCTGCTGCGCCTAGCCGAGGAGCGCGGCGTCCCCGGGCGCATCGAGGCGTTGTTCTCGGGGGCGTCCGTCAACGAGTCCGAGGGGCGGCCTGCGCTGCATACGGCGCTGCGCAGCAGGCCCGATGCCTCCATCCATGTGGATGGCGAAGACGTGATCCCGGCCGTCTACGAGGAGCTGCAGCGCATGGCTGCCTTCGTCGAGGCCCTGCGCAGTGGCGATGTGCGCGGCTACGACGGTCGGCCCCTGCGCCACGTGGTGAACATCGGCATCGGTGGCTCGGAGGCCGGCGTCACCATGGCCCATCAGGCCCTGGCCGACGGTGATGAACCCCTGCGGCTCCATACCGTATCCGGGGTGGACGGGCGCGAGCTGGCCGCTGTGTGGGGGCGGATCGACCCGGCCGAAACCCTCTTCTGCGTGGCCTCCAAGTCCTTCTCCACCCTGGAGACCCTCACCAATGCCCGGACCGCGTGGGCGTGGCTGGAGGCGGAGGCCGGGCGGCCGGTGCCAGAGCAGTTCGTGGGCATCTCGGCGAACGAGTCGGCCATGGCCGATTTCGGGATTCCCGCCGAGCGGCGGTTCCGGATCTGGGAGTGGGTCGGTGGTCGCTACTCCCTGCCGTCAACCATGGGGCTGCCGCTGGCGGCGGTGATCGGTATGGAGCGCTTCAACGAGCTGCGCCGCGGCATGCGTGCCATGGATGAGCACTTCCGGAGCGCGCCGGCGGCGCAGAATATCCCTTTGCTGCTCGGGCTCCTCGGGGTCTGGCAGATCAGCCTCCGCGGCGCCACCGGGCACGTCGTGTTGCCGTATCACCCGGGGCTGCGCCGGCTTCCGGCCTACCTACAGCAGCTGGACATGGAAAGCCTGGGCAAGTCGGTTACCCGCGATGGGCAGCCGGTGGACTACCCCACCGGGACCAGCTGCTGGGGCGAGGTGGGGATCAACGGCCAGCACTCGTTCTTTCAGTGGCTGCATCAGGGCACCGGTCGGGTCATCGCCGAGTTCCTCGTGCCGGTGGAGGAGGGCGGCCTGCCCGAGCGGCACGCCGGGCTGAACCTGGCGAGCGCCCTGGGCCAGGTCCAGGCGCTGTGCCAGGGGCAGGCGCCGCAGGGGAGCGGGCCGGAGGCCGAGCACCACCGCTACGAGGGCGGCCGACCGGTGACGCTCATCCTTTTCCGGCGGCTCGACGCCTATACACTCGGGCGCCTGCTGGCCCTGCACGAGCATCGCGTGTTCGTCCAGGCGAGCCTTTGGGGGATCAATCCCTTCGATCAGTGGGGCGTCGAGCTGGGCAAGCGGGTGGCCAAGGGGTTGGCCCCGGTTGCCCGCGGCGAGGCGCCACCGCCCGCCGAGGCGGATGCCGCGACCCGTCAGGCCCTGCGTTGGGCGGGGTGTTGGGGCGCTGGCGAGTCGTCCGACGGGACGGGTGTTTGACATCTCTTTTGAGCGCTTCTAAATTAGAGCCTAAAGATTAGAAGCGTTCAAAGGTGTAAGCATGAAACCCGCCGCTGCCCTCCGCAACCGGATCGACCGCAGTGTTCGCCGCCCGGCGGCCAATCAGCCGTGCTGTGGCCGCCCGGCCCGCCGGCGCGGGTGGCTGGACGCAGGCGGTCGTAGCGAGGAAACTGGTCAAGATGAACGACACAAACAGACTGAGGGAGCCGGGTACGCCTGGGGGCAGGCGTGGCTGGCAGGCGGGCCGCTCTAGGCGCTGGGTCCTGGCGCTGGCTGTGGCGGTGGCGTTGACGCCGTCGGCCGCTGCGGCGGAGGGGCCGCTCCGCATTGCCGCCACGTTCACCATCCTGGCCGATCTGGTTGAACAGGTCGGCGGGGACCGGGTGGCCGTCAGCAGCCTGACCCCGGTGGACGCCGAGGTCCACGAGTGGGAGTTGCAGCCGCGCAACTTCCGGGATCTTGAGCGCGCCGATGGGGTCTTCTATAACGGCTACGATCTGGAGCAGTGGATGCGCCAGGTGCGCGCCACCGCGGGCGATCAGGTGCCGGTGGTTGCCGTGGCCGAGCGCTCGGGGCACGACACCCTGCCGATCCGTATCGGCGATTTCGAGGGCGACCCGGATCCGCACCTGTGGATGGATCCGCGGGCGGTCCAGGGCTACGTCAGCGCCATCCGTGACGCCCTGATCGAGCTCGACCCCAAGGGGGAGGGCGTCTACCGCGACAATGCTGCGGCCTATCAGGAAGAGCTGGAGACCCTCTTTACGCAGATCGGCGAAAAACTCGAGGCAGTCCCCGAGGCGCAGCGCTTCCTGGTCACCAGCGAGGCGGCCTTCCCTTACTTTGCAGAGGCCTTCGGCTTCGAGCACGACGGGATCTGGGGCACCAACGCCGAGCAGGAGGGTTCGCCCCGACAGATCATGCGGGTCATCGACCGGGTCCGGGAGTGGCAGCCCGGGGCGGTGTTCTGGGAGAGCACCATCTCGGATCGCCATGTGCGTTCGGTGGCCGATGAGACCGGTGTCGAGATCGCCGGCCCCCTCTACGTCGATTCGCTCAGCGGGGCGGACGGCCCGGCGGCTGATTACCTGCAGATGATGCGCCACAACGCCGAGACCATCGTGGGCGCGCTGGCCGAGTAAAGCGGGGCAGCATTGGCGTACCACGCAGGCAGTGCAATGGGGGCAGCGGGCAGGGGGGACGGCTTGGTGGCCATCGAAGCGGAGGGGCTGTGCGCCGGCTACCACGGTGTGGATGCGGTGGCCGATGCCCGTCTGCGGATCCCCGCCGGTGAATTGGTGGCCTTGGTGGGCCCCAACGGCGCCGGCAAGTCCACCCTCCTCAAGCTGATCATGGGGCTGATCCGGCCGCGACGCGGTCAGATCCGCATCGGGGGGCGCTCGCCCGGGCAGGCGCGTGGCGCCGGTGACGTGGCCTACATGCCGCAGCACGAGACCCTGGACTGGGACTTCCCCGCCTCGGTCCGGGATGTGGTGTTCTCCGCGCGTTACCCGAGCCTGCGCCGGAACGGGGTGCAGCGCTGGCTGCCGCGCCGGTGGCTTGGAGCGGAGCATCATCAGGCGGTGGCCGAGGCGCTGTCGGCCACCGACATGGCGGAGCTGGCCGATCGCCACATCAGCGAGCTCTCCGGAGGGCAGAAGAAGCGCGTGTTGCTCGCTCGCGCCCTGGCGCAAAAGGCGCAGTTGCTCCTCCTCGACGAGCCCCTGGTGGGCGTTGATCGCTCCAGCGAGGCGCTGATCTTTGGCGTGCTGCGGGACCTGCGCGCCGCCGGGCGGACGGTGGTCCTGGTGACCCACGACATCGCCGGGGCTCGGCGTCACGCCGACCGGCTGGTCCTGTTCAACCGCTCGGTGATCGCCTCGGGCCCGCCTGAGGAGGTCATGGCCGACGAGCGCTCGCTTCTGCGCGCCGCCGATCCCACCTTCGCCCGCGGTCTGCAGGAGGAGTCCTGATGGGCTGGGCCGACGCCGTCATCGACGTCCTGCTGGCCGGGTTGATGGCCCTCGTGGGTCTGCTGCCGGAGCCGTTGGCCGAGCCGTTCAGCTACCAGTTCATGCAGCGAGCCCTGCTCACCGCCATCGCTGTGGGGCTGGTGTGCGGGGTGCTCTCCTGCTTCGTCGTCCTCAAGCGCTGGGCGCTGCTCGGCGATGCCATCTCGCACGCGGTCCTGCCCGGGGTGGCCATCGCCTACCTGATCGGGTGGCCGTTCTTCATCGGCGCCTTCCTGGCCGGTGCACTGACCTCGCTGGGGATCGGCTTCATTGAGCGGACCACCCGGCTCAAGTCGGATACCGCCATCGGCATCATGTTCACGGCGGCGTTCGCCCTGGGCGTGGTGATCATCAGCCAGGTCGCCACCTCCACCCACCTGATGCACGTCCTCTTCGGCAATGTGCTGGGGGTGGACCGCTCAGCGTTGCTGCTCACCCTGGGCGCTGGTGTGGTGGCGCTCCTTGCCGTGGGGCTGGGCTTCAAGGCGTTGTTTGCCTACACCTTCGACGAGATCCACGCCCGGGCCCTGGGCATGAACACGGCGGTGATCCACTACGGCCTGATCCTGCTCCTGACGCTGACCATTGTCGCCAGCCTGGAGACTGTCGGCATCATCCTCGTGGTGGCTATGCTGATCACGCCGGGAGCGACCGCCTACCTGCTCACCGACCGGCTGACGCGGATGATCCCGCTGGCCGGGCTGTGCGGTGTCACGGCGGCGGTAGTGGGGCTCTACCTGGCCTACTACTTCGATGTCGCCTCGGGCGGGGCGATGGTGCTGGTGTCCGCGTCGCTGTTTCTGCTGGCGCTGCTGCTGGCGCCCCGTCACGGTCTCTTGCCGCGGTGGGTGCGTCGCTGGCGGGCGGTGGCCGCCGGCTAGCGGCTTTGTATACTGAGGGGGGGAGAGCCCGAGCCGACGGAGGCCGCTGTGGTGTCCATCCGAGTCCTGTTCCTGGTGGTGATGGCGTGGCTGCTGGCGGGGTGCGCCAGTACGGTGCCGGATCCGGTACGCAGTCCCCCGGACGAGACCCCATCCCTGGCGCAGGTGCGCGACGACCCCGGGGGCCACGACGGCGAATCGGTGCGCTGGGGCGGGGAGATCGTCGAGGTGCGCAACGAGGCCGACGCCACCTGGCTGGAGATCGTCGAGCGGCCGCTGCGCAGCGGTGGCCAGCCCCGTGATGCGGACCGTTCGGAGGGCCGCTTCCTGGCGCGGGTCGAAGGGTTCCTGGAGCCCACGCTCTACGCCCCGGGGCGGGAGTTCACCGTGGCCGGGACCCTGGACGGCACCGTGAAAGGGGCGATCGGCGAGTACGGCTACACCTATCCGGTGGTCGAAGTCGCAGCCCACCATCTCTGGCAGGAGCGGGCCGAGCCCAGGCAGGTGGCCCCGCGTCCCTACTACGATCCGTGGTATGACCCCTGGTGCGACCATCGCTGGTACCGGCATCCGGGGTCCCCTTATTACTACGGGCCCTACCGGCGGCCGTACTGGTGATGGGGCGCTCCGCAGTCGCTCGCCGCGGGCGCTCGGCCCGCGTGGTCCGCTGGTTGCTGCCGGCTGCTGCGGTGGTCCTGCTGGGCTGTGCCGCCGGCGCGCCCTTCGAGCGGAATGACGACCTGTCCACCGAGCTGACCGCCCGCGATGCCGCTGCCGCCGGCGACGACGCCGTTGGTAGCGAGGTCCTGTGGGCAGGGCGTATCGTGGGTGTCGAGCATCTGGAAGATACGACGCGGCTGGAGGTGGTGAGCTATCCGCTGGAGCGCAGCCAGCGCCCCCGCACCGGGGCTTCGCCGCAGGGGCGGTTCTTGGTCGACTACCCGGGGTTTCTGGAGAGCGCCGACCATCGGCCCGGCCGGCTGGTCACAGTCCGCGGGCCGGTGGAGGCTCTGCGCACCGGGCGCGTGGGCGAGCAGGAGCTGACCTACCCGGTGGTGGCCACGGATGCCGTCCACCTCTGGCCGCAGGCGGCTGCGGCGAGGAGCCAGCCGCAGGTGCGTTTCGGCGTTGGAGTGATGTTCTCGCGATGACGGACACCCTGATCGACCCGGCGCGCAGCGCCCTGCTACTGGTGGACCTGCAGGAGCGGTTGCTGCCGGCGATAGACGGCGGCGAGCAGGTGGTCGCCGCGGCGGACTGGTTGGCGGGGGTTGCGCATGAGCTCGAGCTGCCGATCCACGCCACGGAGCAGTATCCGGAGCGACTGGGGGCCACCGCGGGCCCGGTGGCCCGCTGGGTGCCGGCATCGCAATGCCATACCAAGATGCACTTCTCCTGGGCCCAGGACCCCAGCCGTGCGGGTGTCCGCCTCCCCGAGCAGGTGATCATCGCCGGCACGGAGGCCCACGTCTGTGTCCTGCAGACGGCTCTGGGTCTGCAGCAGTTGGGCCATCAGGTGTTTGCTGTGGCCGAGGCGGTGGGTTCGCGGCGTGCCGCTGATCGCGACTTGGCCCTGGCCCGCATGCGCCAGGCCGGCGTGGTGATCGTGGGTGCCGAGATGGTCGCCTTCGAGTGGCTCCAGCGCGCCGGGACCGAAACGTTCCGGCGCTTGTTGCCGTGCCTGCGCGAAGGTTGGCAACCCACTGCGTGACCCCCACCCCGTTAGCGAAGGAGCCGGCGCGATGTCCGATCGCCCCGTGATCGACCTGGAAGAGCTGCTCGACAACATCGGCCGCGACGAGCAGCTGGCGGACATGCTGCTGGAGCGAATCCAGCAAGACCTCCCGGTGCGCCTGGCCACCCTGCGTGACGCCCTCGACCGTGGAGATCCCGAAGCCGCTCACCAGGTCTCTCACCCGATCAAGGGGGCCTTGGCCAGCGTTCGGGCCGTGGAGGCGCGCGAGTGCGCGCGCAACCTGGACGATGCGGCGCGCACCGGCGATCTGGCCACGGCCCGGGCGTGTCTGCCCGGCCTCGAACAGGCCGCCGAGCGGCTCGAGGCTGCCATCAAGGCGCGGCGCGCGCGCACGTCCTGATGTCCCGCGCGTGGCCCTACAACGGGGAGGCATGCCATTCAAGTGAATGCCGGCTCTTGCCGTTAACGACAATGACGGGCAATCTGCAAGGACAACCGGCAAGCGCGTAGGGAAATCATGGCGGCCGATCAGCCGATCGAGTTGGGCGAGCAACTCGACATCACCGTAGCGACAACCCTCAAAGAGACGCTTAGCGACGCGCTGGCCTCCGGGCAGCCGGTCACGCTGGACGGTGCGCGGCTGCAACGGGTCGACGCCGCCGGCGTGCAGCTGCTGGCCGCCTTCGCGCGGGCGGCGACGAGCCGTTCCGGCTGGTCGTGGCAAGGCGGGGGGGCGCCGGCCCCGGTCGCCGAGGCTGCCGCTGATCTTGGCCTGGCTGATGAACTCGGGTCCGGCGGCGCAGCCCGCTAACCCAGACAGACGAAGGGAACGAGACGATGGCGAAGATCCTGGCGGTCGATGATTCCGCCTCCATGCGGCAGATGGTGACCTACACCCTCAAGCAGCAGGGCTACGAGGTCACCGAGGCGGTGGATGGCACGGACGCATTGACCAAGGCCAAGGCGGGTGGCTTCGACCTGGTCATCACGGACGTCAACATGCCGAAGATGGACGGTATCACCCTGGTCCGTGAGCTACGTGGACTGCCCGCTTTCAAGTTCACGCCGATCCTGCTGCTGACCACCGAGTCGGCGCCGGAGAAGAAGCAGGAGGGCAAGGCGGCCGGGGCGACCGGGTGGTTGGTCAAGCCCTTCGACCCGGATCAGCTGGTCAACACCATCAAGAAGGTGGTGCGCTGACGGCCCGGGCCCTGAGCGCCCAACGGGGGGGCGAGCGATGAGCGTAGACCTGAGCCAGTTCCTGCAGACCTTCTTCGAGGAGAGCTTCGAGGGGCTGGATACCATGGAGTCGGGCCTGCTGGAACTCGATCCAGAGAGCCCGGATCCCGAGGCCCTCAACAACGTCTTCCGCGCGGCCCACTCCATCAAGGGGGGCGCCGGAACCTTCGGTCTCAGCGCGGTCTCGGACTTCACCCACCGCATGGAGACCCTGCTCGATCGACTGCGTGACGGCAAACAGGCGGTTACGCCCGACTGCGTCAATGTGTTGCTGAATGCCGTCGATTGCCTGCGAGGCATGCTGGTGGCGATCCAGAGTGACCAAACCCTGGACGCCGACGCGATCAGCACTGCCCAGCAGCGGCTCGACGAGCAGCTCGGGCAGGCACCCGTGGGCGGTGGGGGGGCGACCGGCGCCGCGGCCGGACCGACAGCCGGCGGCGGTGATGCCGGCGGTGACGATGCGCCGCCGCCCCGCGGGGGAGGCGGCGGCGGCGGCTGGTTGATTCGCTTCGAGCCGCAGCCCCACCTGTTCGCCACGGGCAACGACCCGCGTCGGCTCTTCTTGGCCCTCCAGGATCTCGGCGAGCTTGAGGTCGAATGCGACACCTCGGGTTTGCCGCCCTTCGAGCAGCTCGATCCGGAAACCTGTCAGCTGGCTTGGACCCTGCGCCTCTACGCCGACGTGCCCGAGGCGGCGGTGCGCGAGGTCTTCGAGTGGGTCGAGGACGATGCCCGGCTCGAGATCCAGCCCCTGGAGGCCGCAGGTACCGAGGAGGTAGCTCCGGTAGCACCCGGGCAGCCCCCGATGCCGACCTCTGAGGAGAGTGGCCCTGCGGCGCCCGCAGCCGGCGGTGGCGAAGCGCGCAAGCCGGCCGCACGCCGTGGGGGAGGGAATAGCTCCATCCGGGTGGATACCGAGAAGATCGACGCCCTCATCGATATGGTCGGTGAGCTGGTGATCACCCAGTCGATGCTCAGCCAGGTCGGCAAGGAGTTCACCGCCGAGCGCCTGGAAGAACTCCAGGACGGCCTGGCGCAGCTCGAGCGCAACACGCGCGAACTGCAAGAGAACGTCATGCGCATCCGCATGGTGCCAATCAGCTTCGCCTACTCGCGGCTGCCGCGCATCGTCCACGACACCAGCCGCGCCCTGGGCAAGGCCGTCGACTTCCAGATGGAGGGCGAGCAGACCGAGCTGGACAAGACGGTGATGGAGAAGATCATCGATCCGCTGGTCCATCTGGTCCGCAACAGCGTCGACCACGGCATCGAGCCGCCGGAGGAGCGGGCCGCTGCCGGCAAGCCCGAGACCGGCACCATCACCATCGAGGCCTACCACAAGGGCGGCAATATCATCATCGAGATCGCCGATGATGGTCGCGGCATCAATCGCGACAAGCTGCTGGCCAAGGCGCGCAGCTCCGGGCTGCTCGAGGACGGCACCGAACTGCCCGATGACCAGGTCTTCGACCTGATCTTCCATCCCGGGCTCTCCACTCATGAGCAGGCCACCGAATACTCCGGCCGGGGTGTGGGGATGGATGTGGTCAAGCGCAACGTCCGCTCCCTGTCCGGCAATATCCATGTGCGCTCAGCTCAAGGGCAGGGCACGACCATCACCATCTCGCTGCCGCTGACCCTCTCGATCCTGGACGGCCAGCTGTTCCGGGTAGGCGACCAGACCTACATCGTGCCGCTGGTTTCGGTCATCGAGTCGCTCCAAGTCGACGGCAGCAAGCTCAGCCGGGTTACCGGCCGGGGCGAGGTCTACCACTGGCGCGAGGGGTACGTCCCCATCGTGCGCCTCCACGAGCTCTTCGACACCGAACCGGTTCGCCGCGAGCTCGCCGGTGGGCTGATGGTGATCGTCGAGGACGAAGACACCTACCTGGGAGTCTTTGTCGACGACCTCCTTGATCAGCAGCAGGTGGTCATCAAGAGCCTGGAGGCCAACTACCTGCAGGTGCCCGGCATCGCTGGCGCCACCATCCTCGGCGACGGCACCGTGGCCCTGATCCTCGATATCGCCGGGCTCATCGAGATGAGCCGCGGTGGCCGTCGTCAGCCCTACATCCCCACCCCGGAGGACAGCGATGAGGCCGCCTGAAGCATCCATCCCCGGGATCCCCCAGTTGCGAAGCGGAGAGCAGTCATGACCCAGGACAGCGAGCACGGCACCCTCGGAGACGACCGCAAGGCAGCCGCACTGGGCAGTGGTGCAGACACTGTTGACGCCATGCAGGCTGCAGCCGATGGCGATCAGTACCTGACCTTTACTCTCGGCGAGGAGGAGTACGGGGTCGATATCCTGCGTGTGCAGGAGATCAAGGGTTGGCAGCGGGTTACGCCCATTCCCAACACGCCCCACTACGTCAAGGGTGTCATCAACCTGCGCGGCACCATCGTCCCGGTCATCGATCTGCGGGAACGTTTCGGGATGCAGGCGCAGGAATACAGCAAGTTCACCGTGGTGGTCATGGTCCGGGTGGTCGCCCGCGGCGGCCGGGAGCGGATCATGGGCCTGGTGGTGGACGCGCTGTCGGAGGTTTACACCTTCCAGTCCGAGCAGATCCGCCCGGCACCGGAGTTCGGTGCCGCGCTACGCACCAACTTCATCCGTGGCCTGGCCACGGTGGACGAGAACAAGATGGTGATCGTCCTCGACGTCGATGAGCTGCTCAGCGACGAGGATCTCGCCATCGCCGATGATCAGAGCCGCATCGCCGAGGTGGTCCGCTCGGCCGGGCAGGAGGGTACCCCCGATGAATGACACCAATACCGCGCTTTCCGCCGAAGAGCGCACCGCCCTGATCGAGGAGGGCTGGGTGCCGCCGGAGCGTGTACGAGAACTGCTCGGCACCATCGATCAGATCGGCCGCGGCGATTACCTCGGCGTGCCGCGCGGCGATTGCGAACTCTCCAGGGCCCTGCGGCGGCTGGCCGGCCAGGTCGGACGGAAAGACTCGCGCGCGCTGCACGACATCGTCGAGCTGGCCGCGCACACCGCCGACAGCCTGGTGGCGACCTCGGGGATGCGCATGACCATTCGCGAGACCAGCGAGCGCAGTCAGACCATCGCTTCCACCTCCGAGGAACTGGCCGCCAGTGTCGACACCGTGGCCGACAACAGCGCTGCGGTGGCCACCGAGACCGAGCGCGTGCAGGAGTTGGTGGATGCCGGTGACAAGGCCTCGCGGACCACCGACGAAACGGTCCGGGAGATCGCCGGACTGGCCGAGACGGCGGCCACGCGCGTCAAACAGCTCAACCAGGCTTCCAACGAGATCGGCTCGATTATCGAGCTCATCGAAGAGATTGCCTTCCAGACCAATATGCTGGCCCTCAACGCCTCGGTGGAGGCGGCCCGGGCCGGGCAGGCCGGCGCCGGTTTCTCGGTAGTTGCCCAGGAGGTGCGCCGCCTGGCCGATCAGACGAAGAGCGCCACCGTAGATATCGCCCAACGGATCCGGACCCTGCGCGACGAGACCGAGGCCATCTCCGCCTCGGTTGAAGAGATGGGCAGCGCCGTCGACCGGGGACGCGAGGCCACCGCCGAGACCACGCAGACCATGCAGCAGGTGGCCGAGCGCATGCGCGGGGTGACCGAGCACATCCAGAACGTCTCCTCGGTGATCAATGAGCAGAAGGGCGCGGTGACCCAGGTGGCCGAGTCCATCAGCGCCGTGACCGACCGCACCGAGCGCAACGTCAACGACGTGGAGGGCACCCTCGACGCCCTGGGCCGCTCCACGGCGATCCTCACCGATCAGATCGAGCGGCTGGGCGAGCACAATCTGCCCAAGCTCTTCATTGAGCGCAGCAAGTTCGACCACGTGATGTGGAAGCGGCGCATCGCCGCCATGCTGGCCGGTCGCGAGGATGTCGACAGCCGCGAGCTGACCGACCACCACGCCTGTCGTCTCGGCAAGTGGTACGACGCGGTCGAGGAGGCCTGGATCCGTCAGCTGCCGGCCTTCATCGAGCTGGAGGAGCCGCACCGGGCGGTCCACGCCCACGGCAAGCGCGCCGCCGAGCTCTACAACCAGGGCGAGGTCGACGCCGCTGCCGGCGAGCTGGAGCAGCTCGGGGACAACTCCGAGCAGGTGGTCGAGCTGCTGAGCCGCCTGGCCCGCGAGATGGATGAGGGCAACAAGAACGGGGCGAGCGGGGCATGAGCGCAGCAGGCCCCCGCGTCGTCTCCTTCCTGAACCAGAAAGGCGGGGTGGGCAAGACCACTTCGGCGGTGAGTGTCGCCCACGCCTGGGCGCGCTCCGGCCGCCAGGTGGTAGGGATCGACCTCGACCCCCAGGGGCACTTCGCCGCCAGTCTTGGCCTGGAAGGGCTCGACCCCGGGCTGGACGACGTCCTGTTCGATGGTGTGCCGCTGGCTGAACGACTGCAGTCGGGGCGGGAGAACCTCCGCCTGGTCCCGCCGGGGCCGCGGTTGCCCGAGGTCGAACAGATGAGCGGCGGGCGTGAGCGGGGCTGGCGGCTGCAACAGGCGATCGGGGGCCTGGAGCCGTTCCCGGACTTTGTCGTCGTCGATTGCCCCCCGTCGTCCGGCCTGTTGGCCATGAATGCGTTGCTGGCTACCGACGAGATCATCATGCCGGTCTCCTGCGACTACCTGGCCCTGGAGGGGCTCGCCGGGCTGATGCGCACCCTGATGCGGGTCGAGCGGGGCCTGAACATCTTCACCCACAAGTACGTGCTGGTGACCCGTTACAACGGGCAGCGCCGGCTGCCGCGGGAGGTGCTGGGCAAGCTCCGGGAGTACTTCCCCGGTCAGGTTCTGCAGACCCCGATCCGGGACAACGTGGCGCTGGCCGAGGCGCCGGGGTTCGGCCAGACCATCTTCGAGTACCGCCCCGAGAGCAACGGGGCGCAGGATTACATCGCCGTCGCCGGGGACATCGAGGCGTATCGTGTCCTCGAGCCGGCGGCGGCCGAGTAGAGGAGGAGCAGCCGTGGCGAAAAGCGGTGGATCCAACGGCGACAACAAGAAGCTGGGCCGCGACCCGTTGGCCTGGATGAAGGACGACACGGAACAGCCGCCGGCCTCGGCGGCGCAGACGGACGAAGAGACGGCTGGGGCACCGGACCACCAGGCAGCGCACACGGAGTCGGATAGTGGGGGCACCACCATGGCGGGCAGCGACCAAAAGCGAACGATCACCGTCGACCGGGCGGAGTACATCGAGTATTACCGTGCCAAGCTGGCCATGCATACGGCGACCACGGCCTTCCTGATGACCAATTCGGACGGCACGATCCACTACGTCAATGAGCCCATGCAGAAGATGCTGGAGCACTACGCGGATCAGATCGCCGCGGTCAATCCCGGGTTCACGACCAAGAACCTGGAGGACCAGCGCTCGCTGTTCGACGTGATCCCGCAGCTGCAGTCGCTGGCGAGCCAGATGAAGCGTGTCCGCGAGGACGCCCTGCAACAGGAGCTGCACATCGGCGAGCTGCGTTTCAACGTCTATATCACCGGCGAGGACGACGAGGAGGGCAACTTCCTCGGCAACACCCTCGAGTGGTTCGACATCACCGAGGACTGGCACCGGCGCGCCAACGAGAAGAAGGCGCAGCACGATGTCGAGGCGCTGATCGAGCGTATCCAGAACGGCGAGCTCAGTCACCGGGTGGAGACCTCGAGCATGTCCGAGGGGTTCATCCGCACCCTGAGCGAGGACATCAACATGGTCCTCGACGTCACTCAGGCCCCGGTGCGCGAGGTGATCCGGGTGATGGAGAAGGTCGCCAACGGCGATCTGGCTCAGCACATGGACGGCGATTTCAAGGGCGACTTCGGCCAGCTGCAGGCCTGGGTCAACTCGACCGTCGACGTGCTGCGGCGGACGGTGGACGAGGTCCGCGAGACGGCGGAGAGCATCGACTCGGCGTCCTCGGAGATCGCCCAGGGCAACCAGGATCTCTCCCAGCGTACCGAGGAGCAGGCCAGCTCCCTGGAGGAGACCGCCTCGAGCATCGAGGAGCTCACCTCGACGGTGAAGCAGACCGCGGACAACGCCCGCGAGTCGAATCAGCTCGCCACGGCGGCCCGCGAGCGGGCCGAGCGCGGCCAGCAGATCTCCGGTCAGGTGGTCGAGGCGATGGGCGCGATCAAGCAGTCGAGCCGCGAGATCTCGGACATCATCACGGTGATCGACGAGATCGCCTTCCAGACCAATCTGCTGGCGCTCAACGCAGCCGTCGAGGCCGCCCGGGCCGGTGAGCACGGCCGCGGGTTCGGCGTGGTCGCCGCAGAAGTCCGTAACCTCGCCCAGCGCAGTGCCACCGCGGCCAAGGACATCAAGCGTCTGATCAACGATAGCGGCGAGAAGGTCGAGGACGGTACCCGCCTGGTCAACGAGTCCAATGAGACCCTCAAGGAGATCCTCGAGGCGGTTCAGACGGTCACCGACAAGGTGGCGGAGATCTCCGCGGCCAGCGAGGAGCAGTCTTCGGGGATCGACGAGATCAACAAAGCGGTCAGCCAGCTCGACGAGGTCACCCAACAGAACGCCGCGCTGGTCGAGGAGGCCGCGTCGGCCGCCGAGTCCCTGGACGAGCAGTCCACCAACCTGGTCCAGCTGATGGCCTTCTTCGGCGGTGCCGATCAGGCGGTGGCCAAGGCCAAGAGCTCGGCCAGCCGGCCGACGCGGAGCAGCGGCGGGCAGTCGGGCCAGGCGGCGCGGCCGGCCGGGGGCAGTGGCCAACGGTCGAGCCAGGGTGGCAGCAGCGGGGGTCACCGCGGCGGCTCCGGCGCTTCCGCTTCGTCCACCCCTCGCCCTTCTGCCGGTGCGCAGAAGCGCCAGACGGCGGACGTGGAGGACAGCGAGTGGGAAGAGTTCTGAGGCGGAGAGTGCGGTTTTGATGCGCAGCGCAGCAATCGGCCAGGAGGGCCACCGTGGGCGGTGAGCGTGAGTTTCGCTTTACCCGCGAGGACTTCGAATGGATTCGCGAGACGGTGGGCCGGGAGACGGGTATCCAGCTCAGCGAGGCGAAGAGCGACATGGTCTACTCGCGCCTCGCGCGCCGGCTGCGCGCCCTCGGCCTGCGCGATTTCGCGGCCTACCGGGAGCACCTCCTGGGGGATCCCCAGCGCCGGGAGATGGCGCACTTCGTCAATGCGCTGACCACCAACCTGACCGCGTTCTTCCGCGAGGCGCACCACTTCGAGCATCTGGCCGAGGTGCTTGCCGCGTCCTCGGGCCGAGTGCGCATCTGGTCGGCCGGCTGCTCCACCGGCGAGGAGGTCTACTCGGCGGCCATCGTCGCCCGAGAGGTCTTCGGCGAGCGCGCAGCGGATCGGGTGCACATCCTCGGTACCGACCTAGACAGCAACGTGCTGGAGCAGTGTGCCCGCGGGGTCTACGACCACAAGCGGGTGGCCGGCCTGAGCCGAGAACGGCTGCGTGCTCACTTCCTGCGCGGCAAGGGCAGCAAGGAGGGTATGGTTCGGGTACGCCCTGAGTTGCAGCGTCTGGTGTCGTTCCATCAGCTCAATCTCCTGCACGACTGGCCGTTTCGCGAACCGTTCGATATCGTTTTTTGCCGCAACGTGATCATCTACTTCAACAAGGACATCCAGCGTCGGCTCTTCGAGCGCATGGTCGGTGTCATGACCCCGCAGGCGTGGCTCTACATCGGCCACTCGGAGACCCTCTGGCGGGTCAGTGAGCGGTTTGAATCCCACGGCCGCACCATCTACCGCAAGGTCGGATGAGTACCATGCAGCTGGGGGCGTTTCGCAACCGCGGCGTTACCGTGCCCGACTGTCTGCCGGGGTTCGGGCACATCAACCGCTACTGGGATCCGGAGCATCAGGTCTTCGCGGCCAAGATCCTGCCCGGAGAGTTCTATGTCACCCGCGGCAATGAGATGATCGTCACCACGCTCGGCTCCTGTGTCTCGGCCTGCGTTCGGGATCGGCGCCTGGGGGTCGGGGGCATGAACCACTTCATGCTGCCTGTCCGCGGAGGCGATCCGAACCACTGGGAGGGCGATCCACTGAGTACCGCGACCCGGTACGGCAATCACGCCATGGAGCAGCTGATCAACCGCGTCCTCGCCCTGGGCGGTCAGCGCCAGGAGCTGGAGGTCAAGCTCTTCGGCGGTGGGCGGGTGCTGGCCGGGGTCACCGATGTGGGGAAACGGAACATCGAGTTTGCCGAAAGCTATGTGCGGACGGAGGGTCTGCGGCTGATCGGTCGAGATCTGGGTGGCCAGTATCCCCGGAAGGTGCAGTACTTCCCCGAGAGCGGACGGGCGCGGTCGAAGAAGCTCCTGCGCACGCGCAACGACACCGTCGTGCGCCGCGAGGAGCACTACCTCCACGAGATCGACGAGCAGCCGGTCTCCGGCGACGTCGACCTGTTTTGAGGACGCAGCGCGGTATGATCCGGGTCCTGATTGTCGACGACTCCGCGCTGATCCGGCGGCTGCTGGCCGAGCTGTTCGCAGCGGAAGAGGGCATCGAGGTTGTGGGGACGGCCCGGGACCCCTACGACGCCCGTGAGAAGATCAAGCAGCTCAATCCCGATGTCCTGACCCTCGACGTCGAGATGCCGCGCATGGACGGCATCACCTTCCTGCGCAATCTGATGCGGCTGCGCCCCATGCCGGTGGTCATGGTCTCTTCGCTGACCGAGGTCGGCGCCGAGGAGACCCTGGAGGCGCTCGCGCTGGGCGCCGTGGACTTCGTCACCAAGCCGAAAGCCGATGTCAGCTATGCGCTGGAGGGGTATCGGGACGAGATCGTGGCCAAGGTGCGCGCCGCGGCGCAGGCGCGGGTCCGGCCCGGCCCCGCACGAAGCGCGGCCGCAGCCCCGCCTCGCCCCCACCAGCGCACCACAGATAAGGTCGTGGCCATCGGCGCCTCCACCGGTGGCACCGTGGCGGTGCAGCGGCTGCTCGAAGTGATGCCGCCCAACGCGCCGGCCACGGTGATCACCCAGCACATGCCGCCGGGGTTCTCGGCGGCCTTCGCCCAGCGGCTCGATCACCTCTGCGCGGTCTCGGTACACGAGGCGCAGGACGGACAGCGGGTGTTGCCCGGGCACGTCTACATCGCGCCCGGCGGGTACCACCTGGAGTTGCACCGGGACGGTAGCAAGTACATTTGCCGGGTCACGGAGGGGGAACTGGTCAACCGCCACCGGCCTTCCGTAGATGTGCTGTTCAACTCGGTGGCCACCTCGGCCCGTGCTAACGCCGTGGGCGTGCTGCTCACCGGCATGGGCAGCGACGGAGCCGTTGGCTTGGGGCGCATGCAGGCAGCGGGAGCGGTTACCATCGCCCAGGATGAGGCGAGCAGTGTCGTATGGGGGATGCCGGGCGCTGCCGTCAAGGCCGGCCACGCGGACCAGGTCCTGCCGCTGGAGCGGATCGCCGAGGCGATCCAGGCGGCGGTGGCGCCGCCCTCCCAACCCACCCAGGAGAGGTGAATATGGTCGAGGTTGCCGAGGATCGCGACGGCGAGTCCATCGTCTACCACCCGAAGACGGCGTGGCTGCGCCACTATGGTGCCCCGTCGGTGTTGACCGCGGTGGCGATGGCGATCGCCTACGCCTGGCCGGCGACAGGACCGCTGGCGGTGGTGCTCGGCGCCAGCGGTTGGGCCGCGGTCGGCTATCTGCGCCGACGCGAGACGGGGTGGAACGAGGCGACGGATACCGTGGAGGATCTGGAAGACGCCCTGCGCGATCTGCTCCACGACATCGACGATAGTCTCAACGCCGAGTTCCGTACGGTGAACAGTGACCTGGAGCAGATCCGCGGGCTCGTCGGCGACGCCGTGCAGTCGCTCAATCAGAGCTTCAACGGCATGGATCAGGCCACGGATGAACAGGAACGCCTGGCTCGGGCGGTGATCGAGCAGACCGGCGGGGATTCGGCCGTGGAACAGTTCGGCATCGCCGAGTTCGTCCACGAGACCGAATCCTTCCTGAACAACTACGTCGAGATGGTCGTCGACATGAGTCGGCGCAGCGTGAAGACCGTCGAGCGCATCGACGATATGGTCCACCAGATGGACCGGATCCACAAGCTGCTCGCCGACCTCAAAGGGATCGCCAGCCAGACTGACCTGCTCGCTCTCAATGCCAGCATCGAGGCGGCCCGCGCCGGTGAGTCCGGCCGCGGTTTCGCGGTGGTGGCCGAGGAGGTCCGCAAGCTCTCCGAGAAGGCCAACCAGTTCAACGAGCAGATCGCTCAGGAGGTCAAGACCATCAGTAACCTGGTGGACGAGGCGCGCACCGAGGTCGGCGAGATGGCCTCCAACGACATGAACGTGACCCTCACCACCAAGGAGCAGATCTCGGGGATGATGAAGAGTCTCCAGGACGTGGATCAGCAGGTGGAGCAGCAGGTCAAGCGCATCTCTGAGGTCAGTGGACAGATCGATCACCACGTGGCCGACGCCGTTCGTGCCCTGCAGTTCGAGGACATTGTGACGCAGTTGGTGGATGGCTCGCGCGCCGGGGTCGAGGGTTTGGATGACTACCTCGATGGCGTGCGCAATGTCCTGCAGGCCATCGCCGAGGAGGACGTCCACGGCAGCCAGTACGCGGCGCGTCTACGCGAGGCCCGCGAGCGGCTGGCGCAGCAGCGTCAGGAGCGCGAGACGGCGCGGGCCAGCCAGCGCAAGGTGGAGCAACACTCCATGGATCACGGCGACGTGGAGCTATTCTGATCGCCGTCGTCGTGGCGCACGCGGGCCTTGGGGCGGGGCGCGTCGGCGGCAGTGGCCTGCCGCCGGTATTCGAGCGTAATCATCGCTCAACAGTCAGTCATACAGGAGCGAGGAACGATGGGCATCGAAACCCAACGCGAGAACGACGGCCAGACCCTGGTGATGTCAATCCAGGGTTTTTTCGACTTCAGTCTGCATAAGGATTTCCGGCAGGCGTACAAGGGGGTGGAGGGTGTCCGTCGCTACGTCATCGACCTGTCCCAGACCGAGTACATGGACAGCTCCGCCCTCGGTATGCTGTTGCTGCTAAGGGAGTCGGCCAGCGATCAGGGCGCCGAGGTTGCCCTGCGTAACTGCTCCCGGGAGGTGCGTAAGATCCTCGAGATCGCCAACTTCCAGCGCCTGTTTACCATCGAGGAGTGACCCCCATGGGCCGCGCGGGCGTTTCGGAGCAGAGCACACGTCGTGGATAGAGTGGCCGACCAATCACTGCCTACCTTCCTGGTCGTCGATGATGAGCCGGTGAACACCATGCTCCTCGAGGCGATCCTCGGGGCGCGGGGCTTTCACGTGATCACGGCGACCAATGGCGAGGAGGCGGTGGCCCGGTTCCGCGAGCAGCCGGTGGACATGATCCTCATGGACATCATGATGCCGCGGATGGACGGCTATCAGGCCACCCGGCAGATCAAGGCCATGGACACCGAGGGGTTCATCCCGGTGCTCTTCGTCACCGCGCTCACCGACGAGCAGCGGCTGGCACAGTGCGTCGAGGCCGGCGGCGACGACTTCGTCACCAAGCCCATCAGCCGGGTCCAGCTCAACGCCAAGATCGACTCCTGGCTGCGCACCCGCGGTCTCTACCACACCGTGGTGGCCCAGCGTGACGTCCTGCGTAGCCACCAGGAGCGGCTCGAGCGGGAGCAGGAGACCGCCGAGCGCATCGTGGCCCGGGCCACGGAGTCCAGCGACCTGCGCGCCCCCGGAGTACGCTTCCATTATCAACCTGCGGCCATTCTCAGCGGCGATATCCTCCTCGCTGCCCGCCGGCCCAACGGCAACCTGTTGATCCTCATCGGAGACTTCACCGGGCACGGGATCGGGGCAGCGGTCGGTGTGCCCGGTCTGGCGGCGGTTTTCTACGATCGGGTGGGGCGCGGCGCCCATCCCGCCGAATTGCTCGACGACGTCAACGAGAAGCTCTTCCGGAGCCTGCCGGCGGACATGTTCCTGACCGGGGCCCTCCTGGAGGTGGATTTCCACGGGCATCGCCTGGGGGTCTGGAACGCCGGGATGCCTCCGGTGTGGCTGATCCGCGACGGCGGCGTGGTGCAGCGTTTCCACTCGGTGGATCTGCCGTTGGGCATCATCCGCGACACGGCTCCGGGGCGGCGTCAGTTGGAGTATATGGCGCTGACGCCGGGGCTGCACGCGTTTGCCTGTTCCGACGGTATCGTCGAGGCCACCGATGCGGATGGTCAGCTCTTCGGCAACGAACGGATCGAGGATGTGCTCTGCAGTGGCGACCCGGTCGCCGCCTTCGAACCGCTGCTGGAAGCGGTCTGCGCCTGGCGCGGCGGCGACGAGCAAGCCGACGATACCACGCTGGTGTCCCTGGATCTGGACCGGTTGCTGCTCGAGGGCGAGGTGCGTGGGTATGGCGCTGCCGCCTCGGAGAACTGGTACAGCGAACTGGTGCTGGACGCGGCAACCTTGGCCCATGTTAATCCGGTGCCGCCGATCATGAATCTGCTCGCCGACCTTGGGGCGCTGGAGGAGGATCGGCAGAGCCTCTACGTGGTGATCTCCGAACTTTTTACCAACGCCCTGGAGCACGGGGTGCTTAAGCTCGACTCCGCGCTCAAGGGGAGCCCGGACGGTTTCGAGGCCTACTACCAGGAGCGTACCCGGGCCCTGGAAGAGTTGCAGGAAGGCGAGATCCGCCTGCGGGTGCAGTGCGACGCCGAGGGGGGCGGTGGCCAGGGCATTATGATCGAGGTGGAAGACTCCGGGGAGGGGTTCGACTTCCAGCCCGTCCTGGAAGGTGGGCGTGGTCGAGACGCGCCCGTCGGCGCCGGGCGGGGTATCCTGCTGGTGCGTTCGCTCTGCGACGAGCTCACCTATTTCCCCCCCGGTAACCGCGTGCGTGTGCGCTACACCCCGGGCGGTCGTCGTCGCCCCTCGCCGGCGGATTCGTAGTAGCATCCGGCGGCATGCGCTTGCGTCTACCTCAACCCCCTGTGCGCTGGTGGCCGGGCTATCGCCCCTTCCTCCTCGGGTTAGTGCTGCTTATCGGGGTCGCGGTGGCGGTGTGGGGGCCCTGGGATGCCGAGGATGTGGCCGCCTGGGGCGAGCAGCTGGTCGAGCGCCCGTGGCTGCTGCTGGTGGTGGTTGCGCTGCAGGCCTTGCTCTTCACGCTGGCCCTGCCGGGGAGCCTCTTCCTGTGGGCCGTGGCCCCGTTTTATCCCCCGTGGATGTCTACGCTGACGCTGGTGGCGGGTAGTACTCTCGGTGCTCTGGGGGCTTATGCCGTGGCGTGGCGGCTCGGCCGCGATGCCGTGCCGGCGGACAGCCGCTGGATCCGAATCCTCCGTGGCAACAGCGACTTCCTCAGCCAGTGCGCCATCCGGGCGTTGCCCGGGTTTCCCCACCCGCCGCTGAACTACGGCGCCGGCTGGTTGGGGCTCCCGCTGAAGACCTTCATCGCCGCCACGGTGGTCGGGCTCGGCATCAAATGGGGGGTCTTCTCGCTGGCCATCTACAGCGCAGTGGAGGCGGCCGCTCGGGGGGGCGAGATCGACACGCGGGCCGTCCTGGTCCTCGTCGGGGTGGCCGGACTGTTCGTCGGCGGGGCCTTCCTAAGGCGACGCCTGAATCGGGGCAGAGCGCGCGCGGGCGATCGTGCATCAGAGAAGGCCACGCCGCCGGGGCGGGATACAACCCAGAATCCACGGGATTGATGCCGCGGCCATGGCCGCCCATGATGAGGGTGTACGCCCTGCGCAGTCGCGCACAGGCGTTACGACCGCGCGCGAAGGAAAGGAGACCGCCTGATGGCCTATCAACTGCCCGATCTGCCCTACGACTACGGCGATCTGGAGCGCTCCATCGACGCCCAGACGATGGAGATCCACCACACTAAGCACCACAACACCTACGTCACCAAGCTCAACGACGCCGTCTCGGGGACCGAGCACGACGGGCAGCGCCTGGAGGATCTGCTTGCGCGTGTCTCGAACCTGCCGGTGGCGATCCGCAACAACGGGGGCGGCCACTGGAATCACGATCTGTTCTGGCGGGTCATGTCGCCGAACGGTGGCGGCAAGCCGTCGGGTGATCTGGCTGCGGCCATCGATTCGGCCTTCGGCTCCTTCGACCAGTTCCGCGAGCAGTTCACGCAGGCCGCCCTGGGGCGGTTCGGCTCCGGCTGGGCGTGGCTGATCAAGACCTCGCGGGGCCTGGAGATCACCGACACCCCCAACCAGGACAATCCGCTGATGGATGTAGCGCCCAAGCAGGGCACGCCGCTGCTCGGTCTGGACGTCTGGGAGCACGCCTACTATCTGCGCTACCAGAACCGGCGGCCCGACTACGTCGAGGCGTGGTGGGACGTGGTCAACTGGGATGAGGTCACGAAGCGCTTCGAGGCCTCGTAACACGCCGGGTATAGAACCCCCCTCGCCCGGCCGCGGCGCCGGGCGAGGGGATTCCTAGCGGTGGGTCCCGCTCAGTCTTCCGGCTCGTAGCCGAGGTTCGGCCCCAGCCAGCGCTCCGCCTCCTTGCGGGACATCCCCTTGCGCTTGGCGTAATCCTCCACCTGATCCTGGAAGATCTTGCCAACGCCGAAGTAGCGCGCCTCCGGGTGGGCGAAGTACCAGCCGGAAACGGCGGCGGTGGGGACCATCGCCCGGGACTCGGTCAGGGTCAGACCGATGTTCTCCTCGACGTTGAGGATCTCCCACAGGCGATCCTTTTCGGTGTGGTCGGGGCAGGCCGGGTAACCCGGCGCCGGGCGGATGCCCTGGTAACGCTCCTTGATCATGTCCTCGTTGGACAGGTTCTCGTCGGCCGCGTAACCCCAGTGGTCCTTGCGCACCTGCTCGTGCAGGCTTTCGGCGAACGCCTCGGCCAGTCGGTCGGCCAGCGCCTTGAGCATGATGGCGCTGTAGTCGTCACCGGCCTCCTCGAAGCGCCGGACGTGCTCGTCGATGCCGACGCCGGCCGTGACCGCAAAGGCGCCCATCCAGTCCAGCACGCCGCTGTCCTTCGGCGCGATGAAGTCGGCCAGCGACTGGTGGGGCTTGCCCTCGCCCTTCTCGGTCTGTTGACGCAGGTGGCAGAGGGTCGCCAGCACCTCGCTGCGCTGCTCGTCGGCGTATACCTCGGTGTCCTCGCCCGTGCTGTTGGCCGGGAAGAGGCCGAAGACCGCCCGGGCGCTCAGCCACTTCTCATCGATGATGCGCCGGAGCATCGCCTGGGCGTCGTCGAAGAGCTTGCGGGCCTCCTCGCCCTGCTTCTCGTCGTCGAGGATCTTCGGGTACTGGCCGCGCATCTGCCAGGCCGCGAAGAACGGCGTCCAGTCGATCCGCTCGACCAGGTCCTCCAGCGGGTAGTCGTCCAGTACCTGGACCCCGGGCTTCTGCGGCTGGATGGGCTGGTGGGCGGACCAGTCGATGGGCGTGGCGTTCTGCTTCGCCTGCTCGAAGGTGACCCACTTGGTCTTCTTCTGCCGGGCCTCGTGCTGCTCGCGCACTTGCTGATACTCGGCGGCCAGCTCTTGCTTGTAGGGCTCAGCCTGGGTCTCGCTGACCAGCTTGGAGGCGACGCCAACGGCGCGCGAGGCGTCCTTGACGTAGATGCTCGGGGCCGAGTAATTCGGCGCGATCTTCACCGCGGTGTGCACCCGCGAGGTGGTCGCACCGCCGATGAGCAGCGGGCAGGTGAAGCCCTGGCGCTCCATCTCCTGGGCGACCCCGATCATCTCGTCGAGGGACGGGGTGATCAGCCCGGAGAGGCCGATGATGTCGGCTTTCACCTCCTTGGCCTTCTGCAGGATGGTCTCCGTGGGGACCATGACGCCGATGTCGTGGACCTCGAAGTTGTTGCACTGCAGGACCACGGCGACGATGTTCTTGCCGATGTCGTGGACGTCGCCCTTGACCGTGGCGATCAGCACCCGGCCGGCGGGCTCGTCGTCGCCGGACTTCTCGGCCTCGATGTAGGGCAGCAGGTGGCTGACGGCCTGCTTCATCACGCGGGCGGACTTCACCACCTGGGGCAGGAACATCTTGCCTTCGCCGAAGAGGTCGCCGACGGTGTTCATGCCGTCCATCAGCGGCCCTTCGATCACCTGGATCGGGCGGTCGTGCTTCTGCCGCGCCTCCTCGACGTCGACATCGATGTAGTCGGTGATGCCCTTGATCAGGGCATGCTCAAGGCGCTTCTCCACCGGCTCCTCGCGCCAGGCGAGATCCTCTTCCTTCTTCTTGCCACCCTGACCCTTGTAGCGCTCCGCCAGCTCCAGCAGGCGGTCGGTGGCGTCTTCGTGGCGGTTGAGGATGACGTCCTCGCAGAGCTCGCGCAGCTCCTTGTCGATCTCGTCGTAGACCTCGATCTGGCCGGCGTTGACGATGGCCATGTCCAGCCCCGCCTTGATGGCGTGGTAGAGGAAGACCGAGTGCATGGCCTCGCGGACCGGCTCGTTGCCGCGGAACGAGAAGGAGAGGTTGGACAGGCCGCCGGAGACCTTAGCGTGGGGCAGGTTCTCCTTGACCCAGCGGGTCGCCTCGATGAAGTCGACGGCGTAGTTGTTGTGCTCCTCGATGCCGGTAGCGACGGCGAAGATGTTCAGGTCGAAGACGATGTCGGCGGGCTCGAAGCCGTCGTTGACCAGCGCGTTGTACGCCCGCTCGGCGATCTCCAGGCGCCGCTCGTAGGTATCGGCCTGCCCCTTCTCGTCGAAGCACATGACCACTGCGGCGGCGCCGTAGCGCTTGAGCTTGCGCGCCTGCTGCAGGAACGCCTCCTCACCCTCCTTGAGGGAGATGGAGTTGACCAGGCCCTTGCCCTGGATGCGCTTGAGCCCCTCCTCGATGATGTCCCACTTCGAGGAGTCGATCATGATCGGTACCCGGGAGATGTCCGGCTCGGAGCCGACCAGGTTGAGGAAGTCGATCATCGCATCCTTGGAGTCGAGCATGCCCTCGTCCATGTTGATGTCGATGATCTGGGCGCCGTTCTCCACCTGCTCCTTGGCCACCTCAAGGGCGGTCTCGTAGTCGCCCTCCTTGATCAGGCGGCGGAAGCGGGCCGAGCCGGTGACGTTGGCGCGCTCGCCGATGTTCACGAACAGCGAGTCCTTGCCGATGTTGCACGGCTCCAGGCCCGAGAGGCGCGTCACATCTGGCGCCAGATCCGGCACCTGGCGCGGCGCGAAGTCCTTGACCTGCTCGCGGATGGCGGCGATGTGCGCCGGCGAGGTGCCGCAGCAGCCGCCGATGATGTTGATCAGCCCCTCTTCGGCGAAGGTGCGCACGATCTTGGCCATCTCCTCGGGGCTCTGGTCGTACTCGCCGAACTCGTTGGGCAGGCCCGCGTTGGGGTGGGTCGAGATGTGCGTATCGGCAATCTTGGACAGTTCCTGCAGGTGCGGGCGCAGGTCCTCGGCGCCGAGGGCGCAGTTCAGGCCGATGGAGATCGGCCGCGCGTGGCGGACCGAGTTCCAGAAGGCCGCCGCCGTCTGGCCCGACAGGGTCCGGCCGGAGGCATCGGTGATGGTGCCGGAGATCATGACCGGCAGGCGCCGACCCGATTCCTCAAAGACCTCCTCGAGGGCGTAGATGGCCGCCTTGGCGTTGAGCGTGTCGAAGACCGTCTCGATCAGGATCAGATCAGCGCCGCCTTCGAGGAGGCCCCGGGCCTGCTGCGCGTAAGCTTCGAACAGCTGGTCGAAGGTGATGTCGCGGTGGCCGGGATTGTTGACGTCCGGCGAGATGGAGGCCGTCTTGCCGGTTGGCCCCATGGTGCCGGCGACGAAGCGGGGGATGCCGGTCTCCTGCTCGACCTCGTCGCAGACGGCGCGGGCGAGCTTCGCCGCCTCGATGTTCAGCTCATCGACCAGGTGTTCGGTCCCGTAATCGGCCTGGGAGAGAACCTGGGAGTTGAACGTGTTGGTCTCGACAATGTCTACGCCAGCGTCCAGGTTCTGCCGCGTGATATCGCGAATGATGTCGGGCCGGGTCAGGACGAGCAGGTCGTTGTTGCCCTTGAGCTCCGAGGGGTGATCGCTGAAGCGCTCGCCGCGGAAGTCGGCCTCCTCAAGCGGGTACTTCTGGATCTCGGTGCCCATCCCGCAGTCGAGGATCAGGATGCGTTGGGCAAGCTGGTCGCGAATCTGTTGGCTACGATCGGTCATGGTCTATCGGTTCGCTCTGTGGCTCACGGGTTCGTCAGGCGCCCGCGCGCTATGCCGCCGCAAGGCTGCAGCCCGGTTACGGCTTGCGAGGGGAAACGAAGAGAAGGGCGCGCACCTGCGCGGCCCGGCGCGGGGATGGGTGCCTGGTTGGATAATCGTTATCACGCCAGTATCTCAACCGAAGCCGCGAAATTCAATGTTGCCCCCGGCGGCTCAGCCCGGATCTGCGTCGCAGGCATAAGCTTAGCGCCGCCGGTTGCTTGATTCCCCGCAATGGCGATGCCACTTTTGGATCAGAGTGCGCGCGCCTTCGGGCCGGAGCCGGTCCGGGCGCCCGATCCGGAATCTCGCAAAAGGAGTCATCCGCGTTGAAACTCGAGACCCAGGCCGTCCACGCCGGCTACAGCCCCGATCCGACCACCCGAGCGGTGGCAGTGCCCATCTATCAGACCACCTCCTACGCCTTCGATGACACGCAGCACGGGGCGGATCTCTTCGACCTCAAGGTCGAGGGCAATATCTATACACGGATCATGAACCCCACCAACGCCGTGCTCGAGCAGCGCGTGGCGGCTATGGAGGGGGGCATCGGTGGGCTGGCGGTGGCCTCCGGCATGGCGGCGATCACCTACGCCATCCAGGCGATCACCCGCGCCGGCGACAACATCGTCTCCACCTCGCGGCTCTACGGCGGCACCTACAACCTCTTCGCCCACTCGCTGCCCATCCACGGCATCGAGGTTCGCTTCGCCGCCCAAGACGACTACGAGCGCCTCGAGGCGCAGATCGACGAGCGCACCAAGGCGCTCTTCTGCGAGAGTGTCGGCAACCCCTCTGGTGAGGTGGTGGACGTCGAGCGGCTGGCCGAGATCGCCCACCGACACGGCATCCCGCTGATGGTCGACAACACCGTGCCCACGCCCTATCTGTGGCGCCCCATCGACAACGGCGCGGACATCGTCATCCACTCGCTGACCAAGTACATGGGTGGGCACGGCACCACGGTGGGCGGGGTGATCGTCGACTCCGGGAAGTTCCCCTGGGCCGACCACGGAGACCGCTTCCCGATGATGGTCGAGCCGGACCCCTCCTACCATGGGGTGGTTTACACCGAGGATATGGGCGAGGCGGCCTACATCACCCGCTGCCGGGTGGTGCCGTTGCGCAACATGGGGGCCGCGCTGTCGCCGTTCAACGCCTTCCAGCTGCTGCAGGGGATCGAGACCCTGCCGGTGCGTATGGACCGCCACTGCGACAACGCCCAGCGGGTTGCCGAGTACCTGCAGGCCCATCCGCGGGTAAGCTGGGTGAAGTTCGCCGGCCTCGAGGACAGCCCCTACAAGCCCCTGGCTGATCGCTACATGGGCGGCCGGGCGGCCAGCATCCTGAGTTTCGGGGTGCAGGGCGGCTTCGAGGCGGGGGCACGCTTCATCGATGCCCTGCAGCTGATCACCCGGCTGGTGAACATCGGTGATGCCAAGTCCCTGGCTTGCCACCCGGCCAGCACCACGCACCGCCAGCTCAACGATGAGGAGCTGGAGAGCGCAGGGGTATCGCGGGATCTGGTGCGCCTGTCCATCGGCCTGGAGCACGTCGACGACATCCTGGCGGATATCGACCAGGCCTTGCAGGCGTAACGTCTGTAGGGCTTCAGGGGCTGGTGTCTAGCCGAGCCCCTGTGCCTGAGCCGCTGGCGGCGGCGCGCAGCCGCCGCCAGCGAGGCAGCGTGTTGCGCCTCAGCCCGTGCCGAGCCGCTTGTACTTGATGCGGTGGGGCTGGGCCGCCTCGTCGCCGAGGCGCTTCTTCCGGTCGGCCTCGTAATCCTGGTAGTTACCCTCGATAAAGGCAGTTCGGCTCTCGCCCTCGAAGGCCAGGATGTGGGTGGCGATCCGGTCCAGGAACCAGCGATCGTGGGAGATGACCAGGGCACACCCGGGGAAGGTGAGCAGGGCGTCTTCGAGGGCACGCAGGGTTTCCACGTCCAGGTCGTTGGTCGGCTCGTCGAGCAGCAGGGTGTTGCCGCCGCTCTGCAGGAGCTTGGCCAGGTGAACGCGGTTGCGCTCGCCGCCGGAGAGGTCGCCGACGCGCTTCTGCTGCTCGGAGCCCCGGAAGTTGAATTTGCCCACGTAGGCCCGGGACGGGGTCTCGTAGTTGCCCACCCGGATGTAGTCGTGGCCGCCGGAGATCTCCTGCCAGACGGTGTTCTCCGGGTTGAGGGCATCGCGGCTCTGGTCCACGTAGGCCAGTTCCACAGTCTCGCCGACGTCGATGGTGCCGGCGTCGGGCTGCTCCTCGCCGGTGATCATGCGGAACAGCGTGGTCTTACCGGCGCCGTTGGGACCGACCAGGCCGACGATGGCGCCGGGCGGGATGATGAAGCTGAGGTCCTCATAGAGCAGCTCGCCGCGAAAGGCTTTTTGCACTCCGTCGGCAATCACTACCTTGTCGCCCAGGCGCGGCCCCGGCGGGATGTAGAGCTGCTGCGTCTCGTTGCGCTTCTGGAACTCCTGGGACTGCAGCTCCTCGAACTGCTTGATGCGGGCCTTGTTCTTGGCCTGCCGGCCCTTGGGGTTCTGCTGGACCCACTCACGCTCCTGCTGGATCGCCTTGCGCTGGGCCTGCTCCTCGCGGGCCTCCTGCTGCAGTCGCTTCTCCTTGTACTCCAGCCACGCAGAGTAGTTGCCCTGGAAGGGGATGCCCTCGCCGCGGTCGAGCTCGAGGATCCACCCGGCCACGTTGTCCAGGAAGTAGCGGTCGTGGGTCACGGCCACCACGGTGCCTGGGAACTCGTGGAGGAAACGCTCCAGCCACGCCACGCTCTCGGCGTCGAGGTGGTTGGTGGGCTCATCGAGCAGGAGCATGTCCGGCGCCGAGAGCAGGAGCTTGCACAGCGCCACGCGGCGCCGCTCGCCACCGGAGAGGTTGGCTACGGCGGCGTCCCACGGGGGCAGGCGCAGGGCGTCGGCGGCCTGCTCCAGCTTGCGGTCCAGATCCCAGGCGCCGGCCGCCTCGATCTGATCCTGAAGCTTGGATTGCTCGGCGATCAGGGCGTCGAAGTCGGCCTCCGGGTCGGCGAACTGCGCCGAGACCTCATTGAAGCGGTCCACCAGCGCCTTGGTCTCGGCCACGCCTTCCTCGACGTTGCCGCGCACGTCCTTGTCGTCGTCGAGCCGCGGCTCCTGGGGCAGGTAACCGATCTTGATGCCCGGCTGCGGCCGCGCCTCGCCGTCGATCTCCTGGTCCTCGCCGGCCATGATGCGCAGCAGGCTGGACTTGCCCGCCCCGTTGAGGCCGAGGACGCCGATCTTGGCGCCCGGGAAAAAGGACAGCGAGATGTCTTTGAGGATCTGTCGCTTGGGGGGTACCACCTTGGATACCCGGTTCATGGTAAAGACGTACTGGGCCATATCTCCGCCGCGTTAACGAACAGGGGTGGATGAGCCGTAGGGTTACGGTCGCGATGCCCCGATTCTACCGCGTGCGGGGCGGGTGGGCATCCGTTGGCCGTTGCATGGGTTCGCGCGCCCGGCATGGCCGGAGATGGTTTCGGGAAGTTGCCCTACCGTACCAGGGGTTAATGGCGTACGGTGAACTTTCATCCAGCTACTCGTTCCGCAACGCGTGAAAGGCTCGCAGGGAGTCCCGACATGTAGAGCGGATCTGGAAGTGCGCGAGTGAATAACCACGCATCGCATCCCTCCGGGCGTCTGAGTCGCCGATGGCTGCGGGGTCGGCCACACCAGAGAGTCCGCCATCATCTGCAGTGGCCGGTCATCCCGGCGGGGCGTTGGCTCGGTCGCGCTGCGGTCCTGCTTGGCGGTGTGCTGTTCGTTGTGTCGGCGCACGCCGAGCGAAGCGTGACGCTGGGCATCCTCTCCTTCGAGTCTCGGGAGGTGGCCGAGGAGCGCTGGCAACCGCTGGTCGAGTACCTGGACGGTGAAATCGACGACGTCCAGATCGAGGGCGCCATCGCTGGTTACGCAGAGCTGGACGGACTCCTGGAGAACGAGCAACTCGACTTCCTGCTCACCAACCCGATGCACTACGTGCGACTGCGCGACCAGTACGCCTTGTCCGGTGCGCTGGCGACGCTGGTCCCCGAGCGACAGGGCGAGCGGTTACGCAGTTTCGGCGGCGTGGCCTTCACCCGGGCCGAGCACCCTGAGGTGTCGGGGTGGGGCGATGTGCCCGACCACACCGTAGCGGCCGTGCACGAGGACTCCCTGGGCGGGTACCAGGCCCAGGCCATGGAGTTGAAGCGGCGTGATCTCTCCATGCCGACGGGGGACGCAATCCACTTCACCGGTATGCCCCACCGCCAGGTCGTCGATCGCGTCATGGGTGGAGAAGCCGATATCGGCTTTGTCCGGATTAGCGTTCTGGAGCGCCTCTGGGAGGAAGGCGAACTGGCGCGGGACGCGGTGCGCATCATCGGTGAGCAGGCGTATGCCGGCTTCCCCTTCGTGGCTTCAACCGCGTTGTACCCCGAGTGGCCCCTCGTTCACCTGGAAGAGGCGGAGGGTCAGCAAAGCAGCATAGGCCGGGAGATGACCACGGCTCTGCTTCGACTCGGGCCCGACCATCCTGCGTCCCGGGCTGCCGGAATCGCCGGCTTCTCGGTGCCCATGGATTACGAGCCGGTGGAGGAACTGGCGCGCGCGCTGCGCCTGCCGCCCTACGATGCGCCTCGGGCCCTGAGCCGGGACGAGCTATGGGATCTCTACCGCACCCCCCTGGTTGCCGTCAGTACAGCACTGCTGGTCTTTGCGGCCATGGCGTTCGGGCTGATGGTCACCAACCGCCGGCTCAAACGGGCTCGGCAGCAGGCCGAGCAGGCCACGCGCGCCAAGAGTGAATTCCTGGCCAACATGAGCCACGAGATCCGCACACCCATGAACGCCGTGGTGGGCCTGAGCCAGCTGCTGCTCGATACCGAACTGAACGAGCGCCAGCTCGATTACCTGAAAAAGATCCAGCGCTCGTCGCGGATGCTGCTCGGCATCATCAACGACATCCTCGACTTCTCCAGAATCGAGTCGGGGCAGCTGGAACTCGACACAGGCCCCTTCGATCTCGGCGAAGTGATCGACCACCTCGCTACCCTCTTCTCTGAAGCGGCTCGGGAGAAAGAGATCGAGCTGATCTACGCCATTCAGCCCGAGCTGCCGCGCATGCTCGTGGGGGATTCGCTGCGCATCACCCAGGTCCTGACCAACCTGCTTAGCAATGCGATCAAGTTCACGCCCCGCGGGGGCACTGTGGAATTGGAAGTCCGTGAGGAGGCGGGTGCCGGCAGTGCCGCCGCGAACATCCGCTTCCAGGTCCGCGATAGCGGCATCGGTATGGATGCTGAGCAGCTGGAACGGGTCTTTCAGCCGTTCGTGCAGGCCGACGCCTCGACGACCCGCCGGTATGGCGGTACGGGTCTGGGACTGGGCATCGGACGACGGCTGGTGGAGCGGATGGGGGGGGATCTGGAGGTGACGTCGCAGCCTGGGCAGGGCAGCACCTTCTTCTTCACCCTGCAACTCCCCATAGGCGAGGTGCAGGGCAGCGCCCCTGCGTATCCCGCGACCCGCAGCCGGCGCGGGCCGCTGGACGTTTGCCACCTGGAGACGCACGAAGCGCACAGCGGTGAGGTGGCCATTGGACAGGCGCGCGCCGAACCGGGCGAGAAGGCCGCCGACTGCCCCAAACCATCGCCGTCCCGGGTGCCTGATCTGACGGGCTTTTCGATCCTTCTGGTGGAGGATGACGCGGTCAACCAGGAAGTGGCCACGCAGTTTCTGGAGAAGACCGGGGCACGGGTCCGAGTGGCGGAAAACGGGATGGCAGCCCTGGATGCTGTCGATGACGCGGAGCCCGATCTCATCCTGATGGATCTACAGATGCCGCTGATGGATGGCTTCGAGGCTTCGCGTCGGCTGCTGGAGACTGGGTGCTCCCGAACGATCATCGCGCTATCGGCGGCGGTGCTGGATGAGGATCGTCGCCGCGCCGAGGCAGCCGGGATGCGCGGGCTGATCGCCAAACCGATGGAGCAGGAGGTGCTCTACGCCACGCTAATGGCCGAGTTGAAGCCTGCGGCAGGGGCGATACGGCGGCCAGCACAGACCCAGGGGGCAGCGGCCGAGCCGCAGCAGACCCACACCGACGCTGCCGCGCCAGCGACCCTGCCCGCTGAGCTCCCGGGGTTTGATCGTGCGCGCGGGCTCGAGATCGTTGGCGGAGATCAGTCGACCTACGCCCGGTTATTGCAGTTGTTCAAGAGCCAGTTACCGGACTATCACGCATCGCTCATCGAGCCGCTGCGTACCGACTCCGTCCCTGATCGGCAGGGGCTGCATCGGATCGCCCATACCCTCAAGGGCAGTGCCGCAAGTGTATGCGCGGTGGAGCTTGGTGAACGGGCTAGCCAGGTTGAAGCCGCCTTGAAGCACGACGAGGCAGTCAGCGAGACGCAGATCGATGCGTTGGAACAGGCGCTCAAGGAGGCGGAGCAGGTCCTCCGGGAGCGGATGGCACCTCCGCCCGGTGGACCGCTACCGTTCGATGAGCGCCTCTAGCAGCTGCAGCGCCCCATCGAAGTCCATGGCCTCGAGCCGGGTCTCGAGCTCGTCGCAGTCCAGGCCCTGGCTGCGCAGGTAGGCGAGCGCCGCATCCGAGGTTTCGGTCTCGATCCATTCGCTGGCGGCCAGCTTGGCTCGCAGTTCGTCCACGGCGGTCGGCGAGCCGGGCGAGGGCGCCGCTGCTGCCGCGGGGAGCAGCGGCTCCAGGGCTTGCTCGGCCTCCTGCAGGGCCTCCTCCAGGGCATCGATGAGGCGGTGATCGACCCCGGCGCCGGTGCCCAGCGTCTCCTCGATCCGGGCGGCCAGCTCCTGGAGTCGCACGGCGGCGGCGTTGCCAGCAGCGCCCTTCAGGGTATGGGCGTCCCGGAGGGCTGTTCCCCGGTCGTCACGGCGCAGGTGCCCGACCAGCGCCGTGTGCTCGTCGCGGATCCGCCGCCGGAAACCGCGCAGGATTCGTCTGTAGACCGCCCCGTCACCGCCGAAGAGCCGCAGGCCCCGCGCGGGGTCGAAGCCGGGGAGGTGGTTGGGTATCCCTCCGCCGGGCGGGGTTTCCTCCGCGTGGTCAGGATCGTCCGTGGCCTGCGGCGAGGGCGACAGGTGATCCGCGAGCCTGGCGTAGAGCTGCTCGCGATCGATGGGCTTGGCGATGTGGGCGCCCATCCCCGCCGCGCGCGCGCGTTGTTGGTCGCCTTCGGTAACGGCTGCGGACAGGGCGAGGACGGGACCACCGTAGCCCGCCTCCCGGAGCCGCCGTGTCGCCTCGAAGCCATCCAGTACCGGCATCTGCAGGTCCATCAGGATCAAGTCCGGCGGTGCTTCATGGGCGGCCTCGAGGGCCTCGGCGCCGTTGTTCACCACCTGCACCTGCGCCCCGGTCTTCTCCAGCAGCAGCGAAGCCACCTCCTGGTTGGTTTCGTTGTCCTCGGCGATAAGGATCCGGTACCCGGCGAGGTTGGGGGTGTGCCCCATCGACTCCGGCCCCATGTTGGCGGCACGATCGCCTCGCTCCGCGCGCAGCAGGGCCTGGTAGAGGACGTTGGCGGTGATCGGTTTGGACAGGAGTTCGCGGGTCAAGCCCTCGGGGAGGTCGATCTGGCTCGGGTCGTAGGCGCTGACCATGAGCACCGGGGGGCGAGTCTGCGCCAGGTCGCCCGACTGACGGCACGCCTCCAGCGCACGGCAGGTCTCGCTCCCGCTCATGCCGCCGGGCATCATCCAGTCCATGAGGATGAAATCAAAGGGGTCGTCCCGACGCTCGGAGGCGATCACCTTCTCGATCGCCTCTTCGCCGTTCGTGGCCTCTTCTACCTCAAAGTGGCAGTGAAGGAGCATCTCGCGGAGGGTTTCGCGTGTCGGCTCGTGGTCATCCACAATTAGGACGTGGCGGCCTTCCGTTTTCGGGCAGTGGAGCGTGGCGGGGGCTTGCGGAGTGCCAAGCGGCAGGGTGAGCTCGAAGGCGAAGGTGCTGCCTTGACCCGGCTTGGAGGTGGCCTCCAGAGCCCCGCCCATCCGCTCCACCAGGCGCCGGCTGATGACCAGCCCCAGACCCGAACCGCCGTAACGCCGAGTGGTCGAGGTGTCGGCCTGGGTAAAGGCCCGGAACAAGCGGCCGAGCTGCTCCTCGCTCATGCCGATGCCGGTATCCCGCACGAAGAAGCGCAGGGTAACCGAGTCCGCTTTCGGGGGCTCCACCAGCTGGATGCCCATTTCGACCTCGCCGCCCTCGGGCGTGAACTTGGTTGCGTTACTGAGCAGGTTGGTCAGCACCTGGGTGATGCGAAGCGAATCGCCGACGAGAACACACGGGATTTGGGGCGGCAGGCTGTAGACGAGTTCGAGCTGCTTCCTGTGACCCACCTCGCCGAAGAGGGCAGCGAGATGGTCGACGACCTCATGGAGATCGAAGGTATGGGTATCCAGCTCCAGCTGTCCCGACTCGATCTTCGAAAAGTCGAGGATGTCATTGATGATGCCGAGCAGCATCCGCGAGGAGCTGAGCACCTTGTTTAAGTGGTCCTGCTGGCGCTTGTCCAGGGAGGTTTCCAGGAGGAGTTGGCTCAGGCCGATCACCGCGTTCAACGGGGTGCGGATCTCGTGGCTCATGTTGGCGAGGAACTCGCTCTTTGCACGGCTCGCTTGTTCCGCCTGCTCCTGGGCTTGCTTGATCTCGGTGAGATCGTCGTAGACCGCCACGACTTCGCCCGAGGAGAGGCGGAAGATGTAGTTCTCGCGCCAGCCGCTGATGCGCTCGTCGTGGTAATCGGTCACCGGCAGGTGCTCGGGGTGGCCGGTGCCTGCTACCCGCTGGAGGGCGCCCAGGAGGCCCATCTCCACGACGCCGGGGAAGAGTTCGGTCAGCTTGCCCCCGATGACCGCCTCCCTGGAGACCTGATTGATGCGTTCGGAGGCCGGGTTGAACTCCAAGAACTCGAAATCCCGTCCGCCGTCCACGGGTCGATAGACGGCCACACCGCTGCTGGTCTTCTGAAAGATCCCCTCGAAACGCTCCTTGGTCGCTTGTAGCGCGGCCTCGGCGGCCTTCGTTTCCGTGATGTCCTGGATGATGGACCAGATCACCTCGCGGCCTTCTGGCGTGGTGGTCCGGAAGCCGTGGAGCAGGACGGGGTAGCGGTGGCCGTCCTTGTGGATGTACTCCTTCTCGAAGGGGCCGTAGCGCCCGGTGCGCCGCATCGACTCGAGCTGCTCCTGCTCCTGCGGCATGTAGCTTTCTGGCGTGACATCCCAGTAGCTGAGCCTGCCGAATTCCTCGCGGGTGTAGCCGGCGGGCTCGTTGATGGCGTCGTTGAACTCCAGGAATTCGCCGGTCTGAAAGTCGTTCATGGCAATGCCGACCGGGGAGAGCTCGAAGAGGCCCCGGAATTTCGCCTCCTCGGCGATCAGCCGGCGCCGGTTCGTCTCCTGCTCAGTGATGTCGCGATTGACCCCGACAACGCGCACCGCCTGGTCGGTCTCGTCCCGGATGATCTGAGCCTGGCCCTGGAGGATGCGCTCCGCACCGTCGATCGGCCGCCGGATGGAGATGGTGGTCTCGAACGTGCTGCTGTATGCCACTGCCTGTTCAAAGGCAGCCTGCGCGCGTTCACGCGACTCCGGCATCAGGGTGCGGGTCCAGTCTTGGAAGGTGCCCCCGAACGCCTCCGAGGACACGCCGTAGAGGCGGAACATGCCCTCGTCCCAGTCCAGTTGGTCGCTGGTCAGATCGTAGTCCCAGATCCCCAGCCCGGCGGACTCCGTGGCTAACGCCAGGCGTTCGCGGCTGCGCGTCAGCTGTTCAAGAGTTTGTTGCTCCTCGGTGCGGTCGAGGATGTAGCCCCGGAGCAGACGCAGCTGGCCGTCTTCGTTGTATTCCGGAGACGTATAGTCGTAGCACCAGCGGTAGCCCCCGGAGCGGTGGCGTACGCGGTAGAGCTGTTCGAAATGGGCTGCTCCGTCGGCGAGTTGAGCACGGATTTCCCGGTCCACCCGTTGGGTATCCTCGGGGTGGAGCAGGTCAGCGAATCGGAAGCCGGGTGCCTTGAGCTCCTCCGCGGTGTAGCCGAGGACCTGCTCAACATTGGCCGATGCGTAATGCACCGGCCAGCCCGGTTCCGGCCGCCAGGAGAGGGCGACCACCGGTCCGCCGTTGAGGAAAGCCAGTGCCTCGGTACGGTTCTGCTCCTCCTTGGAGACCTCCTGGAAGAGCAGGATGGTTGTCCCATCGGTGGCGGCGCGCTTGATTCGCACATCGACGAGCACCGGCTCTCCCTCCGGTGCTTGAAAGAGGTCGCGTGTCTCGTAGGCCTCGCCGGAACGCAGAGCGCCGATCAGCTCGCACGAGTCGGCGGAGATGGGGGGCCCGCTGTAGGGGCAACGTAAAGGTGGGGCGGATGCTAAATCCCCCGGGCACCCAGAACCGGGTGTGCAGCCCAAAAGCGTGAAAACGGAGCGGCCAATCAGCGCCTCGCTGGAGGTGTTCAGGATCGAGAGCGCGCGCCGACTGGTGCGGGAGATGTGCCCATCGGCGCCGACGACCAGGAGCCCGCCCGGTACTTCTTCCGTGATCGACTCCAGGGCGCGGTTGCTCTCCTGCAGTTCCCGGTTCAGCTGGGCCAGCTCGTCCTGCTGCTCCTGGAGCAAAGCGAACCACTGATTGAAGTAGAGGTTGACCAGTTCCTTCTGGCCGATGACGCCGGTGAGCCGGCCGGCATCATCAACGACAACCACGCGCTTAATTCTGCGCTGGCGGCAGAAGCTTAAGGCTTCGGCGATGCTCGCCTGCTCATGGAGCGTCTCGACCGGTGACGACATGCACGCCTCGAGCGTGCAGCCGAGGTCGGTGCCCGCCGCCAGCAGCTTGATGATGTCCTTCTGGGTGAGGATGCCGACGGGGCGCTCGTCATCGACCACCACCGCAGCCTCCTGGTCCTGCTCGCGCATCGCCGCCATTGCCCCGCGCAGGGTGGCGTCGGGATTCAGCAGCGGCGCCTGGGTCCACCGGAAGAGTTCGCCGATGCTCTGGGTTTGCGCCAGCATATTCGGATCCAACCCCGACGCCAGATCCGTATAGCTCAGGATCCCGCTTAGTTCCCCGCGGTCATCGACCAGGCAGATGTGCTCACCGCGATTGCGGATGGCCCGCAGCCCGTCGACCACCGAGGCGTCCGGGCTCAGGGTGGTTGCCCGGGGCAGGTCGAGTCTGCCGAGGGGGGTCTCCAGGTCCGCGCCCAGATGGTCCAGGCGCAGTAGCATGGTGGATAGGAAGAGGCGGAAGCCGTCGCGCGTGCGGACGACCACATCCCGGATGTTGTGGTCCTGCATGGTCCGCACAGCCTCGCCGACGGAAGCCGAGGCAGGCAGGGTGACCACATGCTCGGTGGCGAGGGCTCTGAGTGGCGGGGCGTACATAGTGCCTTCCTGATCCTTGAGTGGGGCCGAATCTTGGCCCGTTCATCCTTTGCACCTATCATGCCAGATTGCACCGCGCGCAGGTCTATCGGGGCGGCTGAGGATCCGGCGAACCGGCCCGTGCCAGGAGGGCCTCAAGATCGCCTTTCCGGGCCGGCTTGGTGAGGAACTCATCGCAGCCAGCCTCAAACCCCCGCTGCTCGACCTCGCTGCGGGCGTGCGCGGTGAATAGGGCGATACGGGCCGGGGCTCGGTGCTCTTGGTTCTCTTCGTGGCGGATGGCTCGGGCCAACTGGAGGCCATCCAGGCCCGGCATCTGCAGATCCAGCAAGAGGAGGTCGAAGGTGCCATCACGCCAGGTGTGCAGGGCGGTCACCCCGTCTTCCACGACGGTCACCTGCGCATCCAGGCGCTCCAGCAGGGTGCGAGCCAGTATGGCGTTGGTGGGGTCATCCTCCGCGACCAGGATGCGCAGGCCGGGCTGCGGTGGCCCCTTTGCAGGCTGGCAGGGGCGTTGCGCATGGGGGGTGGTCTCTTCACAGAGTGTCTGGAGCCGTGCGGTCAGGGTGAAGGTGGTCCCCCGGCCTTGCTCACTGTCCAAGTGGAGATTGCCGCCCATCAGCTGGGCGATCTCCCGGGCGATCGCCAGGCCGAGGCCGTGGCCCTGTTGCTCGCCCTGGTAGTTCCCTCGATCGAAGGCCGCGAAGATCCGGTCCCGGTTTTCGGCGGGGATGCCGGGCCCGGTGTCCTCCACCGCCAAGGTAATTTGTTCGCCCTCGGCGCTGGCGGTGATCCGGACGTGACCCGCCTCTGTGTACTTGATGGCATTATCGATCAGGTTGGAGAGCGCCTGTTCAAGTCGGGTCCGGTCCCCCTGAATCCAGCGCGGGAGGTCGGCACTGATCTGGCAAGCCAGCTCGATGCCCTTCCTCTCAGCGGCGGGTCGGAACAGGGCGCATTGCTCTTCAATCAGTGCCGGCAACGCTAGCGGCTCGGTGTGTGCCCGCATCCCGCCGCTCTGTAGGCGGCTGAGCTCCAGGAGTGAGTCGATCAGGCCGTGCAGCCGCTCGCCGCCGCGCCGGCAGTGCTCCGCGTAGCGTTGTCGTTCTTCCGGCGTGAGGTCCGTCTCGGCAAGCAACTGGGAGAACCCCATCAGCGCGTTCAGTGGCGTGCGCAGATCGTGGCTGACCGCGTTCAGGAAGTCGCTCTTGGCCCGAACGGCCTGCTCGAGCTCCTGCTCGACCCGCTTCTGATCGCTGATATCGAAGGTCACACTCAGCGTGGCGATCAGCTCGTCGTGGGCGTCGGTGATCGGGTGGACCGAAAAGAGCGCGGGGAAGGTGCTGCCGTCGCTGCGCATGAGGGGCATTTCACGACGGACCGGTGTGCGATCATTGCGCAGCCGTTCGATGATGGTCCCCGGCTGGGTGTGATCCTCCGGGCGGTGAACCAGCGCGACCGGGCGGCCGATCAGCTCGTGGCGTGCATAGCCAAACAGGGCCTCGGTGCCGGTGCTGGTCTCCTGGATGATCCCCTCGAGATCGGTCTTGATCAGGCTGACCGAGGTGGCGGCCTGGAAGATCGCCTCCAGCTCTCGCTGCCGGTGCTCGAGTTGTCGGCGCAGTCGCTGCACGTTCTCGCGGTGACGCAGTTCGAGTTCGCTGATCAGCAGCACCGCCAGGTCCTGCAGCGGGATCAGGTCCTCGTCGCTGAAACGGCGGGGCTGCCGGTCCTGGATGCACAGGACCCCGATAGGCTGGCCGGCCGGGGTGATCAGCGGTACACCGGCGTAGAAGCGGATATGCGGCGGGCTGGTGACCAGCGGATTGTCGTGGAAGCGTGGGTCTTGATGCGTGTCCTCCACCACCAGCGGGTTGCCGTCGGCCACCACATGGCCGCAGAAGGAGGTGGATCGCGGTGTCTCGCAGTCCTCCAGGCCCTGGGCCGACTTGAACCACTGCCGGTCGCGGTCGACGAAGGTGACCGTGGCGATGGGCACCTGATAGATCTGGCAGAGGGTCCGTACGCAGCGGTCGAAGGCCGCCTCGGCCTCGGTGTCGAGGATCCGGTAGCTGTACAGCGCGGCCAGCCGGATGTGCTCGTTATCGGGTATCGGGGCGGACTTCATGGCGCCTCCGTGAGCGGGTCGGCTCGGTGCCCCTGCGCGTGGCGGAAAGCCTACCGTGTGTGCATGCAGCACAGAGCTCGAGTCGTGAGGCCCAAGGGGGGGGCTGCGCAGACGATGAGACCCCATAGACCTCAAGGTTCAGTATGCCATTGGTTTTCCAGATCGCGCATAAAAAAGGGGTGGGGCCACCTCCTTGGCAGCAATGCGGGCGCGGGTCCGGTTTCGGGTACCATCAAACGGCGACTCATCTTCGAACTTCGGCCATGGGCTCGACTTTGAGCCCTGGCACTGGCGCTACACAGGGAAGGAGGTGCGGGTTGATCGATCACGGCGGCACGGTGCAGCGCCCCGCGCTGGAGGTCGGCCTCGACACCTCCGCTGCGCCCCAACGCCTCTGGGAGGTCCTCATCGATACCCATCAGTGGCCCGTATGGGGGCCGAGCGTCCGGGAGGTGGTGTCGGCCGACCGCTATATCGGTGCCGGCTCCACGGGGTGGGTTGTCGTCATCGGAGTGGGCGTGCGCGTGGGGTTCCGGATCACGGCGTTTGAGCCAGGGCGCCGTTGGTGCTGGTCGGTGGCGCGTCTTCCGGCTACCGGACACCGCGTCGATCCGCTGCCCGGCGGCGGGGGCCGGGTGGTCTTCGAACTGCCCCGCTGGGCCTTCGCCTACACCCCCGTCTGCCGGGCGGCGTGCCGGCGGATCGTCCGCATGGCTCAAGAGGAGTGACTCAGTCCTGGCTGATCGAGAGAGCGAGCAGCTGCGGGTCCGCATTGACCTCGCAGCTCCAGGGGTGCCCGAGGTCTGATGGAGTGGTCGGGGCGGTCGTCCCGCATTTTGACCTAAAACCCGGCCGTAGGATCGGTCGCGCCGCTGGACAAGAGCCCTGGGCGTGCTACCGTGACGGTTGACTGATCTTTCCCTCATGCCTGACTCGGCGTTCCTGTCGAGCGGTTGGGCAATGGCTGAACTGCCTGTCCCTGCAAAAGAATAGAGTGACTGGAGATTCATGGAGACCAGACCAGAGATCGTGATCTCATCCCGGGATGCCGAGCGGCTTGAAAAGCTGATCGATTCCCTGCCTAAGGGCGCCTTTCCCGGTCAAGAAGACTTGGAAAATGAGCTCGCGAGGGCGGAGATCGTAGAGCCCAATGAGGTTCCTCCGGGCGTCGTTACCATGAATTCCACCGTGCGGTTTCGGGTCGAGGCGACGGAGGAAGAGTTTTCGCTGACGCTGGTTTATCCCAAAGACGTGGATTCGAGTGGGGGCACCCTATCGATCTTTGCGCCGGTGGGTAGCGCTTTGCTGGGCCTGTCCCAGGGCGAGGAGATTGAGTGGCCAAGACCGGGCGGTGGTGCTCATAGGGTCCGGATCGAGGAGATCCTGTACCAGCCCGAGCGAGCCGGTGAGTACCACCGGTAGGGCGCGCGCGCCATCGGCGATGGTAAGACCGGATCAGCGTCCACCCTGTCAGCCCCTTAACACACGGGGGTTGACGCCGGCGCCGATGCCTGTAGAATGCGCACCCGTAACGACACAGCGGGTGTAGCTCAGTGGTAGAGCACAACCTTGCCAAGGTTGGGGTCGTGGGTTCGAATCCCATCACCCGCTCCATATTTTCCCTCCCCTCTCCGTTGCTCCCTGTATAACCAATAACCATTCGTCGAGCACGAGTCCGCGCCGAAGCGTGCCCGTGGTTGAGTGCAGGTGGCTCTGTCCCCGCTCTTCCAGCTCCGTCTCGCCCTCCCGGATCAGGGGGTGTCCCGGTGTGCTGTACGAACGAACTCCGTGTGGTTGCAGCCCGGACAGGGCGGGATGTGGCCGGGGCGCTGCAGGGTGACGGTGCGCCCGCAGGCGATGCACGCCAGTTCACCGGGGCCGGCGATCTCGTCGGTGTGGTAGAGGCTCGGCTCGCCGGTGGTGACGAACCCGCGCAGTTCCATACTGGTGCGGTCGGCCACCGAGGAGAAGGCGTCCCACAGCCAGCTCTCCAGCATCTGCAGATCCATGCGCAGCCAGTCGCGCAGCGGCTGGTCATGGCTGCGGTCGGCCAGCCAGGCGCCGGCCTCTTCCAGGTCGCGCTGCAGCGCGCCACCCACTCGGTCGGCGTCAGCGCGAGTCAGCTCGCCGTCGGCGACCATGGCCCGCTTGATCTCTTCCAGGGCCTGGGCCAAACGCGGCCCTCCGTCTTCCGTCTCGGCGAGCCGCTCGCGCAGGCGGGTCAGCATGCGCTCGTAGCTGGTGGGCAGGTGTCCCTGCTGGTGTTCCTGGTTGGGATGGTGCGTCATGGCGGCCTCCGTGTCAGGTCGATGCAGTGGCGCGGGTTGGGTGCCTTCTACAAGGTACTAGCTCCACCATCCGATGTGCAGGGAGTGGGCGCGCTTGCGGAAGGGTGTGGTCGATCTGATCACCGCGCAACTAGAACCCCGGCACGTGGCTCCGTTATCCTGCACGGCTCACCTGCCCGGGAAAGCGACAGACACCGATGGACAACCAGTACCAACCGAAAGAGATCGAAGCCGAGGCCCAGGCCTACTGGGAGCAGCAGCAGACGTTCCAGGCCCGCGAGGATAGCGCTCGCCCGAAATACTACTGCCTGTCGATGTTCCCGTACCCCAGCGGGCGGCTGCACATGGGCCATGTGCGCAACTACACCATTGGCGACGTGGTCAGCCGCTACAAGCGCATGCAGGGCTACAACGTCCTCCAGCCCATGGGCTGGGACGCCTTCGGTCTGCCCGCCGAGAATGCCGCCATGGAGCGCGGGGTGCCGCCGGCGGCCTGGACCCGCGAGAACATCGGCGCCATGCGCGAGCAGCTCAAGGGCCTCGGCTTCGGGTACGACTGGTCCCGGGAGCTGGCCACCTGCGATCCCGAGTACTACCGCTGGGAGCAGTGGCTGTTCATCCGGCTCTACCGCAAGGGGCTGGTCTACCGCGATACCGCTGCGGTGAACTGGGATCCGGTGGACCAGACCGTGCTGGCCAACGAGCAGGTCATCGAGGGTCGGGGGTGGCGCTCGGGTGCTTTGGTGGAGCGGCGCGAGATCCCGCAGTGGTTCCTGCGCATCACCGATTACGCTGACGAGCTCCTCGAGGCGCTGGACGAGCTGGACGGGTGGCCGGAGCAGGTGCGCAACATGCAGCGCAACTGGATCGGCCGCTCCGAGGGCGTCGAGCTGAGCTTCGATCTCGCCGGTCGCGACGAGCAGCTGACCGTCTTCACGACGCGTCCGGATACCCTCTACGGGGTGACCTACATGGGCCTGGCGCCGGAGCATCCGATCAGCCTGGAGCTGGCGGAGCACCATCCGGCGATCGCCGAATTGGTCGAGGAGGCCCGCTCCGGCGGTACCGCCGAGGCCGATCTGGCCACGCGCGAGAAACGCGGCGCCGATACCGGGCTGGAGGCCATTCACCCGTTGACCGGCGAGCGCATCCCGGTGTGGGTCGCCAACTTCGTCCTCATGGAGTACGGCTCCGGCGCCGTCATGGCGGTGCCGGCCCACGACCAGCGCGACTGGGAGTTCGCCAGCACCTACGGTCTGCCCATTCGGCCTGTGGTGCACCCGGCTGACGGCACCGAGCTGGATATCGCCGCCGGCGCCTTCAGTGATTACGGGGTGCTGGCCGACTCCGGGCCGTTCAGCGGCATGCCCTCGGACCGCGCTTTCGCCGCCATCGCCGAGCGTCTCGAGGCCGAGGGCCGGGGGCAGCGCCGGGTGCAGTACCGCCTGCGGGACTGGGGTGTGTCGCGGCAACGCTACTGGGGCGCGCCGATCCCCATGATCCACTGCGCCGACTGCGGTCCGGTTCCGGTCCCTGACGACCAACTGCCGGTGACGCTGCCCGAGGACGTGGAGATCAGTGGCGGCGGCTCGCCGCTCAAGTCCATGCCGGCTTTCTACCAGACCGCCTGCCCGCAGTGTGGTGCGGACGCCGAGCGCGAGACCGACACCTTCGATACCTTCATGGAGTCCTCCTGGTACTTTGCCCGCTTCGCCTGCGCCGACCAGGACGGGGCCATGCTCGACGAGCGGGCGGACCACTGGACCCCGGTGGATCAGTACATCGGCGGGATCGAGCACGCCGTGTTGCACTTGCTCTATGCGCGCTTCTACCACAAGGTGCTGCGCGACGAGGGGCTGGTGAGCTCCGATGAGCCGTTCACTCGGCTGCTGACCCAGGGCATGGTGCTCAAGGACGGCACCAAGATGTCCAAGTCCAAGGGCAACACCGTCGATCCCCAGGAGCTGGTCGACCGCTTCGGTGCCGACACCGTGCGCTTGTTCACCATGTTCGCTGCGCCGCCGGATCAGTCCCTGGAGTGGTCGGACTCCGGGGTCGAGGGCGCCTACCGCTTCCTGCGCCGCCTGCACGGCCTGGTGCGCGATCACGTCGCCGCGGGGCCGGCGCCGGCGCTGGATCCGCAGGCGCTCAGCGACACCCAGCGCGATCTGCGGCGCAAGGTCCACGAGACCATCGCCAAGGCCTCCGATGACGTCGGCAAGCGCTTGACCTTCAACACCGCCATCGCCGCGGTGATGGAGCTGTGCAACGCCCTGGGCAAGGCCCAGGACGATAGCGCCGCCGGCCGGGCGGTGATGCAGGAGGGGCTTGAGGCCGCGGTGCTGATCCTGGCGCCGATCACCCCGCACCTGTGCCATCACCTGTGGTTCCAGCTCGGCCATACGGCCCCAGTGGTCGAGGCCCCGTGGCCGGAAGCGGACAAGCAGGCGCTGGTCCGCGACGAGGTGGAGCTGGTCGTCCAGGTCAACGGCAAGCTCCGCGGCCACGTCACGCTGCCCGCCGACGCCGATCAGCAGCAGGCCCAGGAGGCGGCATTGGCCGAGCACAACGTGCAGCGTTTCGTGGCCGACAAGGAGATCAAGAAGGTGGTCTTCGTCCCCGGCAAGCTCATCAACGTGGTGGCCAAGTAGCGGCTGTACCGCCGCCTGGGCCAGGGGGTGCGGATGCGATTAGCGTGGCCGAATCGGTGCCGAGGCCCAGCCGGGTTCCTTGGGGTGGCGGTACTGGCCCTGGCGCTCAGTGCCTGCGGCTGGCAGCTGCGCGGCGCCCCGGGCGGGATCTCCCTGGACGGACAGGTGATCCAGGTGGTTGATGAGGCGGGCAGCAGTGAGCTGCGCCGCGAGGTGCGCCGCGGCATCCAGGGGGCGGGTGGGCAGTACACCGAGGGCGCCGCCGATGCCGACTGGGTGCTGACCCTGCACGGGCGGGGCAGCAGCCGTGACACGGCCTCGGTCGGGGCGGACGGTGACGTCCAGGACTACCGCCTGACCTACACCATCGATTACAGCGTGGCCGGTGGGGACGGCGAGACCCGCATCCAGCGGACCTCGCTGGATGCCCAGCGCACCTTCGCCGATCCGGCCGGTGGCGCCGATGAGCGTCGTGCCCGCGAGGCGGAGCTGGAGGAGGAGCTGCGCGCCGACGCCGTGCGCCTGTTGATGCTGCGCCTGCAGGCCCTGCGCTGATGGCCGAGCGGCCGGAGACTCTCCACCGCCAGCTGGAGCGCGGGCCGCTGCCCCGAGTCTGTTTCATCGCCGGCGAGGAGCCGCTGCTCCAGCGTGAGGCCACCGACGCCGTGCGTCGGGCGGCGCGGGAGGCCGGGCACTCCGAGCGCGAGGTGCTCGATGTCGATGCCGGCTTCGACTGGGGGTGGCTCACCGAGGCCGCCAGCAGTCTGTCGCTATTCGGTGATCGTCGCCTGCTGGAGGTGCGCATGCCCGGCGGCAAGCCCGGGCGCGACGGGGCCGAGGCCCTCAAGGCCTACTGCCAGGACCCCCCGGAGGATACCGTCCTGCTGTTGACCAGCGGGCGCCTGGAGCGTTCCGCCCGTGAGTCGGCCTGGGCGCGGGCGCTGGCCGAGGCCGGGATCTTCGTCTACTGCTGGCCGGTGCCGGGGCGCGACATGCCGCGCTGGGTAGCCGAGCGGCTACGCCGCGCCGGTCTGCAGGCGGATCCGGAGGCAGCGGCGCTGATCGCCGAGCGCTCCGAGGGGAATCTGCTGGCCGCCGATCAGGCGGTGGAGAAGCTACGCCTGCTGGTTGGCAGCGGCACCGCCGTGGATGTCGAGACGGCCGCCGGGGCGCTGGCCGACAGCGCCCGGTACACCGTGGACGATCTGGCCGACGCTGCCCTGGACGCGGAGTGGACGCGGGCGCTGCGTGTCCTCGCTACGCTCCGGGAGGAGGGCGTGCAGCCGCCGCTGATCCTCTGGGCCCTGGCCCGGGATATCCGGGTGGCGGCGCGGCTGGCGGCCGGCGCCGATGAGGGGGTGCTGCAGCGCGAGCGGATCTGGAAGCGGCGGGTCGGGCGGCTGCGCCAAGCGGCCCGCCGGCATCCGGCGGGGGCCTGGCGGCAGCTGCTGCAGCGCTGCCACCGTGTGGATCGGGCCATCAAGGGCCTGCCGCCCGGTGACCCCTGGGAGCAGCTGCGGGCCCTGGTCTCTCGTCTGGCCCGCGCCATGGCAAAATAGCGCCAATCGGTACACCATATCCCCGATCGAGCCCATTTGAGCAGACCTGATGAGTGCAGAGCATTCGAGCGACATCGCCGAGACCATTCGCCGGATCGGGCAGCAGGCCCGCGCCGCCGGGCGCGCCCTGGCCCGCTCCGGGACCGGTGCGCGCAACGACGCCCTGGCCGCCATCGCCGCCCGTATCGAGGCCGGCTCCGAGGCCATCGCCGCGGCCAACGCGGCGGACCTGGAGGCCGCCCGCGAGGCCGGGCTCGACCCGGCCCTGATCGATCGCATGGAGCTCACTCCGGGCCGCATCCAGGCCATGGCCGACGGGCTGCGCGAGATCGCGGCGCTGCCGGATCCGGTGGGTGCGGTGCGCGAGCTGGCGTCACGGCCCTCGGGGATCCAGGTCGGGCGGATGCGCATGCCCATCGGGGTGATCGGCATCATCTACGAGTCGCGCCCCAACGTCACCGCCGATGCCGCCGGGCTGTGCATCAAATCCGGCAACGCCACGATCCTGCGCGGCGGCTCCGAGGCGATCCGCTCCAACCGGGCCATCGCCGAGCAGATTCGCGCCGGGCTAGAGGACGCTGGGTTGCCGGGGGACGGTGTCCAGGTGGTCGGGACCACCGACCGGGATGCTGTCGGCGCCCTGATCCAGATGCCTGAGTCGGTGGACGTGATCGTCCCCCGCGGCGGCAAGGGCCTGGTCGAGCGCATCGCCCGCGAGGCGCGGGTGCCGGTGATCAAGCACCTCGACGGTGTCTGCCACGTCTACATCGACGAGGCCGCCGATACCGAGAAAGCGGTGGCCATTGCCGTCAACGCCAAGACCCAGCGGCTGGGGACCTGCAACACCATGGAGACACTGCTGGTGGCCGAGGCGGCCGCCGAGCGGGTGCTGCCGGAGGTTGGACGTCAGCTGCGCGATGCCGGGATCGAGGTGCGCGGCTGCGAGCGCACACGCGCCCTGATCGACGAGGCGGTGCCCGCTACCGAAGAAGACTGGACCACCGAGTATCTCGGGCCCACCCTTGCGGTACGTGTGGTGGCCGGGTTCGACGACGCCGTGGCGCACATCGAGCGCTACAGCTCCGGGCACACCGAGGCCATCGTCACCGAGAGCTATCCGCTGGCGCAGCGCTTCCTGCGCGAGGTGGACTCCAGTTCGGTGATGGTCAACGCCTCGACCCGCTTCGCCGACGGTCAGGAGTACGGCCTCGGCGCCGAGATCGGGATCAGCACCGACAAGCTCCACGCCCGGGGCCCGGTGGGGCTGGAGGGGCTGACCACCGAGAAGTGGATCGTCCTCGGTGACGGTCACGTCCGCAGCTGACGGCGAGGTGAGCGGACGCGTGAGACAACCGCTGCGTACTATTGGCCTGCTCGGTGGCACGTTCGATCCCATCCACTACGGCCACCTGCGCCCGGCCGAGGAGGTCCGCGAGGCCGTGCAGCTCTCCGAGCTGCGCCTGATCCCGGCGCGCATCCCGCCCCACCGGGCCCGTCCGCGGGTCGGGCCCGAGCAGCGCGCCGAACTGGTGCGCCGGGCCGTGGCCGACAACCCCAGCGCCTGCGTCGATGAGCGGGAGCTGCACCGCGATGGGCCCTCCTACACCGTCGACACCCTGGCCGAGCTTCGCGCCGAGCTCGGTGGTGTCTCGCTGTGCCTGATCCTCGGGTACGACACTTTTCTCGGGCTGCCTGGCTGGTCCCGCTGGCGGCAGCTGTTCGAACGGGCCCACGTGGTGGTCACCGAGCGGCCCGGGGTGCGAGGCGCGCTGCCCGAGGCGCTGGCCACCGAGGTGGCCAGGCGGGTTGCGCACGAGCCGGCCGAGCTGCGCCATCGTCCGGCCGGTTGCATCCTGTTTCAGGCGGTGACACCGGTGGATATCTCCGCTACGGGGATCCGCCGCTCCCTGGCGCTGGGCCGGTCCGTGCGCTATCTGCTGCCCGAGGCGGTGCGGCAGCGGGTGGTCGAGGCGGGCTGGTACGGCTACCCGCAGTTGTAAGAGGTCGTCATGGTGGTGGAAGAGCTGGAGCAACGGATCCGCGAGTCCCTGGACGCGATCAAGGCCCAGGATACGGTGGCCATCGATGTCCGCGGGCGTACGCCGGTGACGGACCTGATCGTGGTCACCACCGGTACCTCCCGTCGTCACGTGCACGCGGTGGCGCGTAACCTGGTGGATGAGGCCAAGGCCGTTGGGCTCCCCCCGCTGGGCGTCGAGGGCGACGAGCCCAACTCCGAGTGGGTGCTGATCGATCTGGGCGATGCCGTGGTGCACGTCATGACCCAAGAGAGCCGCGACTTCTACCGGCTCGAGCGCATGTGGGAGATGGACGAGGCGTGCGCATCCACCTCGTCGCAGTAGGCCACAAACCGCCGCGCTGGGTGCGCGACGGTCACGAGACCTACGCCCAGCGCCTGGGCAAGGGGTGGCGGCTGGAGCTGCACGAGGTTGGCGCCGGCGGGCGCGGGAATGACGACCCACAGGCCCGTGAGCGCGAGGGCGAGCGCCTGCTGCGCGCGTTGCCCTCGCGGGCGGTCTGTGTGGCCCTGGACGAGGGCGGCACGCCGCGGGACACCCGGCAGTGGGCCCGCAGCCTGGAGCGCTGGAGCCATGAGGGCGGCGAGGTCGCGTTCATCATCGGCGGGGCCGACGGGCTGAGCGATGCGGTGCGCCAGCGCGCCGACGCCTGCTGGTCGCTGTCGCCACTGACGTTACCGCACATGCTGGTGCGGGTGCTGGTGGCCGAGCAGGTCTATCGTGCCTGGACGCTGCTCAGCGGCCATCCGTATCATCGATCGTGACGCACCGCCACAAGGTCTAGGGAAATGGAGCCTTACATCATTCTCGCATCCGGGTCGCCCCGCCGACGCGAGCTGCTCGAGCGCATCGGCATCGGTTATCACACCCTGCCGGTGGCCGTCGACGAAACCCCCGAGCCCGGCGAGGGCGCCGAGATGTTCGTCCTGCGCATGGCCCTGGAGAAGGCCCGGCGCGGCTACGCCGCCGCCGAGCAGCAGGCGCCGGCGCTCGGCGCAGACACCGCGGTGGTCCTCGATGGTGAGATCTTCGGCAAGCCCGGCAGCGAGGCCGAGGCCCACGGTATGCTCGAGCGCCTGTCGGCTCAGACCCACCGGGTGGTGACTGGGGTGGCACTGGTCGACGACCGCGAGGCAACCCGGCTGTCAGTCAGCGAGGTGACCCTGCGCGAGATCACCGCCGAGGAGCGGGCCCGCTACTGGGCCAGCGGCGAGCCGGTCGACAAGGCCGGGGCCTACGCCATCCAGGGGCGCGGCGGGGTCTTCGTCGAACACCTGGAGGGCAGCTACACCGGGGTCATGGGGCTGCCGCTTTACGAGACCACGCTCCTGCTCGATAAGCTGGAGATCCCCTGGCGCGAGCGCTGGTAGGCCCGTGTGAGCCAGGAGATCCTCATCAACCTGACGCCCCGCGAGACGCGGGTGGCGTTGGTCGAAAACGGTGTCCTCCAGGAGGTCCACCTGGAGCGTGCCCGGCGCCGCGGGCTGGTGGGGAACATCTACCTGGGCCAGGTGCGGCGGGTCCTGCCCGGGATGCAGGCCGCGTTCGTCGATGCCGGGCTGGAGCGCACCGCCTTCCTCCACGTCTCGGACCTGCAGCGGGACTCGGGAGGCCCCCCGCCCCCCATCGACCGCCTGCTGCGCGAGCAGCAGGCCCTGCTGGTGCAGGTCATCAAGGATCCGATCGGCAACAAGGGCGCCCGGCTCACCACCCAGATCACCGTGCCCTCGCGCTACCTGGTGCTCACCCCTCACTCCTGCGGGGTGGGGGTCTCGGCACGGATCGAGGAGGAGGCCGAGCGCGAGCGGTTGCGCGGGGTGGCCCAGGGGTTCGACGCCGAGCGGGGCGAGGCGGGGCTGATCTTTCGCACCGCGGCCGAGGGGGCCTCCGGGGAGGCCCTGCGGGCCGACCACGACTTCCTGGTGCGGCTTTGGGAGAGCATCCGCCGGCGCGCCGGCGAGGCGCAGCCCGGCACCCTGGTCCACGAGGATCTGCCGTTGCTGCTGCGCGCCCTGCGCGATCTGGCGACCCGCGATCTGGAGCGGGTGCGCGTGGACTCCCGTGAGGGGTACCTGCGCCTGGGCGACTTCTGCAAGGATCTGCTGCCCCACATCGCCGAGCGGGTGGAGCTCTACGCCGGTGAGCGGCCGATCTTCGATCTCTACGGCGTCGAGGAGGAGATCGAGCGGGCCCTGTCGCGCCGGGTGGATCTAAAGTCCGGCGGGCATCTGATCATCGACCAGACCGAGGCGATGACCACCATCGACGTGAACACCGGCGGTTTCGTCGGTAACCGTAACGTCGACGAGACCATCTTCAAGACCAACCTCGAGGCCGCCCAGGCCATCGCCCGGCAGCTGCGTCTGCGCAATCTCGGCGGGATCATCATCGTCGACTTCATCGATATGACCGATGCCGAGCACCGGCGCCAGGTTTTGCGGGCCCTGGAGAAAGCCCTCGAGCGCGATCACGCCAAGACCCAGATCGGTGCGGTCTCCTCGCTGGGGCTGGTGGAGATGACCCGCAAGCGCACCCGTGAGAGCCTCGAGCAGGTCACCTGCGAGCCGTGTCCCACCTGCCGCGGCCGCGGCACGGTGAAGAGCGCCGAGACCGTGGTCTACGAGATCTTCCGCGAGATTCTGCGCGAGGTGCGCCAGTTCGAGTCCCAACGGGTGATCGTGCTCGCCGCCCCGTCGGTGGTGGAGGTGCTCCTTGACGAGGAGTCGACCAGCCTGGCGCAGCTTGAAGAGTTCATCGAGCGGCCCATCGAGCTGCAGGTCGAGTCCCTCTACGTGGCCGACCAGTACGACGTGATTCCCGTATAATCCGCCGTCATGGCTCCTTCGATGCGCCGCTTCGGCCTGCGCGTGCTGCGTGGCCTGCGTCCGGTGCTCCTGGTCGCGCTGGCCGGCGCGGTCGCCCTGCGTCTGCTCGTCTGGCTGGCGCCCCCACTGACATCCCCGGTTGAACGGCTGGCCAGCCAGGCCCTTGAGGCTCCGGTGACGGTGGAGCGCGCCGAACTCGCCTGGCGGGGGGTATGGCCGGGGATCGAGCTGCACGGTGTGCGGGTTGGTGACGAGGCGTCCATCACCCTGGAGCGGGCCACCCTGACGCCGGCTCCGCTGGAGAGCCTGCGTGCCGGGGCGCCACGCTGGGCCGCCGCCTCGGCGGCGGGCGTGCGCGCTACCCTGGTGGCGGATCGGCACGGCTGGTCGCTGCCGGGGTTGACGCCCGGCGGGGAGGGTGGCGAGCCCCGGCTGGATCTGGATCAGATGCCCCGCCGCTTGGCGGTGGCTGACGCTGCGCTGGAGTTGATCCCCCGCCGCGGTGCGGCGCTGGAGAGCGCCCGCTTCGATATCGCCGGCCGGCGCAGTGCCGAGGCCCTGCAGTTGGGGCTGCGCAGTGTTGAGGGGAGTGCCGGGCTGGGCCGGGGGGTGCAGCTCGCTGCGCGACTGCCCCGGGGGGATCCCGGCTCGGCCACCGTTTACGCGGCCCTCGACGAGGTTGCGGTGGCGCCGTGGGCGGCGGCCTTGGCCGAGACCTGGGCGGCCGGGACGCTCGACGGCCAGCTCTGGCTGGAGTGGGCGGACGGTCGGGCGGATGCCGCCCACGGCGCCCTGCGGGCCAACGCCCTGGGCATGGAGCCGCGACGCCCGGCACCGGGGTTCGACAACCTGTCGGCGACGGCCCGTTTCGCGGGCCGCGCGTGGGTGGCCGAGCTCGATGCCGCGGAGACCGCGGTCGATCTGCCCTGGCTGTTTGCCGAGGCCATCGCCGTGGAGCAGGCCGAGGCCCAGCTCGTCGGCAGCTGGCAGCCCGGCGGGCGCTGGTCGCTCCGCCTGCCGCGGGTCGTCGCCGAGAACACGGATACCCGGGCCCGCGGCCGCGGGTCGATCACCGGGGGCGATGGCGACACGCCGCGGCTGTTCATTCGCGCCAGCGCCGATGAGGCCCCTGTTGAACGGGTACCGGCCTACGTCCCCACTGGGATCACGCCGCCGGCGGTGGTGGAGTGGCTCGAGGATGGCCTGCTCGACGGCACCGCCCACGGGATCGAGGTGCTGTTCTTCGGCCGCCCCGACCGCTTCCCCTTCGACGGCGGCGAGGGGGTCTTCGACGTCCGCGCCAGGGTGAGCGACGCCCAGCTGCGCTACGACCGTAGCTGGCCTCGGCTGACCGGGATCGACGCGGGCCTGCGCTTCCACAACGCCAGCATGACCATCACCGGACGCGGTGTGACCAACGGCGTGGACCTGCGCGACGTGGCAGTGGGCATCGACGATCTGCGCGAACCCATCCTGACCGTCCGCGGCCGCGGCGAGGGGGATGCCGCCGGCGGTCTGGGCTTCCTCGCCGGCTCGCCGCTGGGGCGCGACTGGATCGGGGATCCGGTGCCGCTGTACGCCAGTGGCCCGATGAGCCTCGACCTGGACTTCGCCCTGCCGCTGGAGATGGCCCACCCCGAGACCCTGCTGCTCGATGGGCGCGTCCAGCTTGACGGCGTCGAGGCTGGGATCGACTCCTGGGTGCGTACCGAGGCCCTGGTCGGTGCCCTGGGCTTCGATGCCCGGGGGGTGCACAGCGCGGAGGGGCTACACGGTCGCTGGGGCGGGGAGCCGGTGACCATCGGGGTCACCACCGCCTCGGTGGGGGGGCAGTCGCGCATCCTCTTGGATGCCGCCGGACACGGCTCCCCGGGTAGCCTGCTGGAGGGGGTCGCGGACGATCCGGCCTGGCTCAGCGGGGCGGCCCCCTGGGCGGTCCGGGCTCGCCTGCCGGCCTTTCAGCCGCATCTGCAGCCGCCGGAGGTCAGCCTGCGGGTGCGCTCGGGCCTCCAGGGGGTGGGGCTGGATCTGCCGGCGCCGTTCGGTGTCCAGCCCGACGAGCGTCGCGATGTGCAGGTGGATGTGGGATTCTCGGCCCGCGGCCTGGAGTCGTACTGGTTGCACTACGGTGACGAGTTGCTGCGCGCCGGGGCCGCGGCCGACGAAGACGGCCTGCCGCAGGCCCTGGCGATGCGCCTCGGGGCCGGCGCGCTGCGGCTGCCGAGCCGGGGGAGCGTCATCGAGGGCCGACTGGAGCAGCTCGATGCCGACGTCTGGCGCCGCTGGTTGATCGCGCGCCTGGGTGAAGGTCTGTCCCGGATGGAGGCCTCGGCGTCGCACTGGTTGCCGCCCCTGCCGCTGCGCGGTCATCTGCGTATCGGCGATCTGACCCTGGGGGGGCGGGGCTACGGCGATCAGACTCTGGCGGCGGACTGGCCCGCCGATCAACCGGGTCAGCTGGCGCTGCGGGGGGACCTGGTCAGCGGGCAGGTGACCTGGGACGAGGCGCTGCAGAGGGTCCGGGCCGATCTCGATCACCTGGATCTGCCGGTGCCGCGGCGGGCACCGGACGCCGGGCCGGCGCTGGCCGATCCCCGGCCGCGCATGGGGACGCCCGCGGCGGCGGCCTGGCCCGAGGTGGACGTCGACATCGCCAGTGTGCGTCTCGCCGGTCGTGTCGCCGGTGTCGGGCGGGTGCGTCTGCGCCCCCGTGGGGAGGTGCTATACCTGGACGAGGCCAGTATCCGCGGGCCGACGCTCCACTTGGTTACCAGCGGGGAGTGGCGCTCCACCGGTACGGCGCTGCGCGGGCGGCTGCGCAGCGGCGATGCGGGGGATCTGTTCGGGCTGCTGCAGGCGCCGCGCGCGGTCACGGTGGCCGATGTCGACATCTCCGCCGAACTCGGCTGGCCGCAGGCCCCCTGGGGGGTGGAGCTGGCTGACCTGGTTGGCGCCGTGCGGGTGCGCATGAACGACGGACGCATCACCGATGTGGACCCGGGCGCTGGCCGCCTGGTGGGTCTGCTGGGGCTGCGCATGCTGCCGCGGCGGATCCTGCTCGACTTCGCCGACCTCTCCGGGGAGGGGTTCGCCTTTGATCGGATCAGCGGACGGATCACCGCCGCCGGCGGTTACGCCCACGTCGACGACCTGCGCATCGCGGGTCCGGCCGCGCGCGTTACCATATCGGGGAACATGGATCTGACGCAGCGTGTCTACGACAACCACGTCGTTGTCGAGCCGCGTCTGGGGGCAACGCTGCCGCTGCTTGGGGCGCTGCTCGGTGGCGGCGTGGGTGCCGCCGGCGGCTTTCTGGCCGACCAATTGCTCGGTCAGGGTGTGGATCGGGCAGCGGCGGTGCGCTATCGCGTGGCGGGGCCGTGGCACGAGCCCCGCGTCATGAGGCTTGGAGTCGAGGATGCAACACAGCGCTAATCGAGCCAAAGGGCTCTCCGAGAATGGCCAGACCCGGCGCCACCGGGTGGCGGCGGTGCAGATGGCCTCGGGGCCGCATGTGGAGGCCAACCTCCAAGAGGCCGAACGGCTCATCGGCGAGGCTGCCGCAGCCGGGGCCGAGTTGGTGGTCCTGCCCGAGAACTTCGCCATCATGGGCTATCAGGACACCGACAAGCTCAAGTACGCCGAACCCGACGGCGATGGCCCCATCCAGGCGTTCCTCGCCGAACAGGCGCGGCGCCACCGGATCGTGTTGGTCGGCGGCACCATCCCGCTGCAGGGCGAGGGCCCCGAGCGCGTCCGGCCGACGGCCCCGGTCTATGGTCCGGACGGGGGCCGCCTGGCCTGTTACGATAAGATTCATCTATTCGATGTGGAGGTGGCTCCAGGTGAAGCCTATCGCGAGTCGAACACGCAGCAGCCCGGGGCGACCCCGCTGGTCGTGGATACGCCCGTCGGACGGCTGGGGGTGGCGGTCTGCTACGATCTGCGCTTCCCGGAACTGTTCCGTGAGCTGGCCGACCAGGGTGCGGAGATCGTGGCCGTACCCTCGGCCTTCACCGCTGTCACCGGCGAGGCTCACTGGAGCATCCTGGTCCGCGCCCGGGCCATCGAGAACCTCTTTTACATGGTGGCGCCGAATCAGGGTGGCTACCACGTCAACGGCCGCGAGACCCACGGTGAGAGCATGGTGGTCGACCCCTGGGGGCGCGTCATGAAGAGCCTGGAACGCGGCGCCGGGGTGATCACCGTGGAGGTGAGCCTGAGCCGCCTGCACGAGATCCGGGAGCGTTTCCCGGCACTCCTTCACCGCAAGCTGTAGGTGACCGCATGAAGAATCACGCCGAAGCCGCTACTGCGACCCGGGACCCGCTCCACCACGCCGAGGCGCAGCTGCTGGCGCCGGCCGCCCTCGATGAGGCCCGGCTCGGTCAGGTGTTCAGCCGGCTGCTGCGCCCGGGGGTGGACTTCGCCGATCTGTACTTCCAGGCCGCTCGACGTGAGGCGTGGGTGCTGGAGGACGGCATCGTCCGCGAGGGCAGCTACAGTATCGATCGCGGCGTCGGGGTGCGTGCCGTCAGCGGCGAGAAGACCGGTTTCGCCTACTGCGACGAGATCGGCCTGGAGGCGTTGCTCGATGCCTCCTCGGCGGCCGGCGCGGTGGCGCGCAGCGGGCAGAGCCGCAGCCTGGCCGCCTTCCGTGCGGGGGGCGGGCGTGGCCTCTACCGGGGCGATGATCCGCTGGCGAGTCTGAGCGCCGACGACAAGGTCGCCCTGCTGCACCGCGCCGAGGCGGCGGCGCGCGCCGTCGACCCGCGCATCGTGCATGTGGTGGCGAGCCTGGCCGGCGCTCACGACACCATCCTGGTGGCCAACTCGGAGGGTGGCTGGGCCGGCGATATCCGCCCTCTGGTTCGGCTCAATGTCTCGGTGCTGGCCGCTTCCGGCGAGCGCCGCGAGAGCGGCAGCTCCGGCGGCGGCGGGCGCTACGACTACCAGCAGTTCGTCGAGCCGGAGCGTGTCGAGGCCTACGCCCGTGAGGCGGCCCGGCAGGCGCTGGTCAACCTCGAGGCCGAGGAGGCACCGGCGGGGCATCTGCCCGTGGTCCTCGGCCCCGGATGGCCCGGTGTGCTCCTGCACGAGGCCGTCGGTCACGGCCTGGAGGGCGACTTCAACCGCAAGGGCACCTCGGCGTTCAGCGGGCGCATCGGTGAGCGTGTGGCGTCGCCCCTGTGTACCGTGGTCGATGACGGCACCATCGCCCAGCGGCGCGGCTCGCTGAACATCGACGATGAGGGCCATCCGAGCCAGTGCAATACCCTCATCGAGGACGGGGTGCTGACCGGCTACATGCAGGATCGGCAGAACGCCGGTCTGATGGGCATGGCCCGGACCGGCAACGCCCGGCGGGAGTCCTACGCGCACCTGCCCATGCCGCGGATGACCAACACCTACATGCTCGCCGGCCCCCACGACCCCGAGGAGATCATCGCCTCCGTGGATCAGGGGCTGTACGCGGTGAACTTCGGCGGCGGCCAGGTGGATATCACCTCGGGCAAGTTCGTCTTCTCGGCCAGCGAGGCCTACTGGATCGAGAACGGGCGCATCCAGCACCCGGTCAAGGGCGCGACACTGATCGGCAACGGCCCGGACGTGCTGACGCGGGTGAGCATGGTGGGCAACGACCTGGCGCTCGACGGCGGCATCGGGGTCTGCGGCAAGGAGGGGCAGAGCGTCCCCGTGGGGGTCGGTCAGCCGACGCTCAAGGTCGACGGCATGACCGTCGGTGGCACGCAGGCCTAGCCGCACCGCGCCGCTGCCTGGAAACCCAACTCACAACGGAAAAGGCGAACCCATGCCGGATCCACGCAACGAGCTACCTGCCCCGGGAACGCTGGAGGACCTGGTGCAGCAGGCCCTCGACGAGGCCCGCCAGCACGGCGCCGACGCAGCGGAGGCGGCCTGCTCCGGGGATGTCGGTCTGTCGGTGAATGTGCGCAAGGGCGAGATCGATACCCTGGAGCACCACCGCGGACGGGACATGGGGGTTACGGTCTACTTCGGCGGCCGCAAGGGCAGTGCCTCGGCCGGCGAACTCTCCGAGCAGGCGGTGCGCGACGCCGTTCAGGCGGCCTGCGACATCGCCCGCTATACCTCCGAGGATCCGGCCAATGGGCTGGCGCCGGCCGAGCGCATGGCCGTCCATCCGCCGGACCTGGACCTCGACCACCCCTGGCCGCTGGCGGCGGATGACGCGGTCGAGCTGGCCCGTGACTGCGAGTCTGCGGCGGTCGAGGCCGACCCGCGCATCGAGAATACCGAGGGGGCCGGGGTGAGCATCCACCGAGGCCTGCACGCCTACGGCAACAGCCACGGCTTCTTCTCGGTGCTCCCGGAGTCGCGGCACAGCATCCACTGCGTGGCGGTGGCCGGCCGCGGCGAAGCCATGCAGCGAGACTATTGGTACACCGTGGCCCGCGATCCGGCGGCCCTGGAGGACGCCCGGAGCGTGGGGCGGCAGGCGGCCGAGCACGCGGTCGCGCGGCTCGGTGCCGAGAGTCTGAGCACCGAGCGGGTGCCGGTGCTGTTCCGTGCCCCGGTGGCCCGCGGGCTGGTCGGCCACTTGGTCTCGGCGGTGCGCGGCAGCGCGCTGTACCGGCAGGCGTCGTTCCTGGTGGACAGCGCCGGCGAGCAGCTCTTCCCGGCGTGGCTGCAGATGGTCGAGCGGCCGCATATCCGCCAGGCCCTGGGGAGTACCGCCTTCGATGCCGAGGGGGTCGCCACTGCCGATTCGGCGCTGGTCCAGGACGGGGTGCTGCAGCGCTACGTGCTCGACAGCTACTCGGCGCGGCGCCTGGGGCTGGAGACCACGGCCAATGCCGGCGGGGTCCACAACCTGGAGGTTTCGGGGGGCGCCGGGGAGGACTTCGAAGGGCTGATCCGGCGCATGGGCCGGGGGCTGGTGGTCACCGAACTCATGGGCCAGGGGGTCAACCTGGTGACCGGTGACTACTCCCGCGGTGCCGCCGGCTTCTGGGTGGAGAACGGGGTCATCGACCGTCCCGTGCAGGAGATCACCATCGCCGGCCATCTGCGCGATCTGTTCGCCGGGATCCAGGTGGTGGGCAGCGACGTGGACCGCCGTGGGAACATCCGTTGTGGCTCCATCCTGGTCGAGGAGATGACCGTCGCCGGGCAGTAAGCGCCCGGCGGCGATCAGCCGTGCTCGGTCTCGCCGAATCCCTCGGTGACCAGCCGGACCAGGGCCTCGAGGGCTGGCTCGGCGTCCGTCCCCTCGGCCTCGATGGTGAGGGTGGCCTGGTGGGCGGCGGCGAGCATCATCAGGCCCATGATGCTCTTGCCGTTGACGCGCTTTTCGCCGTAGCGGACGTGGATCTCGCTCTCGTACTCGCTGGCAATGGTCACGAAGCGGGCGGCGGCCCGGGCGTGAAGCCCGAGCGGGTTTTGAATGGTGGCTTGTTGCTCGATCATGACGGCGGTGCTCCTTCGCCGACCGCGATGATACCGGCTCGGCCGCCGGCGGCCGCGGATTCGGCCAGTTCCTCAAGGGATCGCCCGGGGTAGTTGAACACCCGCAGGAGCATCGGCAGGTTGAGGCCGGTCACCACCCGGCAGCGGCGGTGGGTGCTGGCCGCCACCGCCACGTTGGAGGGGGTGGAGCCGTAGGCGTCGGAGAGGATGAGCACCCCGGCCCCCTGGTCGAGCTGGGTGATCAGCGCCCCGGCGCGCTCGAGCAGCTCGTTGCGCTCGTCCTCGTTGAGGACCTCCAGCGATTCCGTCTGCAGCGGGCAGATGCCCAGCGTGCGCGAGGCCGTGGCCAGGATCTCCGAGCCGATGTGCCGGTGCGCGACGATCAGCAGCCCAACCCTCATGACAGCTCCCGGTGGCGCAGGCTCACGTGGCTGCACCCTTCCTGCAGCGACTCGGCCAGGCGCTCGGCCAGGTAGACCGAGCGGTGCTGCCCACCGGTGCAGCCGACGGCCACGGTCAGGTAGCTGCGCCCTGCCTGCTGGTGGACCGGCAGCCAGTAGCGGATGAGCGTGTCGATCTGGCCGAAGAGGATCTCGGTCTCGGGCTGGGACTCGAGGAAGGCGCGGACGCAGTCGTCGCAGCCGGTATAGGCGCGCAGCTGCGGTTCCCAGTGCGGATTGGGCAGGCAGCGGGCATCGAAGACGTAGTCGGCATCGGTGGGGATGCCGTGCTTGAAGCCGAAGGACTGGACCAGCACCGACAGGCCACTGCGCTCGCCGGCTACCCGCTCGGAGATCAGACCGCGCAGGTCGTGGACGGTGGTCCGCGAGGTGTCGATGCTCCAGTCGGCGACCTCGCGTAGTGGCTCGAGCAGCGTGCGCTCGGCGCGCAGGGCGTCGGCCAGGGGCTGGTCGCCTTCGGCCAGCGGGTGGCGACGGCGCGTCTCGCTGTAACGGCGCATGAGGATGGAGTCCTCGGCGTAGAGGAACAGCACCTCCGTGGCGATGCCCTGCTCGCGCAGTGCAGTGAGGGTCTCCGGCAGGCATTGCAGGTCGTGGGGCGGGTTGCGTGCGTCCAGCCCCACGGCGAAGCGCTCTCCGGTGGGTGCGTCGCGGTTCTGGGCGTAGCGGGCCAGCTCGCCGATCAGGCTCACCGGCAGGTTGTCGATGCAGTAATAGCCGGCGTCTTCGAGGGTGTGCAGGGCGACACTCTTGCCCGACCCCGAGAGGCCGCTGACCACGATCAGGCGCAGCCCACTCATGCTGGCACCCCGCGGTCGCTGCGAGCGCCGTGGTGCGCAACGGACACTGCGGCCCGGCTGCTGGACGCGGCCTCGACCAGCGGGGCCAGTGGACGGCGGTGGCTGTCGGTCAGGGTGATCCGGGGGAGGCTTAGCTCCAGCAGCCGACGGTGGTCGCGCCGACCATGCAGGGCGGCTTCGGCTTCGGTGGTGCCGGGGGTCGGCTGCAGCTGGATGCACAGTGCCACGGCGGCCTCGTTGCGGAATGCCTCAGGGCCGTAGAGTTCCGTGACATCCACCAGGCCCAGGTCACGCAGGTGCAACAGCCCCCGCCCCTGTTGGGGGCCGGTGCCGAGCAGACGGTCCCCCTCGCGGCGCAGCTGCACGGCGTCATCGGCCACCAGCGCGTGGCCGCGGTCGAGCAGGGCCAGGGCCGTATCACTCTTGCCCGCGCCGCTGGGCCCCTCGAGCAGAACCCCGCGACCGTGGACGGTGACCAGCAGACCGGGGATGACCGGCCCGTGCGCGGCCGTTTTCACGACGGGTCGGCTTGTGACTGCCATTCCCGCAGGGCCACCTGCAGTTCCTCACCGTCCGAGGAGCGGCGCAGCCGTTCGCACAGGCTGCTGTCGCTGAACATCTCGGCGAGGCTGGCCAGGATCTGCAGGTGCTCGTCGGTGAAGTGTTCGGGTACGACCAGGGCGAACAGCAGGTCCACGGGTGCCTTGTCGAAGGCGTTGAACTCGATGCCCCGATCCAGCTGGATCAGGGCGCCGATGGCGCGGTCAATCCCGTCGATGCGGGCGTGGGGTACGGCTACGCCGTGCCCCAGGCCCGTGCTGCCCAGCCGCTCACGGGCCAGCAGTCGGTTGCTGATTTCTCGGGCGTCGAGGCCGTCGCCGCTGGCCCCGATCAGTTCGCCTATGCGCAGGAGTACCTGCTCCTTGTCCTCGATGCCGCTCTCGCAGCGAACACGTTCCGGCGTGATGAGTTGCTCGATGTCCATGGAGTGTCCGATCGGCTGGCCCGCTGAACCGCGTCCCGCCACCTTTACAGGCTGGCCTTGAGGGACGCGCCCTGCCGTCGCTGATCGACGGCCTTCTCTTTGTGTTTCAGGACCTGACGGTCAAGCTTGTCCACGAGCACGTCAATGGCTGCATAGAGGTCTTCCTCAATGGCATCGGCAAAGACGCGCCCGCCGCCACCCCCGATGTGGATGACCGACTCGGCCTTCTGCTGTCTCTTCTCCACCGAGAGGATCACCTCGGTATCGATGACGTGGTCGAAGTGGCGTTGAATGCGTTGCATCTTCTCGTTGACATGCGCCCGGAGAGCCGGGGTGATCTCGACATGATGTCCACTGAGCTTGATCTGCATACCGCCTCCTGAACCCCTGCGGCCGGCAGAGCCGGGCGCCTCAGCGCCTCCGGGCCTCCTTGCGCTCCGCCGACGATGCGATGGACAGGGACTCCCGGTATTTGGCGACCGTCCGACGCGCCACCTGGATCCCCTCCTCATGAAGGATACGCGCAATCGCGCTGTCACTCAGCGGTTTTGCCCGATCCTCTTCGGCAATCAGTCGGCGGATCCGTGCCCGGATCGCCGTTGCCGAAGCCTCTCCGCCGTCGCTGGTCTGCACGTGGCTTGAGAAGAAGTACTTGAACTCGAAGGTGCCCCGGGGCGTGTGCATGTACTTGCTGGTGGTGATGCGAGAGATGGTGGACTCGTGCATCTCCACCGCCTCGGCGATCTCGCGCAGGACCAGTGGTTGCATCGCCTCCTCGCCGTGGTCGAGGAAACCCTGTTGCCGTTCCACGATGGCGCTGGCCACTTTGAGCAAGGTCTCATTCCTGCTGCGCAGGCTCTTGATCAGCCAGCGCGCCTCTTGGAGGTGGTTGCGCAGACAGTGGTTGTCCGCGCTCCGGTCTGCCCTGCGGATCAGGCTGGCGTAATACGCGTTGACGCGCAAGCGGGGGGCGGTTTCGCTGTTGAGTTCGACCTGCCAGGCGCCGTCGCGGCGCACCACCAGAACGTCGGGGATGACGTAGTCGGGCGTGGTGTCGCTAATCTGCGAGCCGGGTCGGGGGTCGAGGCTCTGGATCAGGCCGAGGATGCTGCCGAGGGCCTCGTCGCTGACCCCCAGAGCCCGGCCCAGGTCGTCGTATCGCCGCTCGGCGATCAGCCCCAGGTGCTCGAGCAGGGCGTGGCGGGCCTCTTCCCGCCACGGGGTGTCTTCGGGCAGCTGCTCGAGCTGGACGCACAGCGCTTCCTGGGGATCGCGGGCGGCGACGCCGGTCGGGTCGAGTCGCTGGACGCGCTGCAGCACCGCTTCGAGCTCCTCGGCGTCAACCTGCTCATCCTCCGGGCACCCGGCCAGTAGGTCGTCGGTGCTCTGGGTCAGGTAGCCGTCGTCGCCGACGGCGTCGACGATGACCTCGGCGATGGAGCGCTCGCGCGCGGAGAACGCCTCCAGCTCGATCTGTGCATGCAGGTGCTGCTGCAGGCTGTCGGAGGCGGCCGGCCGGTTGTCCAGGGTGTCGCGTTGGGCCGCCTCGTCGCCCGGCGCGCTCAGCGCCGTGCTGCCGTCGTAGATGTCGTCCCAGGAGGTATCCAGCGGTAGGTCCTCGGGGATGTCGTCGCCGGCAGGGTCGCTGGCCGGGGCCTCGTCCTCACGGGCCTCTTGTTCCTGCTGCTCGTGTTGCTCCTGCTCCTGCTGCTCGAGCTCGCCTTCCTCGTCGAGCTCGAGCATGAAGTTCGACTCCAGGGCCTGCTGGATCTCGGTGCGCAGCTCCAGGCTGGAGAGTTGCAGCAACCGGATGGCCTGCTGCAGCTGGGGCGTCATGGTCAGCTGCTGGCCGATGCGTAGCTGCAGCGACTGCTTCATGGCCGTGTCCGTCGTGCTTGCAGCATCCGTATACCGTCGCTCACAGGCGGAAGTCCTCACCCAGATAGACCTCGCGGACCCGCGGGTTGGCGAGCACGCTTTCGGCGTCGCCAGCGGCCAGAACCTCGCCGTCGCTGAGGATGTACGCGCGCTGCACGATCCCCAGTGTCTCGCGCACGTTGTGATCGGTGATCAGTACGCCAATACCGCGCTGCGCCAGCTGGCGGACGATGCGCTGGATCTCGCCCACCGAGATCGGGTCGACCCCGGCAAACGGCTCGTCGAGCAGTATGAACCGGGGGGCTGCCGCCAGGGCGCGGGCGATCTCCACGCGCCGGCGTTCGCCGCCGGACAGGGCGATGCCCGGGGAGTCGCGGACGTGGGTCACCCCGAACTCCTCGAGCAGGCGATCCAGCTCCTGTTCCCGCTCGGCGCCGCCGAGGTCGCCGCGTAGCTGCAGGATGGCCCGTACGTTATCCGCCACGCTCAGTTTACGAAAGACCGAGGGTTCCTGCGGGAGGTATCCGATGCCGAGGCGGGCCCGGGCGTGGATGGGCAGCCGGGTGAGGTCGTCGCCCTCCAGGGTGATCCGCCCCTCGTCGGCCTGGACCAGTCCGACGACCATGTAGAAGCAGGTGGTCTTGCCGGCGCCGTTGGGCCCGAGCAGGCCGACGATCTCGCCGTTGGCCACTTCGAGCCCGGCGCCGTTGACCACAGTGCGACCGCGGTAGCGTTTGGTCAGCCCTTCCGCACGCAGCGTGACCACCGGTCAGTCCTCCTCGCGCCGGGTCGGGTACAGGATGGTCCGCGCCCGCTGCCCTTCAGCGCCACGGGCCTTCATGATCTGTCCCTCCAGGTCGACATCGATGGTCTCGGCGGTGACCTGGTCGTCTCCCTGCCAGAGGCGCGCATCGCCCTGGAAATGGGCGCGTTCGGGCCCGCGGGTGTAGTACTCCATCCGCTTCGCCTCGGCGTGGACCGGGCGGGGCTGGTTCTCCGGGTGGTCGCGGTAGGTGGCGGGCGTTCCGTCAACGTAGACGTGGCTGAGGTCGCCGTCCTCGTCGGTATAGACCTCCATGCGGTCGCCGGTGATGCGCATCTCGCCCCGGGTGAGCACGGCATCGCCCTCGTAGACGCTGACCCCGGCAACGGCGTCGACGTCCACACTGTCGGCCTCGAGTTCCACCGGCGCGTCCTCGCGCTGCTCCATCGCCGCCGCCGGTAGGGCGGCGATGGCGAGCAGCGCGGCGCCAAGAAGCCGCACCCGGGTGCGGCCCGTGGTCTCAATGCAGCCCATACTCCCCCCGGACATCGGCGTGCAGGCGCAGTCGGTCGGTTCGGTAATCCAGCGTCATGCCAGTGCCGCGCAGGGTGCCGGCCGGCTCGCGGGCGGTGACCGCCTCGGTGGTGCGGGCCTCGCCGGCGCGCAGATCTACCAGCAGGTTGCGGGTGGCGATATCCAGCGCTGGGCGTGTGCCCTGGGCCGGACGGTGAATATCCACTTCGTCGAACAGGCGGACCTCCGCGCCCTCGCGCTCGGCGATGCCGAAGGGGGCGCGGGCCTCCCAGGTGGCGCCGTCCCGCGAACGCATGCGCAGATCCGGCTCGACGATCTCCAGTTCGCCGCGACCGGGGAAGTGTTCGCCGGTGTGCCCGTGGAGGGCGGCCCGGCGCTGGCCCTGCTCGTCGAAGTCGACCATCGTGAACCCTTCCAGGAAGAAGTCCGGGCGCTCCTCAGGCGGCTCGGTGGTGTCTGGTTCGGGCGGCGTCGGATCCCGGGTCAGCAGCAGGCTGAGGAGTACGATGAACCCGAGGGTTGCCAGGGGGAAGAGGGCTCCGCGGCGCATGGTTCAGCCTTCTGCCCGGCGCAACATCGGTTCGAGCTGCCCCTGGGCGTGGAGGATCAGTTCGGCCACCTCGCGGACGGCGCCCCGCCCCCCGGGGCGCACGGTGACCCAGTCGGCGTGGGCGTGCAGGTGGGGGTGGCCGTCCGCTACCGCGACGCCGAATCCGGCGTGGCGGACGGCCGGCAGGTCGATGAGGTCGTCGCCGGTGTAGGCGCACGCCTCCAGGGCGAGGCCGAGGCGCTCGGCCACCTCGACGAGGGCCTGACCCTTGTCTGAGCGGCCGCGCAGCACATGGCGGACACCCAGCTCCTCGGCCCGGCGCATGACCGCGTGGCCGCCCCGGGCAGTGATCCAGCCCACCTCGATGTCGGCGTCCTGGAGCATCCGCAGCCCCTTGCCGTCGTGGATGTGGAACGCCTGCAGCGGGTCACCGCTGCCGCCCACGAAGACGGTCCCGTCGGTGAGGACGCCGTCGACGTCGAACAGGGCCAGGCGCACCGATTCGGCGCGGCGCAGGACCTCCGGGGCAGGCGGCTCGCAGTAGGGGCGGGGGACGGTGGTGCTCATACGACTCCGGCGCGCAGCAGGTCGTGCATGTTCAGGGCGCCGACGAGTCGGCCCTCGGCATCGGTGACCAGTAGGCCGTTGATGCGGTGGCGCTCCATGCGCTCGGCTGCCTCGGCGGCCAACAGGTCCGGCGAGGCGGTTTGTGGGCTCGGGGTCATCACGGCCTCGATGGGGGTCTGGTGGATGTCGGCGCCGCGGTCCAGGGTCCGTCGCAGGTCGCCGTCGGTAAAGATGCCTAGTACGCGGTGCTGCTCGTCGACGATGGCGGTCATGCCCAGCCCCTTGCGGCTGATCTCCAGCAGGGCGTCGCGCAGTGGGGTGCCTGGTTGGACCCGTGGGACGCGTTCGCCGGTCTGCATGATGTCGTCGATGTGCAGCAGCAGTCGGCGCCCCAGTTTGCCCCCGGGGTGGGAGCGGGCGAAGTCTTCCGCGGTGAAGCCGCGGGCATCGAGCAGTGCCACGGCCAGGGCGTCGCCCATGGCCAGGCTGGCGGTGGTGCTGGCGGTGGGGGCCAGCCCCAGGGGGCAGGCCTCCTGCTCGACGCTCACATCCAGGTGGACCGAGGCCGCCTGGGCCAGGGTCGAGCCCGGGCGGCCGGTGAGGGCGATCAGGGGCACGCCCAGGCGCTTGATCAGCGGCACGATGGCGGTGAGCTCATCGGTCTCGCCGGAGTTGGACAGGGCTACCACGACGTCGTCGGCGGTGACCATGCCCAGATCGCCGTGGCTGGCTTCACCGGGGTGGACGAAGAACGCCGGCGTGCCGGTGCTGGCCAGGGTGGCCGCCATCTTCGAGCCGATGTGTCCGGACTTGCCCATGCCGGTGACGATCACCCGGCCGCGGCAGGCGAGCATATGGCGGCACGCCTCGCTGAAGGGCTGATCGATGCGCTCGCCGAGGGCGGCGACGGCGTCGGCCTCCAGCTGCAGGACCGCGCGGCCGAGGGCCTGGAGGCGTTCGTCCCCCGCGTCCGGGGCCCCGAGGTGTCGTTCGATCAGGGTGCGCATGGGAGTCATACCGCCATTCTACGACATCTACGCGCGGGATCGGGCAACCCGGGGACGGAATTGACCGTCCTGGCGCGGGGATGGATACTGCCGGTCACTTTTTCGTAACCGAGTAGGGCGATGGGCGTCGCAGACACCGGCGACGAGGTCCTGGCCCGCGTGCGCGACCTGCGCGTCGAGCGCAACGGCCGGAAGATCTTTGATGGCGTGAACCTCGACATCCGTCGGGGCTGGGTGACGGCCATTATGGGCCCGAGTGGCTCAGGCAAGACCACGATCCTGCGCGTGCTGGGCGGGCAGCTTCGCCCCCAGGCCGGGTCCGTGGAGGTCATGGGCGGGGAGGTGACCGGTCTCGGCCGTCAGGCGCTCTATCAGCTGCGCCGGCGTATGGGCGTCTTGTTCCAGAGCGGCGCGCTGTTCACTCACCTGTCCGTCTTCGAGAATGTCGCCTTCCCTCTGCGTGAGCACACCCGGTTGCCCGATTCCCTGCTCGAGACCCTGGTTCTGCTCAAGCTCGAGGCGGTGGGGCTGCGCGGCGCCCGTCACCTGATGCCGGCGGAGCTCTCCGGTGGCATGGCACGGCGGGTCGCCCTGGCCCGGGCCATCGCCCTGGATCCGGCGCTGGTGATGTACGACGAACCCTTCGCCGGGCAGGATCCGATCACCATGGGCGTGCTGGTGGATCTGATCCGCCGGCTCAACGACGTCCTCGGCCTGACCTCGGTGGTGGTCTCCCACGACGTCCAGGAGACCCTGGCCATCGCCGATTACGTCTATGTGTTGGCCGACGGGGCAGTGATCGCCGAGGGGACCCCGATGGATCTGCAGGAGGCGCAGTCGGAGTCGCTGCGCCAGTTTATCGATGCCCGGCCGGATGGTCCGGTGCCGTTCCACTATCCGGCGCCGCGGCTGTCCGACGAACTGCTCGGCGGAGGGGGGCGATGATCGGCTTGTTCCAGGCGCTGGGGCAACGGACCCTGACTGCGCTGCGCGGCCTGGGCGAGGCGGTGCTGCTCATGGGGCGGATCCTGCGCGCCGCCCCCGAGGTGGTGGTGCGCCCCCGCCTGCTCATCGAGCAGGTCTACGCCGTCGGCGTGTTGTCGCTGGTGATCATCCTGGTGTCGGCGCTGTTCGTCGGTATGGTCCTCGGCCTGCAGGGGTACTACACCCTGGCGGACTTCGGGGCCACCGAAGCGGTGGGCACCATGGTCGCCCTGTCTCTAGTCCGCGAACTCGGGCCTGTGGTAACCGCGCTGCTGTTCGCCGGGCGGGCTGGCTCATCGCTGACCGCCGAGGTGGGGCTGATGAAGGCCACCGAGCAGCTCTCGAGCATGGAGATGATGGCGGTGGACCCGGAGCGCCGTATTCTGGCCCCGCGCTTCTTCGCTGCCGTATTGGCGGTGCCACTGCTCGCCGCCGTGTTCAGCGCCGTGGGCGTGTTCGGTGGTTATCTGGTGGCGGTGGGCATGGTCGGGATCGACAGCGGCGCGTTCTGGTCCAACATGCAGAACGCAGTCACCATCCAGGATGATATTTTGAATGGCGTGATCAAGAGCGTCGTCTTCGGCTTCTTGGTCGGCTGGATCGCCCTGCACAAGGGGTACATGGCAGAGCCGACCTCGAGCGGTGTCAGTCGGGCGACGACCTTGGGCGTCGTGCACGCTTCGCTGGCGGTGCTCGGGCTCGACTTCCTGCTCACCGCACTGATGTTCGACTGACGGAGCAAGGGTATGAGTCAGCGGCTCGTGGAGATCTGGGTCGGGGTGTTCGTGGCCATTGGCCTGGCGGCGATGATGGTCCTGGCCCTGCAGGTCAGTGGCCTGACCGAGCTGCGCCAGCCGCCCGGGTACTACGTCACGGCCAAGTTCGACAATGTCGGCGGCCTGCGCGAGAAGGCGCCGGTGAGCATGGCCGGGGTCCGGGTCGGACGGGTTGAGGAGATCCGGCTCGATCCGGAGAGCCATCAGGCCGAGGTGCGGCTGCGCATTAACGAGCGCTTCGGGGCCATCCCGGCAGACAGCGCGGCGGCCATCTACACCGCCGGTCTGCTCGGCGAGCAGTACGTGGGGCTGGAGCCAGGCTGGGAGACCGAGCCCCTGAGTGACGGCGACCGGATCACCGAGACCCAGTCGGCGGTGGTCCTGGAGCGGATCATCGGGCAGTTCGTCACCAGCATGCAGGATTGAGCTCGCCACGCGCGACGGAGGCAGTAGAGATGTTCAAGGTGAATCGCTGGACTCGTTCACTGGCCGTGTCGATGGCCCTGTTGCTGGCGCTGGCCTTCGGTCAGGCAGTGGCCAAGCCGGATCCGCGCCAAGTTGTGCAGGAGGTTACCGACGAGGTCATGCGGGTGCTTGAGGAGCACGGCGAGGAGATCGCCGGCGATCCGGTGGCGCTCTACGACAAGCTGGCACCGGTGGTCGAGCCGCACATCGATTACGATCGGATCGGGGCGCGGATCCTCGGTCCCCACTGGCGCGACGCCGACGGGGAGACCCGCGACCGCTTCGTGACCGAGTTCCAGCGCAGCCTGCTGCGTACCTACGCGTCGAGCATGGAGGATTACGAGGGATTCGATGTCCGCATCCTCGGTAGCCGGCAGCGCGATGGCGGGGTCCAGGTCGGTATGGAAGTGGGTTCCGGTGACAGTCGGGCGCGGATCCTGTACCGCCTGGAGGAGAGCGATGACGCCTGGAAGCTGGTGGACGTCACCGCCGAGGGGGTCAGCCTGATCCACAACTACCGCGAAGATTTCCGCTCGCGCTTGCGGGGCAAGGACCTCAAGACCGTGATCGACGAGATGGCAGAGCGCAACCGGGAGATCGGCTTCGAATGACCCGCGCGGCCCTCGAGAACGGGGTCGACGGGCGCTGGCGAGTCACCGGGCGGCTGGAGCTCGACACCGTGGGTGCCTTGTGGCCGCAGGGCACGGCGCTGTTCACCGCCGAAGGCGGGGTCTGCGAAATCGACCTGGCCGGTGTCGAGCGGACCGACAGCGCCGGTGTGGCCCTCCTGATCGATTGGACGCGGCAGGCCCGGGCCCACGGCGGGCGGCTGTGCCTCTGCCACGTCCCGCAGCAGTTGCTGGCCATCGTGCATGCCAGTGGTGCGGAGGGGGTGCTTGAAATCGCCGACGAGCCGGCCTGAATCGGCTATAATCGTCCGCCCTCGCGGGGAGCCCGCGGTCCGTGTCCGGAGGGGATCGCCCCATGATGCAGCCACAAGAGATTGAACGCCTGGTCCAGGATCAGCTCAGCGACGCCCGGGTGGAGGTGAGCGGGGACGGCCGCCACTTCCGTGCCTTTATCGTCAGCCCCGACTTCCAGGGGCTGTCGCGTATCGAGCGCCACCGCCTGGTCAATCGGGCCCTGCGCGCCCACATTGATGACGACACCCTACACGCCATCTCCATGCGGACCCTGACGCCTCCGGAGCACGAGCAACAGCAGAAGGCGGGGTAGGCCGATGGAGCGACTGCTCATCCGGGGCGGTAACCCCCTGCGTGGCGATATCCGTATCTCCGGGGCCAAGAATGCGGCCCTGCCGGTCATGGCGGCGACCCTGCTGGCCGACGGCCCGACCACCGTCGGCAACATCCCGCATCTCCACGACGTAACCACCACCATGGAGCTGCTCGGGCGCATGGGGGTGGAGCTCACCGTGCACGAGGGTATGGAGGTCGAGGTCAACACCGCGACCATCCACAGCTTCCGGGCGCCCTACGAATTGGTGAAGACCATGCGCGCCTCGATCCTGGTGCTCGGGCCGCTGCTGGCGCGCTTCGGCCAGGCCGAGGTGTCGCTGCCCGGGGGCTGCGCCATCGGCTCGCGGCCGGTCAACATCCACGTGGACGGGTTGCGGGCCATGGGCGCCGAGATCGAGGTCCGCGACGGGTACATCAAGGGCCGCGCCGACCGGCTCCAGGGGGCGCACATCCGCATGGATGTCTCGACGGTGACCGGAACCGAAAACCTGATGATGGCGGCCGCCCTGGCGCGCGGAACCACGGTACTCGAGAATGCCGCCCGCGAGCCCGAGGTCATCAATCTGGCCGACTGCATCAACGCCATGGGGGGGCACGTCCAGGGGGCCGGCACCTCGACGATCACCATCGAGGGGGTCGACACGCTGCGCGGCGTTCACCATCGAGTGCTGCCCGATCGCATTGAGACCGGCACCTACCTGGTCGCTGCGGCCATGACCGGGGGAGAGGTGCGGCTCAAGGACACGGCGCCGGAGCTGGTCGAGTCGGTGCTCGGCAAGCTGCGCGAGAGCGGGGCAGAGGTGAGCGCCGGTCGCGACTGGGTGACCCTGCGCATGGAGGGCCGCCCGCGCGCCGTGGACCTGGAGACGGCGCCGTACCCGGGCTTCCCCACGGACATGCAGGCCCAGTTCTGTGCCCTGAACGCCATCTCCACCGGGGAGGGGACGGTGACCGAGACCGTCTTCGAGAACCGGTTCATGCACTGCCTGGAGATGCAGCGCATGGGTGCCGACATCCAGATCGAAGGGGCCCGGGCGCGCATCCGCGGCGTCGAGAAGCTGACCGCGGCGCCGGTGATCGCCACCGATCTGCGCGCCTCGGCGAGTCTGGTGCTGGCCGGGCTGGTGGCCGAGGGTGAGACCCGGGTGGACCGGATCTACCACATCGACCGCGGCTACGAGTGCATCGAGGAGAAGCTCGCCCAGCTCGGTGCCGATATCCAGCGCGTCCCCGACTGACGACGGAGACCGATCGAATACCATGAGCCGAACCCTGACCCTGGCCCTGTCCAAGGGGCGCATCCTGGAAGAGACCCTGCCGCTGCTGGCGCGCTGCGGGATTGAGCCCGCCGAGGATCCGGACGCCAGCCGCAAGCTGATCATCGGTACCAACCGCGAGGACGTCCGGCTGCTGGTCGTGCGCGCCTCGGACGTGCCGACCTACGTCGAGCACGGCGGCGCCGACCTCGGTGTGGCCGGTCGGGACGTGCTCCTGGAGCACGGCGGCGATGGTCTCTACGACCCGGTGGATCTGGGGATCGCCCGGTGCCGGCTGATGGTGGCCGGACCGCCGGACGGACCGCCGCCCGGGCGCCGCCCGCGCGTGGCGACCAAGTTCGTACATCTGGCCCGGCAACACTTCGCTGCGCAGGGCCGGCAGGCCGAGATCATCAAGCTCTACGGCTCTATGGAGCTGGCGCCGCTGGTCGGCATGGCCGATCTCATCGTGGACCTGGTCGACACCGGGAACACCCTGCGCGCCAACGGGCTTGCGCCGCTCGAGGAGATCATGCCGATCAGCTCGCGGCTGGTCGTCAACAAGGCCTCCCTGAAGACCAGCCCCGACCGTCTGGGGACGCTGATCGACGATCTGGCGGCGGCGGCGCGCGCCAAGGACACCAGTTAGCTTTATCGCGAGAGGAAAGCATGGTCGACATCAAGCGGCTGAGCACCACACAACCCGATTTCTGGGACAGCCTGGACGCCCTGACGAGCTGGGGGAGCCACCCGGGCGCCTCCATTGAGCAGCGCGTCGCCGAGGTGGTCGAGGGGGTTCGCACCGGCGGTGATGCGGCCCTGCTGGATTACACGCGGCGTTTCGACGGCCGCGAGGCCGATTCGGTGGCCGCGCTGGAGATCCCGACCGAGCAGGTGGTCGCGGCCCACGAACAGATCGCCCCGGAGATGCGCGAGGCGCTGGAGCAGGCGGCCGCGCGGATCCGCGACTACGCGCAGCGTCAGCGCCTGGAGTCCTGGGAGTACCAGGACGCCGACGGTAACCGCCTCGGGCAGCAGGTCACCGCCCTCGACCGGGTCGGGGTCTACGTCCCCGGCGGCAAGGCCGCCTATCCCTCATCGGTGCTGATGAACGCCGTGCCGGCCCGGGTGGCCGGCGTGCAGGAGATCATCATGACCGTCCCGGCCCCCGGGGGGGAGCTCTCACCACTGGTGCTGGCCGCTGCCCATGTGGCGGGCGTGGATCGCATCTTCACCTTGGGCGGGGCGCAGGCGGTGGCGGCCCTGGCCTACGGGACCGAGACCGTACCCGCCGTGGACAAGATCGTCGGCCCCGGTAACGCCTATGTTGCCGAGGCCAAGCGCCGCGTCTACGGGGTGGTGGGCATCGACATGATCGCCGGCCCCTCCGAGGTGCTGGTCATCAGCGACGGCCAGGCCGATCCCGAGTGGATCGCCATGGACCTGTTCTCCCAGGCCGAGCACGACGAGGAGGCGCAGGCCCTGCTGGTCTGCCCGGACTTCGTCTTCCTCGATCAGGTCCAGGCGGCCATGGAGCGCCTGCTGCCGGATATGGAGCGTTCGGAGATCATCCGCACCTCGCTGGCGGAGCGGGGGGCGTTGATCTGTGTCCGCGATCTGGAAGAGGCGCAGCAGGTGGCCAACTATGTCGCTCCGGAACACCTGGAGCTCTCCGTGGCCGAGCCCGATCGACTGGCCGAGGGCATCCGTCACGCCGGGGCGATCTTCCTCGGCCATTACAGCGCCGAGTCACTGGGTGATTACTGTGCCGGCCCCAACCACACGCTGCCGACGTCGCGGACCGCGCGGTTCGCATCGCCGTTGGGTGTCTACGACTTCCAGAAGCGTTCCACCACGCTGGCCTGCTCACCCGCCGGCGCCGCAGCACTGGCCGGGACCGCCGCGGTGATGGCACGGGGCGAGGGACTGACCGCCCATGCCCGCTCAGCGGAGTACCGCGGCCAGGGGGAGGAGCGCAGCGGTGACTGAGGTCGAGGCGCGGGTCGCCCGCTGGGTGCGGCCACAGGTGCAGGCCCTGGAGGCCTATCAGGTGGCCGAGCCGGGCAAGGCCATCAAGCTCGATGCCATGGAGAGCCCATGGGCCTGGCCCGGGGCCCTGGAAGAGGCCTGGCTGGAGCGCATGCGTTCGGTGTCCGTGAACCGCTATCCGGACCCGGCGGCCCGGCGGCTCAAGCCCCTGCTGCGCGAGGGGTTGGGGGTCCCCGAGGGGGCAGAGCTGTTGCTCGGCAACGGCTCCGATGAGCTCATCCAGCTCATCGATCTGGCCGTGGCTGGCAGTGGGCGCACGGTGATGGCCCCGGGGCCGAGTTTTGCCATGTACCGGATCATCGCCGAGTATACCGGCGCCGAATACGTCGAGGTGCCGCTCGATGCGGAGTTCGGGCTGGATCTCGCCGCCACCCGGGAGGCGGTGTCGGCGTACAACCCGGCGGTCACCTACCTGGCGCACCCGAACAACCCCACCGGCAATGGCCTCGATCTGGACGCCGTGGCGGAGCTGGTGGCGCAGAGCGACGGCCTGGTGGTAGTCGATGAGGCCTACGCCCCCTACGCCGACAGCAGCTTCCTGCCGCGGGTGCTGGAGTTCCCCAACTGCCTGGTGCTGCGCACGCTCTCTAAGGTCGGTCTGGCGGGCCTGCGGGTCGGGGTGCTGATCGGCCATCCGGCCTGGATCGACCAGCTGGAGAAGTGTCGCCTGCCCTACAACCTGGGCAGCCTGGCCCAGGCCAGTGCGGCATTCGCCGTCGAGCACCAGGAGGCCCTGGATCGCTGTGTGGCCCACGTGCTCGGCGAACGGGCGCGGCTGGTCGAGGAGCTGCCGGCGGTCCCCGGTGTCGAGCAGGTCTGGCCGACGCAGACCAACTTCCTCACCTTCCGGGTGCCGCAGGGCAGTGCCGATGCCGTGCACCGTGGTCTGCTCGATCGAGGGGTCCTGATCAAGCGCCTGCACGGCAGCCATCCGCGGCTGGAGGACTGCCTGCGGGTGACGGTCGGTCGCCCCGAGGAGAACAACCGCTTCCTCGAGGCGCTGGCCGAGACCCTCGCCGTGGCGGCCTGAGCCGCGGCTGCCCCAGCGCCGGCCAGTCTGGCCGGGGCGTTGTCGATTAGCGCCGCCCGGGGTGGCTGGGCTGCTGCATGTCCGGCCGCTCACCGAGGGTGACGGAGGTTGAGAAAGGCTCCTGATCGCGGTAGCCGGAGATCTCCATCTCGGTGCCCGGTGCCGCCGCGCTGGCCACCTGCAGCAGATCCTGGACGTCGCGGATGCGCTGACCGCCCAGCTCGACGATGATGTCGCCGGCCTCCAGGCCGGCCTGGTCCGCCGGTCCGCGGGGCAGGATGTGGGTGACCGCTACGCCCTCGGTATCCGGGGGGTGGCCGAAGGACTCGGCGAGGGCCGGCGTCAGCCGCTGTGCCTGTACCCCCAGCCAGCCGCGCACCACGCGTCCGTACTGGATCAGGTCGGACATCACCGCCTGGGCAATGCCCGCCGGGATGGCGAAGCCGATCCCCTGTGAGCCGCCGGTGCCGCTGAAGATGGCGGTATTGATCCCCACCAGCCGCCCCTCGGCGTCGATCAGGGCGCCACCGGAATTGCCCGGGTTGATGGCGGCATCGGTCTGCAGGAAGTTCTCGAAGGTCGACAGCCCCAGCTGGTCGCGCCCGGTGGCGCTGATGATCCCCTGGGTGACCGTCTGTCCGACCCCGAACGGGTTGCCGATGGCCAGCACCACGTCGCCCACCCGCACCCGCTCGTCCCGGGCGAAGGTGATCACTGGCAGCCGTTCGGCCTCGATGCGCAGCACTGCCAGGTCCGTCTCCGGGTCGCGCCCCACCACCGTGGCCGCCCTCTGGCGACCGTCGGCCAGCAGTACCTGGATCTGGTCGGCGTCGTCGATGACGTGGTGGTTGGTGACCACATAGCCTTCCTCGGCGACGATGACCCCCGAGCCGAGGCTGGTCTCGGTGCGTTGGCGCTCGCGGGTCGGAGGGTCGCCGAAGAAGCGGCGGAATAGGGGATCGTCGAATCCGGGCGGGGTGAGCTGTTCGGTGACCTGCTTGACCGTGAAGATGTTCACCACCGCCGGCGCGGCCCGTTCCACCGCGTCGGCGTAGGAGACCGGTTCCCGTCGAGGCGGCGCATCGGCTGCGTCGTTTTGTCGCCCCGGGGCGACGGTCTGGCAATCTTCACTCTCGGTGATCTCGACCCGGGGCGTCAGGGGGCCCAGCAGGTCAGGGTTGATCCAGACGATGACCAGGGCCAACACCACGCCCAGCCCGGTGTATCCGAGGAGAAACCGAATCCACTCGGTGCCCTCCAGGCCCAATGGCCGCCAACCGGATCGTCCTGCTAGCCTCATGAAAATGCCTGCGTCGAGAACCGAGGACATGGTGCACCGAAACCGCCTGGAAGCATACCTGAACGAGCTGCTGACCCCCGCCGAGTACCCCGACTACGCGCCCAACGGACTGCAGGTCGAGGGCCGTGAGCAGATTGCCACGGTGGTCAGCGGAGTGACCGCCAGTGCGGCGCTGATCGAGGCAGCGCGCGACCTGCGCGCCGACGCGGTGATCGTCCACCACGGCTACTTCTGGAAGGGGGAGGACCCGCGGGTGGTGGGCATGAAGGCCCGTCGGCTGCGGCTGTTGATCGAGGCCGGGATCAACCTCTTCGCCTACCATCTGCCTCTGGACGTCCACCCGAAGTTGGGCAACAACGCCGGGCTGGCCCGACTCCTGGGCCTAGAGACAGACGGCCGGCACGCAGCCAAGGGGGTACCCGGCCTGCTGTGGTCCGGGGTGCTGTCCGAGGCGGAGCGGGCCGACGCGTTCGCGGCGCGGGTTGAGCAGGCGCTGGGCCGTGCGCCCACCCATGTTGATGGGGGGACCACCACCATCTACCGGGTGGCCTGGTGCAGTGGCGGGGCCGACGGCCTGATCGACCAGGCGGCGGATCTGGGCGTCGATGCCTTCCTCTCGGGCGAGCTCTCGGAGCCGACGACCCACGTGGCCCGCGAGCGCGGGATTCACTATTTTGCCGCTGGCCACCACGCCAGCGAGCGCAGCGGCGTGCAGGCGCTGGGGGCCCATCTGGCGGAGGCCCTCGGTGTGGAACACCACTACGTGGAGATCGAGAACCCGGCCTAGACATGACGTATTACGGTTAATGTAATAGCCTATCGGTCAACCCCGGGGTGTTGAGGCGGGGCGGTCCTGCCTTGACGCCCGGCGATGCGATGTACGAAGCTTACGCGCTGCTTGTACACCCTGTAGGCCCCGATACGGCAGGGAGCCGCGACGGGCGGGCGTGTCGGGCGCGGGGTGCCAGGACCGGGGAGCCTGTCGGTGCCGCAAGATCGGCTCCCGGAGGACATTAAGCTCGTCATCGGCGAGGATACCGAAGACGAAGAGGAGGGCGCGGCGTGATGAACCGTCTCAATCTCAGCGGTCTGCAGCAGTGGATCGATGACCGCTATCCCATGACGAGTACTTGGCGGTACCACATGACCGAGTACTACGTCCCCAAGAACGTCAACTGGTGGTACCTGTTCGGATCGCTCTCGATCCTGGTCCTTGTGATCCAGATCGTGTCCGGCATCTGGCTGATGTTCTACTACCAGCCCTCCGTCGAGCGCGCGTTCTCCTCCGTGGAGTTCATCATGCGCGACGTGGACTGGGGCTGGTTGATGCGCTACATGCACACGACGGGCGCGTCGGCGTTCTTCCTGGTTGTGTATCTGCACATGTACCGAGGGCTGCTCTACGGCTCTTATAAGAAGCCGCGTGAGCTGCTCTGGATCACCGGTGTGCTGATCTACCTGGTCATGATGACCGAGGCGTTCATGGGCTACGTCCTGCCCTGGGGGCAGATGTCCTACTGGGCGGCGCAGGTGATCATCGCGCTGGCTGGTGTGATCCCGGTGGTCGGTGACGAGCTGGTGGTCTGGCTTCAGGGCGGCTTCGTCGTCAACGAGGCGACGCTCGGCCGGCTCTTCGCCCTCCACGTGGTGGCGCTGCCGCTGGTCCTGATCGCGCTGGTGTTCGTGCATATCGTTGCACTGCACCACGTCGGCTCCAGCAGTCCTGACGGCGTCGAGATCAAGCAGAACAAGGATGAGAACGGCAAGCCCATCGACGGCGTTGGCTTCCACCCCTACGTCGTGGCCAAGGACATGTTCGGCTGGGGCATCTTCCTGATCCTGTTCTGCGCGGTGATGTTCTTCGCCCCGACCTTCGGCGGCTACTTCATCGAGGCGCCGAACTTCCAGGAGGCGAATCCGCTGCAGACGCCCGAGGTGATCCACCCGATCTGGTACTTCACGGCGTGGTACGCCATGCTGCAGTCGATCCCGAGCGAGGCCCTGGGCGTGATTGTCATGCTGGCGGCGCCGGGCATCCTGCTGTTCCTGCCCTGGATCGACCGCAGTCCGGTGAAGTCCATCCGCTACCGCGGTCTCGGCTTCAAGGTCGCGCTGGCTGCCTTCACGGTGTCCTTCCTGGTGCTGACCTGGGCCGGCATGGAGGAGCCCACGGGTCTGCCGATCCTGTTGAGCCAGATCTCGACCGTGATCTACTTCGGGTTCTTCGTCTTCCTCTGGGCCTACACCTACTTCGGGTTCGAGAAGACGAAGCCTGTTCCGGAAAGGGTGACCGTCTGACATGAGCATGAAAAAGAAGACCGGAATCGCACTGAGTGCATTCCTCGCCCTGGCCTTCACCGGCGCGGTGAAGGCCGAGGTGGGGATGATGGAACCGAACATCAGCCACCACGACCGGGAGTCCATCCGCAAGGGTGCCGAGCTGTTTGCCGACTACTGCGTCGGGTGCCACTCGGTGGAGTACCTGCGCTACCAGCGGCTGGCCGATGACGTCGGCGAGGACGAGGACTGGGTCGAAGAGAAGATCATGCGCGGCAACTTCGAGTTGCACGAGCCGATCATCTCGCCCATGGATCCCGAGGATGGCGAGAATTGGTTCGGGCTGACTCCGCCGGACCTCTCGCTGACCTCCCGCATCCACGGTGATGACTGGATCTACACCTACCTCAACACCTTCTACGTGGATGAAGACGCCGAGGTGGGCTACAACAACTATGTCCAGGAAGGGACCTCGATGCCGCACATCCTGTTCGCCCTGCAGGGCGATCAGAAGGCGGTCAAGGACGACGATGGCCACATCGTTGACTTCGAGATCATCGAGGGTGCCGAGGGCAAGCTGAGCGAGGAGGAGTACCGCGAGGTCACCGCCCAGCTCACCGCCTTCCTCTCCTACGCCGGCGAGCCCATCCGGGCGGACCGTGAGCGGATGGGGGTCTGGGTGATCCTCTTCCTGATCGTCATGACCGGTGTCTTCTACCTCCTGTACAAGGAGTTCTGGAGAGGCATCAAGAAGTGACCCGGGTGGGGTGGCCCGGGGACTCCGGGCCACCCCGCAAAACGGTCGCCGGAGGGCCCGTGATCCGCCTCTATACCGGAGCGCAATGCATACACAGCCATCGGGCCCGGCTGGCCCTGGCCCTCAAGGGGGTCGAGGCCGAGCGTGTCCCGGTCGATCCGGACCAGCCGCCGACCGCCCTGCTGGAGCACAACCCTTACGGGGACGTGCCCACGCTGGTGGACCGAGACATCGCGCTCTACCACCCCGAGATCATCATCGACTACCTGGATGAGCGGTATCCGCACCCGCCGCTGTTACCCGTCGACCCGGTGAGCCGGGCGAAGGCGCGGCTGGTGGTCCACCGCATGCAGCGCGACTGGTACGCGCTCTACGATCAAATCGAGGACGGTACGGGGGCGCAGACGCAGCAGGCCCGCCGCGCCCTGACCGAGAGCCTGGTGGCGGCTGCCGAGCTCTTCGAGGGCCAGCCGTACTTCCTCAGCGACGAGCTGACAATCATGGATCTTACGATCCTGCCGCTGCTATGGCGTTTGCCCGCCGCCGGGGTCGACCTCCCGGAGCCTGCAGCGGCGATCACTCAGTACGCCGAACAGCAGTTTGCAACCGACGCCTTCCGCATCAGTCTGACCCGCGAGGAGCAGGCCCTGCGTGCGTGAAGGCAGGAGGCGCACCAATGACCCCGAGTCGTCCCTACCTCATCCGGGCGATCTACGAGTGGATCGCCGATAACGGTTACACCCCCTATCTGCTGGTGGATGCCAGTCGGGAGGATGTCGACGCCCCGCTGGAATACGCCGAGGACGGCCGACTGGTGCTGAATGTGGCACCGCGGGCGGTCCAGGGGCTGAACATGGGCAACGACGAGATCGTCTTCCGTGCCCGTTTCGGTGGTGTGCCGCGCGGTGTTCAGGTGCCGGTGAACGCGGTCATGGCCATCTATGCCCGGGAGAACGGGCAGGGCATGCTCTTCGGTGAGGGCGATGACGCCGAGTCGGAGGAGTACGAGGCCCTGGACGCGGGGCAGGACAGTGACGATGACCACGACGGGCCGCCGGACGGCCCCAGCGGGGGCAAGCGGCCCAATCTGCGCGTGGTCAAATAGACGGTTGCCCCGAGGGCGGCGCTAGCCGCCCGGGCCACCGAACAGGGTGCGATCGATCAGGTCGCACAGGCAGTGGATCACCAGCAGGTGGACCTCCTGAATTCGGGCCGTGGTCTCGCTCGGCACACGGATCTCGATGTCCTCGGCGGAGAGCGTCTCGGCCAGCGTGCCGCCGTCGCGGCCGCTGAGGGCGACGGTGATCATGCCCCGTTCGGCCGCGGCCTGCTGTGCGGCAACGATGTTGCCTGACCCTCCGCTGGTCGAGATGGCCAACAGGATGTCCCCCTCGTGGCCGAGGGCGCGGATCTGCCGGCCGAAGACCTCATCGTAGTGGTAGTCGTTGGCCACCGACGTCAGCGTGGAAGAGTCGGTGGTGAGCGCGATAGCGGGTAGCCCGGGGCGCTCCATCTCGAAGCGGTTGAGCAGCTCCGAGGAGAAGTGCTGGGCGTCCGCCGCAGAGCCGCCGTTGCCGCAGATCAGGATCTTGCGGTCTGCCCCCAGGGCCCTGGCCATGGCCCGGCCAGCGCGTACGATGTCCGGGGCGATGCGGTCCAGGGCATCCTGCTTGGCGCGGATGCTGTCGTGGAAGAGCTGTGCCACGCGTTCGTGGGAATCCATGGATCCTCGCTTTCGTCTTGCCGGGCGCCTTAGCTTTCTTCCCGAAATGCATCGCGCACCCAGTGCACCTCGTGGCCGTCCGTGGCGACTACATCGAAACGGGCCCACCCGGGGTGCCGGGCCAGCCAGGCGCTGGCGGCACGGCTCAGGCGCTGGCGCTTGCGCCGATCCACGGAGGCCGTTGCGCCGCCGTACCCGGGGTGACTGCGGCGGCGGACCTCGACGAACACCGTGACGCCGCCGTCGGCCATGATCAGATCGATCTCGCCCCGGCGGGTCCGGAAGTTCCGCGCCAGGGTCTGCAGCCCCTGCCCTTCGAGGTAGGCGCGCGCGCGCTCCTCGGCCTCTTGGCCGCGCTGCCGTGGGTCATTCCGCGTCGTCTGTGGGGCCATCATCGCCGCCCTCCGTGGCCGGTTGTTCGAATACCGGTCGGCCGCGGACAAACCGCGCGGCGACCAGCTCGCGCTCGACCACGCGCTCGCTGTTCAGGTGGAGTTTGCCAGTCAGCCCGTCCAAGCGCTCCTCTGGGTGTTCGCTGAGGACCTCGAGGTACGGGAAGATGCGGTAGGCGTCGATACCCAGGGCCACTAGACGGGCCTCGCGGCGCAGGACGTCACCGAGTAGCTCGGCGAGCCGTTCGCGTTCCAGCGCCTCCGGGATGCCCAGCGACCGGCCGACCAGCCAGGGGCCGTCGACGAAGTGCAGGCCGTCGAGGTCGCGGTCCTCCTCGGGGCGAGGGGCGCCGCCGTAGATGTGAGCGGTGGAGAGCACCGGCACGTCCTGGGCGTGGTGGTACTCGAGCTGTGGGCGCAGCAGCCGCCCCGCCTCGGGCGAGGCGGCGAGGAAGATGGCGTCCACGTCCTGGCGGCGGCGCGGTTGATACTCCAGCGACTGTCCCAGGGTTCGGGTGAGTTCCTGGTGGCGCAGGCTGCTGACGCGCAGGTTGAGCACTTCCCGGATCGGCCCGGAGAAGTCAGCGTCACCCGCGTCGTAGGCTTCGCTCTGAAGCACGGTGCCGTCGGTCTCTTCAAAGGCCTCCTGGAACGCCCGCTGGACTCGTTCCCCCCAGTCGGTTCGCGGGGCGAGGATGACCACACTGCTCCAGCCGCGCCGTTGCGCGTGCAGCGCCGCCTGTCGCGCGTCGGTTTCCGGGGTGAGCGCGAACTGATAGAGGTGCTCCGCGGTGCCATTGTCATCGAGGGTGTTCAGGGCCAGGGTCGGCGGGCTCTCGTCCGCGTCGGCGATCGCCCGGACGGCGCCGCGGGTGAGGGGGCCGATCACCGCGTCGCTGTCGGCCTCGCGGGCCTCGGCCAGGGCCTCCAGCGCACGCTCCGGATCGCCGCCGGTGTCGTGGACGGTGATCTCCGGGCGCTGGTTGTTGTCGCTGAAATAGGCGGAGAGGATCCCGTCGCGCACCGCCCGGCCGGCTTCGCGGAAATCGCCACTCAGCGGCAGCAGCAGGGCAACGCGCTCGGGGCGGCGGATCCGCTCGTGGAACCGGGTGATCAGCTCGGTGGCCTGGTGGTCGCGGGCTGGGTGGTCCGGGAAGGCCGCCTCCCAGTCGGATACCGCCTCCTCGAGTCGCTCCGGGTCGAGGCGGTGGCTGCGGGCGATCTGTGCCAGCCGCACCCAGCCGCCGTAGGTGTCGTCGTCCGGGTCGATCTCCTGCAGCTGCGGGGCGGGGGTGCGGCCCAGGGCCTGCCAGATGAGGTTGCGGTTTTCCTCTCGCTGTGACGGGGTCTCCAGGTGCTGCTCCAGGGCCACGCGCTGTTCAGCGACCTTCAGGTGGTCGTCCATGACCGCCGCCGCTGCGGCGCGCAGGCGGTGGTAGTCGGCCTCCTCGCCGGCCGGCGGTTCCGCCAGGTTGTCGAGGAGGGACGCGGCGAGATCTGGGCGCTCGCGCTGCAGGGCCAGTTGGGCTCGGGCGAGGGTGAAGCGGTCCCGGTCCGATTCGCCGAGGTGTTCGGGGTCGACCCGGGCCAACGCCGTGGTCGCGGCGTCCCGCTCTTCAGCCTCGAGCCAGCTGCGGGCAGCGGCGATGCTGACTCGATTGCGGTCCGCGGCTTCCTCGTAGCCCTCCGCTGCCGCATCATAGAGTTCCGCAGCACGGGCAGCGTCACCCGCGGCGCGGGCGTCGTCTGCCTGCGCCTCGCTCTGCTCCGGTGTGTCGGCGGGCGTGACCGGCGTCGGGGCACAGCTGTAGAGTGCCGCCAGCAGCGCGGCCACGATCAGGAACTGAAGAACGCGCGTGGGGCAGGTCATGGGAACCGTCGGAGAAGCCTGTGGATAAGCCTTCGGAGTATCCGGCGCCCGTCGCGCCTGTGTCAAACGGCGGCGGCGCGCTGTGGGTTGTGGCGACCCCCATCGGGAACCTTGGGGATCTGAGTCGACGGGCAGCCGAGATCCTCCGCCATGTCGAGTGGGTGGCGGCTGAGGATACGCGCCGGACCGGCCGGCTGCTGGAGCAGTACGGTCTTCGGGCGCGTTTGCTGAGTCTGCACGAGCACAATGAGGCCTCCAGGATCCCGCGCCTGCTCCGTCTGCTGGCTGCCGGACGGGATGTGGCGCTGGTCAGCGATGCCGGCACGCCCCTGCTCAGCGATCCGGGTGCCCGCCTGGTGGCCGCAGCGGCGGATGCGGGGGAGCGGGTGTCACCCGTGCCCGGGCCGTGCAGTGTGACGGCGGCGCTCTCGGTGGCCGGTTTTGGCGCCGATCGCTTCGTCTTCGACGGCTTCCTCCCCGCCCGCGATACGGCGCGGCGCAGTCGTCTCGAGGCGCTGGCCGAGGAGCCCCGGACCGTGGCCTTCTTCGAGGCCCCGCATCGCATTGCGGCCTGTCTGCGTGATCTGGTCGAGGTGTGCGGTGGGGAGCGCCCGGTGGTTTTGGCCCGCGAGCTGACCAAGGTGCACGAGACGGTCCTTCGTGGTTCGCTGGAGGAGGTGCTGAGGCGGGTCGAGGTGGATGGCAACCAGCAGCGGGGCGAGATCGTTGTGGTCCTGGAGGGGGTGCCGCAGCGGGGCGCAGCCGTGGACGCCGACAGCACGCTGCGCGCGCTGCTGCTCGAGGGGGTGGCGGTGAAACAGGCCGCCCGTGTGGCCGCGCGCCTGACCGGCGGGCGGCGCAACGCCCTGTATCAGCGAGCGCTGGAGCTGGCGGAGTCCCAAACCGGGGGCGCGAAGTCGGTCGATCCGAAAAGGAAAGGGTGAGTCGGCCTGTAAGCCGGGTTCTGTCGAGGATGGCCATTCCTCTGGGACGTGCGTCTCCGCACGCCTCTAGCGGCCTACCCGGGAGCGGCGCGGGCCACGCCATCGCTCCCCTATTTGGCCTTGCTCCGGGTGGGGTTTACCGTGCCGCGAACCGTTGCCGGTCGCGCGGTGCGCTCTTACCGCACCTTTTCACCCTTACCTGTGCCGCCTAGCGGCGGCCATCGGCGGTCTGTTTTCTGTGGCACTTTCCGTGGGCTCACGCCCCCCAGGCGTTACCTGGCACCCTGCCCTGTGGAGCCCGGACTTTCCTCCGTGTCGCCTTGCGACACAGCGGCCATCCGGCCGACTCATCCCGTAGATTACCAGCTTTCCGCACCGCGTCAACCCTTTAATAACAAGGCCATAGAATAACAAGTTCATACAAAAGATTCGGTGTCGAAGTCAGGGTTCTGTTTGTACGCTTAATAATAGATCCAGTCGGTCGTCCCGGTACGTGAAATCCCGTGCGTAACTCCATGTTTGACGCCGAGCTGTGCGCTGGCCGGCAGGTTGACGGGGTGTGGCCCCCCTCCTATAGTGTCGCAACGTGGTTAAAAGTGGGATAAAAGGGCACGGCATGGAGCTGCAGGGGGCGCGGTGTTTCGCGGAGTCAATCAACTCAACCTTGATGCCAAGGGGCGGCTAGCGTTCCCGTCCCGGCACCGCGACCGCCTGCTGAGTCATTGCAGCGGCGAGGTAGTAGCAACGATCGACTATCGCGATCGCTGCCTGGTCTTCTACCCGCTGCCCGAGTGGGAAGAGATCGAGCGTAAGCTGATCGCCCTGCCGGACCTCCAGCCGAGCGCCAAGCGACTCAAACGCCTTCTGATCGGTCACGCCCAGGAACTCCAGGTCGACGGTAACGGCCGCGCCCTGGTTCCCCCGCCGTTGCGTGAATATGCGGGCCTGGAGAAGCGGGTCGTGCTGATCGGCCAGGGCAACAAGTTTGAGCTTTGGGATGAGTCCCTCTGGGAGCAGCGGCGGGCCGACTGGCTGCAGGAGGCCGCCGCGGCCGACGCCGAGCTCCCCGGGGAGCTGGAGAGCCTCGCCCTGTAACTCAGGTCAGGGGGGCGACATGTCCGCAGCGGAGATGTGCGCAGTGGCGGAGCAGGAGCCAACGGCGACGACACACCGGCCGGTCCTCTATGGGGCCGCGCTGGCCGCGCTCGACGTGCGTCCGGACGGCTGCTATGTGGACGCCACCTACGGGCGTGGCGGTCACGCCCGCGGTATCCTGGAGCGACTGGGCCCCCAAGGGCGGTTGTGGGTGGCCGACCGGGACCCGGAGGCGCTGGCCCACGCCCGCGAGACCCTGGCGGACGACCCCCGCTGCACCGTGCTGGGTGCCGAACTGGCCGAGCTGCCCCGGCTGTTGGCCGAGCAGGGGCTCGCCGCCGGGGTCGACGGCCTGCTGGCGGATCTCGGCATCTCCTCGCCTCAGGTCGACAACCCCGACCGCGGTTTCTCGTTCCAGCGCGATGGGCCGCTGGATATGCGCATGGATCCGACCACCGGCGAGTCCGCCGCAGCGCTCCTGGAGCGTCTGAGTGCGCGCGACATCGCCGGGGTCCTGCGGCAACTCGGCGAAGAGCGCCACGCCGGGCGGATTGCGCGTGCCATTGTCGCTGCCCGGGACGCCGGCGACCCGCCGCGCACCACGCTGGCGCTGGCCCGGCTGGTCGAGCAGGCGGTACCGCGGCGTGAGCCGGGGCGCCATCCGGCGACGCGGACCTTCCAGGCGCTGCGTATCGCAGTCAACGATGAACTTGGACAGCTGGACCGCTTCCTGGAGGGTGTCATCGACCTGTTGGCCCCGGGGGGGCGGCTGGCCGTGATCGCGTTCCACTCGCTGGAGGACCGGCGGGTGAAGCGGTTCATCCGCCGGGCGTCCAGCGTGGGCGATCTGCCGCCGTCGGTGCCGGTGCCGCCGGCGGGTTGTCAGCCGAGGCTGCGGCCACTGGGGCGTGATCTCCGTGCCGACGAGGGCGAGGTGGCTGGCAACCCGCGCGCGCGCAGCGCGGTATTGCGGGTCGCGGAGCGGTTGTCATGAGTCGTGCGGCCTGGGGGGGCATCGCCTTGGTGGTGGCCGTTGTGGTCAGCGCCGTGGGGGTGGTAGCGATTCAGCACGAGTATCGGGGGGGGTTCATTACCCTGCAGGACGAACTCGAGCGCAGCGACCGGCTGCGCGAGGAGTGGAGCATGCTGCAGCTCGAGCAGGGCGCGTGGGCCGGGCACAGCCGCCTGGAGCGCGTCGCCGGCGAGGAGCTGGGGATGGCGCTGCCCGAGCGCGACGAGATCATCATCCTGAGGCGCCCTTAAGGTGGCGAGAGTGAGCAGGAATACGCGCCGACAACCCGCGCTCAATGGGCCGCCGCGCTGGCGGCTCTACAGCGTGGTGGCGGTGATGGCCATCGCCGCCGGCGCGGTGATCCTGCGCGCTCTGGATCTGCAGGTGATCAACAGCGAATTCCTCCGCGACGAGGCCGATGCCCGCCACCTGCGCACGGTGAGCATGCCGGCGCACCGGGGCGTGATCACCGACCGCAACGGTGAGCCGCTGGCAATCAGCTCGCCGGTTAAGTCGGCCTGGGCCAACCCGGGGGAGTTGCTTGAGGACGGCGCGGCGGTCGCCGCCGTGGCCGAGGTGCTGGAGCGCTCTCCGGCGGAACTGCGCGATTTCCTGAAGGCGCGGGAGGGGCGGCATTTCGTCTACCTGCGTCGCCACCTGTCGCCGCAGGTGGCGACGCGCATGCGCGAACTGGACGCCCCGGGGGTGCAGCTGCAGCAGGAGTTCCGCCGCTTCTATCCGGCCGGCGAGGTGGCGGCTCAGCTGGTCGGTTTTACCGACATCGATGGCCAGGGGCTGGCCGGTGTCGAGCGCGCCTTCGAGGATCCGCTGAGTGGGCGCAGTGGCGCCAAGCGCGTCATCCGCGACCCGTTCGGGCGCACCATCGAGGATGTGGAGCTGCTGCGCGAGCCGCGCCCTGGTGAAGATGTCCACCTGTCGCTGGATCGGCGCATCCAGTACGTGGCCTACCGCGAGCTCAAGCGAGCCGTTCGCGGTCACGACGCCGAGGGAGGCGCGGCGGTCGTGCTGGATGCAACGAGCGGGGAGGTCCTGGCAATGGTCAGCCAGCCCTCGTTCAACCCCCATCGCCGCGCCGGCGTCGAGCCTGAGCAGCGCCGCAACCGGGCGGTGAGCTGGGCCCAGGAGCCGGGCTCCGTGATCAAGCCGTTCACCATTGCCGCAGCGCTCTCCAGCGGCGCGGTGCGCAGTGGGCAGGCGTTCGACACGGCCCCGGGGACCATGCGCGTCGGACGGCACACCGTCCGTGATTTCCTCGATTACGGTGAGCTCGATATCGCCGGCGTGCTGCAGAAGTCCAGCAACGTGGGCACCGTGAAGATGGCCCTGGAGACCGAGCCGCGGGCCCTATGGAACACCCTGGAGGACATCGGCTTCGGCGAGCGTACGCGCAGCGGCCTGCGGGACGAGGTGGCCGGGCAGTTTCTGCCGGCGCCGCCCCGCGGCGACGTGCAGCGCGCGACGCTCTCCTACGGCTACGGCGTCACCGCTACGCCGTTGCAGCTGGCGCGGGCCTACGCCGCGCTGGCCCGGGACGGCGTCATTCGCCCGATCTCCATCCAGGCGGTGGAGGAGCCGCCGGAGGGCCGGCAGGTGCTCGATCCGGAGCTGGCAGCCGAGATCCGCGGCATGCTCGAGGCGGTGGTCGAGCCCGGCGGCACCGGGACCCGTGCTGCTATCTCCGGTTATCGAGTAGCCGGCAAGACCGGCACGGTCCTCAAGAGCGGCCCCAGTGGCTACGCCGAGGAGGACTACCTCGCCTCTTTCATTGGTTTCGCCCCGGCGTCGGACCCGCGCCTGGTCATGGCCGTGACCATCGATCAGCCGCGCGGCGATCTCTACTACGGCGGCCAGGTGGCCGCGCCGGTCTTCTCCCGGGTGATGGGCAACGCGCTGCGCATGCTCAATGTGCCGCCCGACGATCTCCCGGAGCTTGAAGTGCCGGTCGTCGCCGAGAGGGAGGGGTCATGACTGCTGCGGCCCTCCCCGAAGTGACCCTGCGCTGGCTGCTTGAGCCGTGGGTCGACGAGGCGTTGCCTGCCGCGTCGATCCAGGGGCTGACCCCCGATACCCGGCGCCTCGAGCCCGGTGCGGTGTTCCTGGCGCTACCCGGTAGCCGGGACCACGGGCTCGCCTACGTGCCGGCGGCGTTGCAGGCGGGGGCTGCCGCCGTGGTGTGGGATCCGCAGGACGAGGTCGATCCCGGTGCGGCGAGGACCGCCACCGAGCAGTCCGGTGTGCCGATGGTCGGTGTGCCGGGGCTGCGTCGCCACCTGGGGGCCATCGCCGGGCGGCTCTACGGCGATCCGTCCCGGGGCATGGAGGTGATTGCGGTTACCGGGACCGACGGCAAGACGTCGGTCAGCCATTTCATTGCCCAGCTGCTTAGCGGGCCGGAGGCCCCCTGGGGCGTCGTTGGCACGCTGGGGCACGGCCTGGTGGACGACCTGCGCCCGGGCGTGCTGACCACGCCGGATGCCGCGGCACTGCAGAAGGCCCTGGCCGAGTGCCGCGCAGCGGGCGCCACCGGGGTGGCGATGGAGGCCTCCTCTCACGCCCTGGAGCAGGGACGCCTGGCCGGTACGGCGGTGGATCTGGCGGTGCTGACCCACTTGGGGCGCGACCACCTCGACTATCACGGCTCCGTCGAGGCGTACGCCGACGCCAAGAGCCGCCTGTTCGAGTTCCCCAGCCTGCGGGCTCAGGTGCTCAATCTAGACGACGCGCTCGGACGGCGCCTGCACGATCGGGCGGCCGGGGCGGCCTTCACCTACAGTGCCGCCGGGGCGGCCGCTGACCTCGCGGCCGAGGCCGTGATCCCGGGGGCCGACGGCGTGCAGCTGACGCTCTGTGTTGGCGGGACCCGGCACTCGGTGCGCCTGCCGCTGTTCGGGCATTTCAACGTCGCCAATGTGCTGGCGGCCGTGGCGGCCGCCCTGGCCTTGGGGCGGCCGATGGATGGGGTGCTGGCCAGGCTGCCGACGCTGCGTCCGGTGCCCGGGCGGATGGAGCAGTTCCACGCCGACGGGTCGCCGCTGGTGGTGGTGGATTACGCCCATACGCCGGGCGCGCTGGAGCAGGCGCTGACGGCGCTGCGTGCGCACACCACCGGGCGGCTGTGCGTCGTCTTCGGCTGCGGTGGGGAGCGGGATACCGGCAAGCGACCGCTGATGGGCGAGGTCGCGGCGCGTCTGGCTGATCGCGTGCTGATCACCGACGACAACCCGCGCGGCGAAGACGCTGCGGTCATCCGCGCTGCCGTCGCCGCCGGCGCCGGGGAGGGCGCCGAGGTGGTGGCAGGGCGTGGCGTCGCCATCGGCGGGGCCATCGCCTGGGGTGCCCCGGGCGACGTGGTGTTGATTGCCGGCAAGGGCCACGAGACCGAGCAGGAGATCGACGGGCAGCGGTTCCCGTTCTCCGACCGTGAGGAGGTGGCGCGGCTGCTCTCCGTGCCCCGGGAGGCGGCATGGATCCGTTGAGCCTGGAGCAGATTGCGGCGCTGACCGGTGCCGAGCTGATCGGCAACGGTGGCGGGGCCGTGACGGGGGTGGCGCTGGACAGTCGCCGAGCCACTTCGGGGTCGCTCTTCGTGGCCCTGCCGGGGGCGCGCTGCGATGGCCACGACTTTGCCGATGATGCCGCAGCCCGCGGCGCCGTGGCGGTGCTCGGCACCCGTCCGGTGGGGGCGCTGCCGACGCTGGTGGTCGAGGACCCGGCGGCGGCCCTCGCGGTCCTGGGTGCGGAGTGCCGGCGGCGCAGCGGGGTGCGTCTGGTGGCCGTGACCGGCAGCAACGGCAAGACCACGGTCAAGGAACTGCTGGCCGCGATGCTGGCCGAATCCGGGCCAACCCTGGCCACCGAGGGCAACCGGAACAACCTGCTGGGGGTCCCGGAGATGCTCTGTCGGCTGGGTGCCGGGCACCGCTTTGCCGTCATCGAGATGGGCGCCAACGCCCCGGGCGAGATCGCTCAGCTGACCGCCTGGGCGCAGCCCGACGTGGGCGTGGTGACCAATGCCGGCCCGGCCCACCTGGAGGGGTTCGGCTCGCTGGACGGGGTCGCCCGCGCTAAGGGGGAGCTCTTCCAGGGGCTGCCGCGGCAGGGGGTGGCCGTCCTGAATGCCGACGACGACTTCTGCGGCTTGTGGCGGGAGATGGCGGGCGCACGGCGGTGCCTGACCTTTGGCGCCGACGCCGGACAGTTTCGCCATCGGGGGCATGGCAGCCGGCTGGAGCTGGATCTTGGGGGCGGCTGGATGGCGGCGCCGACCCCGCTGCTCGGGGGCCACAACGCACAGAACATCGCCGCGGCAGCGGCGTGTGCCGCCGCCCTCGAGGTGCCGGCGCGAACCATCCTCGACCGCATCTCCTCCGCCGCGGCCGTACCGGGGCGGCTGGAGCTGCGTCGCGGAGATCACGGCGGCTGGTTGGTAGACGACACCTACAATGCCAACCCCGCCAGCCTGCAGGCGGCCATCGATACGGTGACCGGGTTCCAGGCGGCCCCGTGGCTGCTCCTCGGGGCCATGGGCGAGCTCGGCGCGGAGACTGCGGAGTGGCACAGCCGGGCCGGCCGGCGGGCGCGCGCCGCCGGGGTGGAGCGGCTGTGGACCCTTGGGGAGGCTGCCGCCCCGGCGGCCGAGGCCTTCGGCGAAGGCGGCCGCTGTTTTGACAATGCATCGGCGCTGATCGAGGCGTGCCGCGCCGAGTTGCCGGCCGATGCGGTCGTGCTGATCAAGGGGTCGCGCTCAGCCGCCATGGAGCGCGTGGCGGCGGGCCTGACCTGCACCGAACCAACAAGAGAAGGGGAGGGACGCTAGGTGCTCTACCACTTGGCCATGGTACTGGAGACGTTCTACTCCGGGTTCAACGTCTTCCAGTACATCACGTTCCGGACCATCCTCGGGGTGCTGACCGCCCTGGGGATCGCGCTGATGATCGGCCCTGCGGTGATCCAGCGTCTGGTGCTCCACCAAGTGGGGCAGCAGGTCCGGGACGACGGCCCGGAGACGCACCTGGAGAAGGCCGGTACCCCGACCATGGGCGGCGCGCTGATCCTCGTTGCCATCGCGGTTTCCACGCTGCTTTGGGCGGATCTGACCAACCGCTACGTCTGGGTGGTCCTGCTGGTCACGCTCGCCTTCGGGCTCATCGGCGGGGTCGACGATGCCCTCAAGCTGGCCCGTCAGGACAGCCAGGGCCTGCGTGCCCGGACCAAGTTCTCGCTGCAGGTGTTGGCGGCGCTGGCGGCGAGCACCTTCCTGTTTGCCACTGCCACGGATCCGGTGGAGACCAGCCTGGTGCTGCCCCTGGTCAAGGAGTGGGTCTTCCCGCTGGGCCTCGGTTTCATCGCCCTGGCGACGCTGGTGATCGTGGGTAGTTCCAATGCCGTGAACCTGACCGACGGGCTGGATGGACTGGCGATCATGCCCACGGTGCTGGTGGCCACCGGGCTGGCGGTCTTCGCCTACGCTAGCGGGCACCACGTCTTTGCCGATTACCTCGGTATCCCGTCGGTGCCCGGGGTGGGCGAGCTGGTGATCTTCTGTGGCGCCATCGTCGGTGCTGGGCTCGGGTTCCTCTGGTACAACACCTACCCCGCGCAGGTCTTCATGGGCGACGTGGGGGCCCTGGCCCTTGGGGCCGCGCTGGGCGTGGTGGCCGTGGCCGTCCGTCAGGAGATCGTGCTCTTCATCATGGGCGGGATCTTCGTCATGGAGACGGTCTCGGTGATGATCCAGGTCCTCTCCTACAAACTCACCGGGCGCCGGGTCTTTCGCATGGCGCCGTTGCACCACCACTACGAACTCAAGGGTTGGCCGGAGCCGCGGGTGATTGTCCGTTTCTGGATCATCACCGTGGTCCTGGTTCTGATCGGTCTGGCGATGTTGAAGGTGCGCTGATGACGGCAAGCGACCGCCAGCAAGGGTACACCGCTGTCGCCGGTCTCGGGGCGACGGGGATGGCCTGTGTGCGCCATCTGCGCGCCCGTGGTGTCGTGGTCGTGGTGGTGGACAGTCGCAGCGAGCCGCCGCGCCTGGCGCAGCTGCAAGCCGAGCACCCCGAGGTGCGGGTGGTGCTTGGGGGGCTCGACCGCGACACCCTGTTCGGCGCCGAACGCGTGGTGGTCAGCCCCGGTCTCGACCTGCGCCACGGGGTCTGGACGGAGCTGCGCGCGGCCGGGCGGTCGGTGGTGGGGGAACTCACCCTGTTCGCCGAGGCGGTGGCGGGTCCGGTGTGCGCCGTAACCGGTTCCAATGGCAAGAGCACGGTGGTCAGCCTGCTCGGCGAGATGGCCCGCGCTGCCGGGTGGGATGTGGCCGTGGGCGGTAATCTGGGGACGCCCGCCCTGGAGTTGCTCGAGCAGGCGCCCGCCGATGGCTACCTGATCGAGGTGTCCAGCTTCCAGCTGGAGGCGTGCCCTGGCTTCCGCGCCGATGTGGCGGCGCTGCTCAACGTCAGCGCCGACCACATGGACCGCTACGACAGCCTCGATGACTACGCGGCGGCCAAGGCACGGGTGCTCGACGGCGCCCGGGTGGCAGTGCTCAACGCCGAGGATCCCCAGATCGCCGGCCTGGGGCAGCGGGCGGACGCCGTGCGCCATTTCAACCTCGACGGCCCGGCCGACTACCACCTGCTCGAGCAGGGCGGCCGTGCCTGGCTCGCCGCCGCCGGGCAGCCCCGACAGGCCATCGATGAGCTGCCGGTACCCGGCCGCGCCCACTGCGCCAACGCCCTGGCCGCCATGGCCCTGGCCGATGCCCTGGGGATTGCCGAGGTGGCCCAGTGCCGGGCGCTGCAGGCCTTCTCCGGGTTGCCGCATCGCATGGAGTCGGTGGGTGAGTGGCGCGGGGTGCGCTGGATCAACGACTCCAAGGCGACCAACGTCGGTGCTGCGGTGGCCGCCATCGGCGGCCTGCACCGACCGGTGGTGCTGATCGCCGGCGGGCAGGGCAAGGGGGCCGACTTCCGGCCGCTGGCCCAGGCCTGTGCCGAATCGGCGCGTGCGGTGGTCCTCATCGGCGAGGACGCAGCGGCCATCGAGGCGGCCATCGCCGGGCGCGTCCCCACCGAGCGGGCCGACAGCATGGTCGGCGCGGTGGCGGCCGCTGCCCGCTGGGCCGAGCCCGGCGATGCCGTTCTCTTGGCACCGGCATGCGCCAGTTTTGACGCCTTCAGCAGCTTCGAGGCACGCGGCGATGCGTTCCGTGACGCCGTCCGCGGGGAGGTGGCCCATGGCTGATCTCGCAGCCGGTGTCGCCGAGCGCGGTCCGCGACTGTCGCTGTGGTCGAGTCTGGATCAGCGGCTCGTCTGGGTGGTGGCGGCCACGGCGTTGCTCGGTCTGGTCATGGTGGCCTCGGCCTCGATCTCGATGGCCGAGCAGGCCACCGGCGATCCGTTCTACTTCTTCAAGCGCCAGATCTTCTTCGCCCTGCTCGGGCTGGGTATGGCCCTGGCGCTGCTGCAGATCCCGCTGGCCACCTGGGAACGGGCCGGCCCAGGGCTGCTGCTCGGCGCCCTGGCGCTGCTGGTCCTGGTGCTGATCCCCGGCGTGGGGCGCGAGGTCAACGGCGCCGTGCGCTGGATCCCCTTGGGCGTGTTCAATCTGCAGGTCGCCGAGGTGGTCAAGGTCCTGCTGGCCCTCTACCTGGCCGGGTTCCTGGTGCGCCGGCAGCAGCAGCTGCGCACCTCCATGGCGGCATTCCTGGTGCCGGTGCTGGTCTCGGCGGCGTGCGCCTTCCTGCTGCTGCTGCAGCCGGACTTCGGGACTGCCCTGATGCTCATGGCGCTGGCGGTGGGGTTGCTCTACCTCGCCGGGGCGCCGCTGTGGCGGTTCGCGGCTCTGGTGGGGGTGCTCGCCGCCGCCGCGGCGGCGCTGGTGGTCTACTCGCCGTACCGCTGGCAGCGGGTCACCGCCTTCATGGATCCCTGGTCCGACCCGTTCAATACCGGATTCCAGCTCACCCAGTCGCTGATCGCCATCGGCCGCGGCGATTGGCTGGGCGTGGGCTTGGGCGGCAGCGTGCAGAAGCTCTTCTATCTGCCCGAGGCGCACACCGACTTCGTCTTCTCGGTGCTCGCCGAAGAGCTGGGCTGGCTCGGTGTGCTCGCCGTGGTTCTGCTGTTCTCCTACATCGTCTGGCGGGCCATGGCCGTGGGCTGGCAGTGCCACCGCCATCGGCTGCCGTTCGCCGGCTATCTCGCCTGGGCCGTGGGGCTGGCCCTCGGGCTGCAGGCGTTCATCAACATGGGGGTGGCCACCGGTCTGCTGCCCACCAAGGGGCTGACCCTGCCGCTGTTCAGCTACGGCGGGAGCAGTGCCCTGGCGACCGGTGCCATGGTTGGGCTGCTGCTGCGCTGCGGCTACGAGCTGGCCCAGGCACGGGCCGAGGGGCGGCGCCCCGAGGAGGCGGCGTCATGAGCGTCCGGACCGTGGCCATCGCCGCCGGCGGAACCGGCGGCCATGTCTACCCCGGCCTGGCCGTGGCCGATGCGCTGCGCGAACGGGGGCATCGGGTGGTCTGGTTGGGCACCCGCGCCGGCCTGGAGGGGCGCGTCGTTCCCGCTGCCGGCCTCGACGCAGAGTGGCTGGAGATCGGCGGGATGCGCGGCAAAGGGCTGGCGACGATAGCGGCGCTGCCCTGGCGTCTGGGGCGTGCCGTGGCGGTGGCCGGGGCTGCGCTGCGGCGCCAGCGCCCGGATGTGGTCCTCGGCATGGGCGGCTACGTAGCCGGGCCTGTGGGTCTGGCCGCCCGACTCGCCGGACGGCCCCTGATCATCCACGAACAGAATGCCCGGGCGGGCATGACCAACCGCTTCCTGGCCCGGCTGGGGCACCGGGTGCTCACCGGCTTTCCCGATGCCCTGGGAGCGCGGAGCGAGTGGGTGGGCAATCCCATTCGCACGCGCATCCATCGGCTGGAGTCGCCGCAGGAACGGTACGCCAGGCGCGAGGGGGCGCCGCGGGTGCTGGTGCTCGGAGGCAGCCAGGGGGCGCGAGCGCTCAACCGTTACGTACCGCAGGCGCTCTCGGCCATCGGCGGTGGGCAGCCTCAGGTGCTGCACCAGGCGGGCGAGTTGACCCTGGAGGAGGCGCGCACCGAGTACGGCCGCGCCGGTCTGGACGGGGCCGAGGTCGTGCCCTTTATCGAGGATATGGCGGGCGCGTACGCCTGGGCGGATCTGGTCGTCGCCCGGTCCGGCGCCCTCACCGTGGCGGAGCTGGCCGCGGCCGGCGTGCCGGCGGTGCTGGTGCCGCTCCCCTGGGCCGTGGACGACCACCAGACGGCCAACGCCGAATGGCTTTGCGCCGCCGGGGCCGCGCGCAGGCTGCTCCAGCCCGATCTGGAGCAGGGGGCGCTGGGGCCTGTGCTGGCCGAGCTGCTCGGCGACCGGCGTCGTCTGGCGGAGATGGGTGAGGCGGCGCGTGGCGTGGCCCGTCCGGACGCCACGGACCGCGTGGCGACGATCTGTGAGGAGGTGGCCCATGGCTGATGGCGTTCCCGCCCGCGAGCCGCGTTTCACCGCGCCGATGGACGGCCGCAGTACCTTCGGCCGGGTGCGGCGTATCCACTTCGTGGGCATCGGCGGGGCCGGCATGGGCGGCATCGCGGAGGTGCTGCACAACCTCGGCTTCACCATTACCGGCTCCGACGTGAGGTCGGGGGCGGTGGTCGAACGCCTGGTCGGCCTCGGCGTGACCGTCCAGATTGGCCACGACCCGGTCCATGTCCAGGGGATGGATGCGGTCGTGGTCTCCACCGCGGTCACCGAAGACAACCCCGAGGTGCAGGCGGCGCGTCAGCAGCGCATCCCGGTGGTGCCGCGGGCCGAGATGCTCGCCGAGCTGATGCGTTTTCGACACGGCGTAGCGGTCGCCGGGACCCACGGCAAGACGACGACTACCTCGCTGCTGGCCAGTTGCCTGGCCGAGGGCGAGCTCGATCCGACCTTCGTGATCGGTGGGCGGCTGATCAGCGCCGGGGCCCACGCCCGTCTGGGCGCCGGACCCTATCTGGTGGCCGAGGCCGACGAGAGCGACGCCTCGTTCCTCCACCTCAAGCCGATGATGGCGGCGGTCACCAACGTCGATGCCGACCACCTGGGCACCTACGGGGGCGATTTCGAGGCTCTGCGCCGGACCTTCATCGAGTTCCTGCACCACCTGCCGTTTTACGGCTTGGCGGTGCTGTGCATCGACGACCCGGAGGTGCGCCGGCTGCGCGGCGAGATCGGCCGTCCGGTGCTGACCTACGGCTTCTCCGAGGACGCCGATGTGCGCGTCAGTGGCATGGAGGCGGACGGTCACCGGACGCGGTTCCGGATTGAGGAGGGCGACGGGGCGGCCTTCGCCGTCGAGCTGAGCCTGCCGGGGCGGCACAACGTGCTCAATGCCGCCGCCGCCATCGCCTTGGCCCGCGAGCTGGGCGTCGACGTGGCCGCGATCCAGCGGGCATTGTCCAGCTTCCAGGGTATCGGCCGGCGGTTTCAGGTCTACCCGGACATCCCCCTGGCCGAGGGTGCGGCGGCGCTGGTCGACGACTACGCCCACCACCCCCGTGAGCTGGAGGCGACCCTGCAGGCGGCCCGGGCGGCCTGGCCGGAGCGGCGTCTGGTGGTGGTCTTCCAGCCCCACCGTTATTCGCGGACCCGGGAGCTGTTCGATGACTTTGCGCGGGTGCTCAGTGGCACCGATGCGCTGGTGCTGACTGAGGTCTACGCCGCCGGCGAGGCGCGCCTGCCCGGCGCCGACGGCCGGGCGCTGGCCTCGGCGGTGCGTGATCGCGGCGGCGCGCAGCCGATCTTCGCCGAGAGCCTGGACGAGGTGCCGGGTTTGCTGGCCGGGCTGCTGCGTGACGACGACGTGGTGCTGACCCTGGGGGCCGGCAGTATTGGCGGGCTTCCGGCGCAGCTGGGCGGCGGTCTGACCGCCGGGGGTGGGGCATGAGTGCAGCCGCGGAACGGCGCCGGATCCGGCCCGGCGAGTGGCGCGAGCAGGAGCCCATGGCCGGGTACACCACCTGGCGGGTGGGTGGCCCGGCGCGGCGCCTGTTCTGCCCGGCCGACCGGGCCGGACTGCTCGACTGCCTGGCCCGGCTGTCGGCCGAGGAGCCGCTGCACTGGTGCGGCCTAGGCAGCAATCTGCTGGTGCGCGACGGCGGTGTGGCCGGGACGGTCATTTTGAGTCAGGGCGGGCTGGATGGGCTGGCGGTCGACGGCGCGCAGGGGCGGGTCCATGCCGAGGCCGGCGTGGCCGGCGGTCGCCTGGCTCGGGCGGCAGTCCGCGAAGGGCTGGCCGGTCTGGAGTTCCTGGCCGGTATCCCCGGCACTGTGGGCGGTGCGCTGGCCCTCAACGCCGGGGCCTGGGGCGGCGAGACCTGGAGCCGTGTGGTCGAGGTGGAGACCGTCGATCGCCACGGGTGCGTCCGGCGGCGCACACCGGCGGATTTCCGGGTCGGCTACCGCAGGGTTGTGGGCCCGGCCGGTGAGTGGTTCCTGGCTGCCACCTGGGCGCTGCCTTCCGGCGACCCGCAAGCACTCAACGAGCGGGTGCGGGCGCTGCTGCGGCGGCGTAATGCGGCGCAGCCGGTGGGTCAGCCGACCTGCGGTTCGGTCTTTCGGAATCCGCCTGGGGACGCCGCCGGGCGGCTGATCGAACAGGCCGGGTTGAAAGGGGCGCGGCGTGGTGGTGCCCGGGTCTCCGAGCGCCACGCCAACTTCATTATCAACGAGGGCGGCAGTGCGGCGGATATCGAGGGGCTCATCGAGGTGGTCCGGCAGCGGGTTGCCGAGGTGCACGGTGTGCGGCTAGAGACCGAAGTCCACGTGATCGGGGGGGAGCAGTCGTGAGTGGTATCCCGGATCCGCAGCGGGTGGGGCGCGTCGCCGTGCTGATGGGCGGCACCTCGGCCGAGCGGGACATCTCCCTGCGCAGTGGCGGCGCGATACTCGCGGCGCTACAGCGCTGTGGCTACGACGCCGAGGCCTACGATCCCCGTGACCGCGCCCTGGAAGGGCTGCGCGGCTACGACGTGGTCTTCATCGCCCTTCACGGGCGGGGCGGTGAGGACGGCACGGTCCAGGGACTGCTGGATCTGCTCGGAATCCCGTACACCGGCAGCGGTGTCCTCGGCTCGGCGCTGGGCATGGACAAGTGGCGCTGCAAGCGGCTCTGGCAGGGCAGTGGCCTGCCCACGCCGGCGGGTCAGTTGCTGACCGGCGACCGCCCGGTCCTCGACGAGGGGGTGGGTTACCCAGTGATCGTCAAGCCCGCCCGCGAGGGGTCGAGCCTCGGCATGAGTCGGGTCGAGGGGCCGGAGGAGCTGGCCGAGGCCTACCGCGTGGCAGCGGCCTACGACGATACCGTCCTCGCCGAGGCCTGGGTCGAGGGCGAGGAGTACACCGTGGCGCTGCTCGGTGATCAGGCGTTGCCGTCGATCCGACTGGAGACCCCGCACGCCTTCTTCGACTACGCGGCCAAGTACCAGGCCGAGGACACCGGTCACCACTGCCCGAGCGGTCTCGGGCCGGAGGAAGAGGCCGAACTTGGCGCCCTGTGTCGGGAGGCCTTTATCGCCAGCGGCGGGAACGGCTGGGGGCGTGTGGATGTCATGCGGGACACCGGCGGACGCTGGTGGCTGCTGGAGGTGAATACCATCCCCGGCATGACCGATCACTCGCTGGTGCCCATCGCGGCGGCGCAGGCCGGGATCGGCTTCGACGAGCTGGTGGCCCGCATCCTGGGGGAGGCGTTGCGATGAGCCGTGAGGATTGGAGTGACCTGCTGGGCCGCCGCTCCTCCCGGCGCCCGCAGGGGCGCGCCGCTTTGCTGCCGGCGATGCCGGGGCTGCGGGGCTGGCTGTGGGGCGGTGCGGTGGCGTTGCTCGCCACCGGCGCCGCGGGTATGGCCAGCGTGGCGCTGCAGGAGGGGCGGATCCTGCCCCTTGAGCGGGTGGAGCTGACCGACGCGCCGCAGCGTGTGGCGGGGGAGGATCTGCGCCAGGCCCTGGTGCCGCACTTGCATCGAAGTGTGCTGGGCGTGGATGTCCGCGGTGCGCGGGACGCCCTGGAGGCGCTGCCCTGGGTGGAGCGTGCTGCGGTGCGGCGGGCCTGGCCCGGCAGCATCCAGGTCACGCTGCATGAGCGGGAGCCGCTGGCGCGCTGGGACGAGCACGCCCTCATCGACCGCAGCGGCGAACGCTTCGAGCCGCCGGTGGAGAGCATCCCGGAGGTGCTCCCGGAACTGCGCGGGCCGGAGGGCAGCGAGGGTGAGGTGGCCCGGCTGTTTAAACAGATGCAGGAACAACTGGACAAGCGGCACGTCAATCTGGTGGCGCTCAGCCTCTCCCCTCGGGGGTCGTGGAGCGCACGGCTGGAGGATGGCGTGGAGATGGCCCTGGGCCGGCAGCACCCCGGCGAGCGCGTGGAGCGCTTCGCAGCCGTGCTGCCGACCCTGGAAGAACGGGAAGAGGCCCCGATGGAGCGGGTCGATCTGCGCTACCCCAACGGCTTTGCCGTGGCCTGGGGTGCAGCAGACGAAGCGGACTAAGGCGGAGCAGAGCATGGTGCGAAAGAGCGAAGACAGCCTGTTGGTGGGCCTCGATATCGGCACCTCGAAGGTGGTCGCCATCGTCGGTGAAGCCAAAGAGGATGGCGAGCTGGAGGTGATCGGCGTGGGCAGCCACCCGTCCCACGGGTTGAAGAAAGGCGTGGTGGTGAACATCGACTCCACGGTGCAGTCGATCCAGCGCGCCATCGAGGAGGCCGAGCTGATGGCCGGCTGCGAGATCCACTCGGCCTACGTGGGGATCTCGGGCAGCCACATCCGCAGCCTCAATTCCCACGGCATGGTGGCGATCCGGGATAAGGAGGTCCGCCAGGCCGACCTGGAGCGGGTGCTCGATGGCGCCAAGGCGGTGGCGATCCCGGCGGATCAGCAGATCCTGCACGTGATCCCGCAGGAGTTCGTCATCGACAGCCAGGAGGGCATCCGCGACCCGCTGGGTATGGCCGGCGTGCGCCTGGAGGCGCGGGTGCACATGGTCACCGGCGCGGTCTCGGCGGCGGACAACATCACCAAGTGCGTCCGCCGCTGCCAGCTCGACGTGGACGACATCGTCCTGCAGCAGCTGGCGGCAAGCCACGCCGTGCTCAGCGACGACGAGAAGGAGCTGGGCGTCTGCCTGGTGGACATCGGCGGTGGCACCACCGATATCGCGGTGTTCACCGGCGGTGCCATCCGCCATACCGCCGTGATCCCCATCGCCGGGCACCAGGTCACCAACGACATCGCCGTGGCGCTGCGCACGCCAACGCACCACGCCGAGGACATCAAGGTCCGCTATGCCTGCGCGCTGTCGCAGCTGGCCAACCCCGAGGAGAGCATCGAGGTGCCGTCGGTGGGGGATCGGCCGCCGCGCCGGCTCTCCCGCCAGTCGCTGGCCTCGGTGGTGGAGCCGCGCTACGAGGAACTGCTCGCGCTGGTGCAGTCCGAGCTGCGCAAGAGCGGCTTCGAGGACCTGATCCCGGCGGGCATCGTGCTCACCGGTGGCAGCTCGAAGATGGAAGGGGTGACCGACCTGGCCGAGGAGGTCTTCCACCTCCCGGTGCGCATCGGTGTGCCGAAGTTCGTGACCGGGTTGTCGGACGTGGTCCGCAATCCGATGTATTCCACCGGCGTGGGCCTGCTCGCCTTCGGCGCGCGCAACCGTGACAGCGGGATGTCGCCGGCGCTGGCGCAGGACGCCGGGATGAGCGCCCTGTGGGGGCGGATGAAGAACTGGTTCAAGGGCAATTTCTAGTCATTTCAGTAATCGCTAGCGTCCGGGACGCTTGAGGAGGGCAGCATCATGTTTGATCTGATGGATACCGCCAATCAGAACGCGGTCATCAAGGTGATCGGAGTCGGCGGCGGCGGTGGCAACGCCGTGCAGCACATGGTCGAGAGCGAGATCGAGGGTGTGGAGTTCATCTACGCCAACACCGACGCCCAGGCCCTGGCCAACACCCGTGCCGGGGTCACTGTGCAGCTGGGCTCGGGCATCACCAAGGGCCTGGGGGCCGGCGCCGATCCGACCACGGGTCGGCAGGCGGCCGAGGAGTCCCGCGACCGCCTCCAGGAGGTGCTCGACGGGGCCGACATGGTCTTCATCACCGCCGGCATGGGCGGTGGCACCGGCACGGGTGCGGCCCCGGTGGTGGCCGAGGTGGCCCGCGAGATGGGCATCCTGGCCGTGGCCGTGGTGACCAAGCCGTTCCCCTTCGAGGGCAACAAGCGCATGGGCGTGGCCCAGGAGGGCATCAAGGAGCTGGAGAACAGCGTCGATTCGCTGATCACCATCCCCAACGAGCGGCTGCTGCCGGTGCTCGGCAAGAACCTGACCCTGATCGACGCCTTCAAGTCGGCCAACGACGTGCTCCACGGCGCCGTGCGCGGCATCGCCGAGCTGATCACCCGGCCGGGCCTGATCAACGTCGACTTTGCCGACGTCCGCACGGTGATGTCCGAGATGGGCATGGCGGTGATGGGCAACGGCGTGGCCTCCGGCGAGGGGCGTGCCCGTGAGGCGGCGGACCGGGCCATCGCCTGCCCGCTGCTCGAGGACTTCAACCTGGCCGGCGCCAACGGCGTCCTGGTCAACGTCACCGGCGGCTACAACCTCTCCATCGGCGAGTTCGACGAGGTGGGCAACGCGGTGCGCGAGTACGCCTCCGACGAGGCGACCGTGGTCGTCGGTGCGGTCATCGACCCCGAGCTGGAGGATGAGCTGCGCGTCACCGTGGTGGCCACCGGGCTCGGTCCGGCGGTCCAGGCCGCGGGGGATGTGGCCAAGCCGTCCCAGCAGGCCCAGCCGGGTCCCCGTAAGAACACCGGCGAGGTGGACTACGCCCAGTTGGACCGGCCCACGGTGATCCGGCAGAACGCCGCCAACGAGCGCAAGGAGGCGGACGCCGATGGCGACATGGAGTACCTCGACATCCCGGCGTTCCTGCGTCGCCAGGCGGACTGAGCGGCAGCGCCGTTGTTGCGCTGCAATATACTTTTTGGATTTGTTACACTAATATTTCGCGACGTCTTGCCGCTACCAAAGGGTGAAGGCGGTGTGTCCGGTCGCGCGGGTTGCGTCTGAGCACACAAGTAGCCGCATGAGCAGTGGAGCCGAGCCGAGCCATGATCCGTCAACGCACCTTGAAGAACAGCATCCGCGCGACCGGCGTGGGCCTGCACACCGGCGAGAAGGTCTACCTGACCCTCCGTCCGGCTCCGGCCAATGCGGGGATCATATTCCGGCGCACTGATCTCGACCGCGAGATCAAGGCAACCGCCGCTGCCGTGGGCGACACCCGCCTGTCCACCTGCCTGGTGGAAGACGGGGTGCGGGTTTCCACCGTCGAGCACCTGCTGTCGGCGCTGGCCGGGCTGGGGATCGACAACTGCTATGTCGATCTCTCCGCGGCCGAGGTGCCGATCATGGACGGCAGTGCGGCGCCCTTTGTCTTCCTGGTGCGCTCCGCAGGGATCAAGGAGCAGGAGGCGCCCAAGCGCTTCGTGCGCATCCTGGAGCCGGTCCAGGTTGTTGATGGTGACAAGTGGGTGGCCTTCGAGCCCTTCGAGGGCTTCAAGGTCAGCTTCACCATCGATTTCGACCACCCGGTCTTCCTCGATCAGCACGCCCGTGCCGAGGTGGATTTCTCCTCGACCTCCTTCATCAAGGAGGTCAGCCGTGCGCGGACCTTCGGCTTCATGAAGGAGATCGAGGCCCTGCGGGCCTCCCGGCTGGCCCTCGGTGGCAGCCTCGACAACGCCATCGTGGTCGACGACTACCGGGTGCTGAACGAGGACGGGTTGCGGTACCGGGACGAGTTCGTCAAGCACAAGATCCTCGACGCCATCGGCGACCTTTACCTCTTGGGTAGCAGCCTGATCGGCTCGTTCCACGGGCACAAGTCCGGGCACGCCCTCAATAACCGCCTCCTGCGCAAGCTGCTCGAGCACGAGCACGCCTGGGAGGAGGTGACCTTTGAGGAGCTGGACGAATTGCCCATCGCCTACGATCAGCCGGTGGTGGCCTGAGCGCCGCAGCAGCTTGCGGTCCAGGCCGGCCAGCCGGTAGGGTGTAGCTTTCTACCTGAAAGCTGGCTATGGATCTCTCGCTAACCCGCGCGATTCTCTTCGATCTGGACGGGACGCTGGTGGACAGCGCCCCGGATCTGACCGTCGCCATCAACCAGGTGCTCGCCGAGCGGGACCACGCCCCGGTGACCGAGGAGCAGGTCCGCGGTTGGGTGGGCAATGGTGCCCGTCGGCTGGTGGCCCGCGCCCTCACCGGCGCGGACGACGGCAACCCGCCAGAAGAGGAGCTGGACGCCGCGCTCGAGCGCTTCTTCGAGTGCTACGGCGAGGCCGTCTACGTACACAGCCGCCCCTACCCGGAGGCCGTCGAGACCCTGCAGGCCCTGGCCCAGGCCGGCATGCGTCTGGCCGTGGTCACCAACAAGCCGCGGCGCTTCGCCGAGCCGATCCTCCAGGGCATGGGGGTGACGGATGCCATCGACGTGGTCGTTGGCGGCGAGTGCACCGAGGCCCGCAAGCCCGACCCGGAGCCGCTCCGGCTGGCCATGGAGCGCCTGGGGGCGGCGTCGCGGACCGTGCTGATGGTCGGTGACTCGCGAACCGACGTGGAGGCGGCGCGCAACGCCGGTATTCCGGTGGTGTGTGTGCCCTACGGCTACCGCCGCGGGGTGGCGCTGGAAGACCTGGGCGCCGACGCCATCGTGGATGATCTCAGCGGCGTGGTCGCGCTGCTACGCGAGGCGGCCTGAGGCCATGAAAGAGCACGAGTTCCACAGCCTCGCCGAAGCCGGGTACACCCGTATCCCGCTCATCCGCGAGGTCCTGGCCGATCTCGACACCCCGCTGTCCACCTATCTCAAGCTCGCCCGCGGGCCGCGCTCCTTCCTCTTCGAGTCGGTGGAGGGCGGTGAGAAGTGGGGCCGCTACTCCATCATCGGGCTGCCGGCCCGGACCGAGATCGCCGTCTACGGGCACCGGGTTGAGGTCCGCCGCGATGGCGCGCTCGTCGACGAGCAGCAGGTGCGCGATCCGCTGGCCTGGATCGAGGCGTATCAGCACCGTCATCGCGCCGCGACGCCCTCCGGATTCCCGCAGATGCCGCGGTTCCTGGGGGGGCTGGTGGGGTACTTCGGCTACGACACGGTGCGCTACGTCGAGCCGCGGCTGGCCGCTAGCGCCCCGGAAGACCCCCTCGGGCTGCCGGACATCTGCCTGGTGGAGGCCGAGGAGGTGGTCGTCTTCGACAACCTCGCCGGGCGGCTCTATCTGGTGGTCCACTGCGATCCGCGCGAGCCGGACGCCTATGCAGCCGGCCTGGCACGGCTGGACGAACTGGCCGGGCGGCTGGCCGAGCCCCTGGAGCGCACCCGGCGTCCGGGCGGCGGCGTGGCGGCGGGGGAGCCCCGCTACAACTTCACCCAGGCCGGGTTCGAGGCCGCGGTGGAGCGGATCCGCGAGTACATCGCCGCCGGCGACGTGATGCAGGTGGTCCCGTCGCAGCGCATGAGCATGCCGTTCAGCGCGGAGCCCCTCGATCTCTACCGCGCGTTGCGCTGCACCAACCCCTCGCCCTACATGTACTTCCTCGACCTCGGCGCCTGCCAGGTGGTCGGCTCCTCGCCGGAGATCCTGGTCCGCCTCGAGGATGGCGAGGTGGCCGTGCGCCCGATTGCCGGGACCCGCAAGCGCGGCGCCACCGAGGCCCGCGACCAGGAGCTGGAACAGGAGCTGGTCTCCGACCCGAAGGAGATCGCCGAGCACGTGATGCTCATCGACCTCGGGCGCAACGACGTCGGCCGGGTCGCCGAGACCGGCACGGTGCGCCTGACCGAGCGCATGGTGGTGGAGCGCTACTCCCAGGTCATGCACATCGTCTCCAACGTGGTCGGGCGGCTGCGACCGGGGCTCGGTCCCATGGACGTGCTGCGGGCCACCTTCCCGGCCGGCACGGTCTCCGGCGCGCCGAAGATCCGTGCCATGGAGATCATCGACGAGGTCGAGCCGGTCAAGCGCGGTGTCTACGCCGGCGCCGTCGGCTATCTCTCCTGGTCGGGGAACATGGACACCGCCATCGCGATCCGGACCGCGGTGGTTCACGATGGCCAGGTCCACGTCCAGGCGGGTGCCGGTGTGGTCGCAGACTCGGTTCCCGAGCTGGAGTGGAAGGAGACCCTGAACAAGGGCCGGGCGCTGCTGCGCGCCGTCGAGATGGCCGAGGCTGGCTTATGATCCTGATGATCGATAACTACGACTCGTTCACCTGGAATCTCGTCCAGTATCTGGGCGAGCTGGGTGCCCGAGTCGAGGTGGTGCGCAACGACGAGATCAGTATCGACGAGGTGCGCCGCCTGCGCCCGGAGCGCATCGTGATCTCCCCGGGGCCCTGCACCCCCAACGAGGCCGGCGTCTCGCTGGAGGTGGTCCGCGCCCTGGCCGGCGAAGTGCCCATCCTCGGTGTCTGCCTGGGGCACCAGACCATCGGGCAGGTGTTCGGCGGCCGCGTGATCCGGGCCCGCGAGGTCATGCACGGCAAGACCTCCCCGGTGCGCCACCGCGGCCAGGGGGTCTTCGCCGGTCTGCCCGAGCCGCTGGAGGCCACCCGCTACCACTCGCTGATCGTCGAGCGCGAGAGCCTTCCGCAGGAGCTGGAGATCACCGCCTGGACCGAGGGGCCCCACGGCGCCATCGACGAGATCATGGGGCTGCGCCACCGCCGACTGCCGGTGGAGGGCGTGCAGTTTCACCCCGAGTCGATCCTTACCTCCGCCGGGCACGATCTTCTGCGCAACTTCCTGGAGCAGCCCCGCGCCGTCGCCTGAACCCTGCGCCCTGAACGCTGCACACTGAACCGAAAAAAACCGAGGCACCCTATGGACCTAACCGCCGCCCTTCGTCGCATCACGGAGAACCAGGATCTCAGCCCCGATGAGATGACCGCGGTCTTCCGCACCATCATGACCGGCGGGGCGACGCCGGCGCAGATCGGTGGCTTCCTCATCGGCATGCGGCTCAAGGGGGAGACGGTCCAGGAGATGGCCGCCGCCGCCTCGGTCATGCGGGAGCTCGCCGAGCGGGTCGATGTCGGCGACGACTTCCACCGCCTGGTGGACACCTGCGGCACCGGTGGCGATGCCCGCGGCACCCTGAACGTCTCGACCGCCGCCGCCTTCGTGACCGCCGCCGGGGGCATCCCGGTGGCCAAGCACGGCAACCGCTCGGTCTCCGGGCGCAGCGGCAGCGCCGACCTGCTCGAGGCCTGCGGCGCCACGCTGGAACTCAGCAGCGAGGCGGTGGCTGAGTGCATCCGTCGGGTCAACGTTGGTTTCCTCTTCGCCCCGCTGCACCACAGCGCCATGAAGCACGCCGTGGGACCGCGCAAGGAGCTCGGGGTCCGCACCCTGTTCAACCTGGTGGGCCCGTTGTCCAACCCCGCCGGGGCGCGGCGCCAGCTGCTCGGGGTCTTCGGGCAGGAGTGGGTGCGCCCGGTGGCCGAGGTGCTCCAGGCGCTGGGCAGCGACCACGTGCTGGTGGTCCACGCCGAGGACGGGCTCGACGAGATCAGCATCGCCGCACCGACGCGGATCGCCGAGCTGCGCAACGGCCAGATCGAGGAGTACACCGTCACGCCGGAGGATCTGGGGCTGCGCAGCGCGCCGCTCAATGAGGTGACCATCTCCGGCACCAAGGACAGTCTGGCGATGATCCGTGCCGCCTTCTCCGGCGAGCGCATTGCCGCCATGGAGCTGATCGCCGCCAACGCCGGCGCTGCGCTCTATGTTGGCGGCGAGGCCCCCGATCTGCGTCGTGGTGTGGAGCGAGCCCGGGAACTCATGACCTCCGGTGCCGCCGCTCAGACGCTGGAGCGCTTCGTGGCGACGACCAAGGAACTCGCCCAATGAGCGCGCCCGGGACGCCGGATATCCTGCGCCGCATCCTGCGCCGTAAGGTCGAGGAGGTGGTCGAGCGGGCCGAGAGCCGCTCGCTGCGCGAGCTCTCGGCCGCTGCGGCCGATCTGCCGCCGACCCGCGGGTTCCGCGACGCGCTGCTGCAGCGGATCGAGGCCGGGGGTACCGGGGTGATCGCCGAGATCAAGCGGGCCTCGCCGAGCCGTGGCGTGATCCGCGAGGACTTCCAGCCGGCGGCTATCGCCGTCGATTATCAGCGTCATGGTGCCGCGTGCCTGTCGGTCCTGACCGACCGCGACTTCTTCCAGGGCGACGACGCCCACCTGCAGGCGGCCCGCGAGGCCGTTCAGCTGCCGGTGCTCCGCAAGGATTTCACCGTCGATACCTATCAGGTCTATGAGGCCCGCGTCCTCGGGGCCGACTGCATCCTGCTCATCGCCGCGGCGCTGGGCGACGCGCAGCTGGCCGAGCTGCACGCCTTGGCGGTCGAGCTGGGCATGGATGTGCTGATCGAGGTCCACGATGCCGAGGAACTGGCCCGGGTCGGGCCGCTGGGGCCTGCCCTGGTCGGTGTGAACAACCGCGATCTGCGGACCTTCCACACAGACCTGGCGACCAGTGAGGTGTTGTCCGAGTCGATGCCGGCCGGCGCGCTGGCGGTGACCGAGAGCGGCATCCACACCCGTGAGGACGTGGCACGCATGCACGCGGCGGGGATCCACGCCTTCCTGGTCGGCGAGGCCTTCATGTCGGCCCCAAGCCCCGGGGCACGGCTCGCCGAGCTGTTCGGGAGCCCCGCCGGGGTGTAACCGGCCCCCCTGGGCGAGCGGGTTCCCGGGGGCCGTGGCGGAACGGTGGCAGTCATGACGCTGTCCACCACAAAGGTGGCGTTATCGCCAGATTTGTGCATAATTCCCGCTCTCTTGAGCGCACACTTCCCAACAACGACGGGAGGGCCCAGGCGTTGGTCGATTACACCCGCATCCGGCTCCACGGCTTCAACAATCTGACCAAGTCGTTGAGCTTCAATATCTACGACGTTTGCTACGCCAAGACCGAGGCGCAGCGGCGGGCGTACATCGAATACATCGACGAAGAGTACAACGCCGAGCGGCTAACCGAGATCCTTACCAATGTCGCCGAGATCATCGGCGCCAATGTGCTCAACGTGGCGCGTCAGGACTACGACCCGCAGGGCGCCAGCGTGACCATCCTCATCTCCGAGGGGCCGGTCTCCCCCGAGGAGGCCGAGGAGAGCGCCGAGGCGCGGCCGGGGCCGCTGCCCGACGACGTGGTGGCCCACCTGGACAAGTCGCACATCACCGTGCACACGTACCCGGAGATGCACCCGGACAAGGGAGTGAGCACCTTTCGGGCGGACATCGACGTCTCCACCTGCGGGGTCATCTCACCACTGACGGCGCTCAACTACCTGATTCACTCCTTTGACTCGGACATCGTGACCATGGACTACCGCGTGCGCGGCTTCACCCGCGACGTGGAGGGCCACAAGCACTTCATCGATCACGAGATCAACTCGATCCAGAACTACCTGTCCGAGGATACAAAGGAGCGCTACCAGACCCTGGACGTGAACGTCTACCAGGAGAACATCTTCCACACGAAGATGATCCTGCGCGAGTTCGATCTGGATAACTACCTCTTCGGGGAGTCGAGCGCGGACCTCGACGAGGAGGAGGCGAACACCATCCGCAGGCACCTGCGCCGGGAGATGATGGAGATCTTCGCCGGGCGTAACCTGCCGGCCAACCAAGAAGTCTGAGCCGCCGCGGACGGCGGGGGCGGCGGCGGTTGCCAGTACCGCTGCCTTCCGTTATGATGCGCGGTCTTCGACGGAGAGAGCGAAGCGATGAAGACGTATAGCGCCAAGCCCGCAGAGGTTCAACGCGACTGGTACCTGGTTGACGCCACCGACAAGACGCTCGGTCGGCTGGCCAGCGAGGTTGCGCATCGCCTGCGCGGCAAGCACAAGCCGGTCTTTACTCCGCACGTCGACGCGGGCGATTATATTGTCGTCATCAATGCCGACAAGATTCGCCTGACCGGGCGGAAGGAGCGAGACAAGCAGTATTTCTGGCACACCGGTTTTCCGGGCGGCATCAAGAGCCGTTCCGTGGCCGAGGTGCGTGAACGTCATCCGGAGCGCCTGATCGAGAGCGCGGTGCGCGGGATGATGCCGAAGAACCGGCTGGGCCGGGCCATGCTCAAGAAGCTCAAGGTCTACGCCGGCAACGAGCACCGTCATCACGCTCAGCAGCCGCAGCCGCTGGAGCTCTGAGGCTACAATCGGGAACGATCAAGACCATGGCCAATCAGCAGTATTACGGAACCGGACGCCGCAAGACCTCCGCCGCGCGGGTCTTCATGACCCCGGGTAACGGAAACATCACTGTCAACGGGCGCCCGCTGGATGAGTACTTCGGGCGTGAGACGGGACGCATGATCGTGCGCCAGGCCCTGGAGCAAGTCGACGCCGGCGACAAGTTCGACATCAAGGCGACCGTCTCGGGCGGTGGCTCCAGCGGTCAGGCTGGTGCCGTGCGCCACGGCATTGCCCGCGCGCTGGCCAACTACGATGCCGAGCTCAAGGCGCCGCTGCGCCGTGCCGGCTTCATTACCCGCGACGCCCGCATGGTCGAGCGGAAGAAGATCGGCCTGCACAAGGCCCGTCGCGCGACGCAGTTCTCCAAGCGTTAACGCGTCGCACCAGGCTTCTCCTGGGGGATCGTCTAGCGGTAGGACTACGGACTCTGACTCCGTCAGCGGTGGTTCGAATCCACCTCCCCCAGCCATCTACACCGCAGACACAGACCGCCAGCGCACGCCCCCGGGCGTCGCTGGCGGTTTGCGTTGGGATCTCGTACTCTGACTGAGTCAGTGGCCAGCGGCCGCCCGGTCGTACGGAGGGGTTCCCGATGAGGTGTCTTCGAGCCGCAGTAGCGGCCTGCGTGATGCTGGCGGCAACGGCGGGTGCCAGCAACGCCTCCGAGCCGGATCAGGTGGAGTACCGGACCGGCCTGGACGTGCTTGAGTTCTTTCTCAGCGCCTCTCAGCCGATGGACAACGAACGCGCCCAGGCGCTGTTCGGCGCCGCCGTGGCCTCGAATATGCGGGTGCCACCGGAGCACCTCGGTGTCGCCTTCCACGACCGTCGCACCGGCGGTGCCCTCGATCCCCAGGAGGTGCGGGAGTTGATCGGCCCCGTCCGCCAGGACGGCGCGCGGCAGCTGATCCACAGTGTCTCGGCCCTGTTCGCCGGCTACATGCCCATGGCGCCGGACCAGCTGGAGTTGCTGCTCGACGCCGCCTTCGTAGCCAGCCTGCGCCGGCCGCCGCCCCATATCGACGTCGAGTTCTATGATCGGCGCCACGGCCCGACGGGCCTCGGCGGGGGCGTCTCCGGCCGCGTTCCGGACGATGGAGCGGGGGCCACCGAGCCGGGGCCAGGAGGGGGTCCAGGGGTCGGTGGCGGGCTGGTCCCAGGATTGCGCTAGCCGTTGACCTCGTAGACGTCGAAGCGTACGGCCCGACCGGCGACCGACCGGCTCGGCGGCGGGCCGGCCACCGGGGCCGCGCGCTGTGGCCGCTTGACCACGACCCGGCGGGTGGCGTGCCCCAGTGCGGCAGCCAGCAACTGATCCTCATCGGGGCCCCGAGCGTCGGCGTGCAGTGCCCGCAGGACCTGGGCCGGCCGGCCCACGGCGCCCCGCGTCGATCCGTCGGGGTACATCGGGTCGATATACACGACCTCACGGCTGGTTGCGTCGAGCTCCGGCAGCAGATGGCACAGGTCGCCCGGGTGAAGGCGCACCCGGGTGGCGGTGTCGGCGTGTTGCGCATTCGCTCGGGCGCGCTCCAGGGCTGCATCCAGGAGGGCGGCGAGGACCGGGCTACGCTCGATCCAGGTCATCCGGGCGCCCAGGGCGGCGAGTACCCAGCCGTCGTGGCCGAGTCCGGCGGTGGCGTCGACGACCGCGGTCTGCGGCCGCCGGTGCAGGCCCACGGCGCGGGCCAGCGGGTCCCGGCGCAGGGTGGAACCGGCGACCCGGCGCTGGAGCTGATGGTCGGTGAAGTCGATGGCCACCGGACCGGGGGCCCGACGGCCGAGCAACTGCAGCGCCGGCGGCTCGTCAGCGAGCAGGATCACCCCAGAGCCTTCCTGGGGCCGGTGTTCGAGCACCGGTACCCCGAGCTGCTCGGCCCAGGCGGCGGCTGCGGCGGGGTGGTCGCCGACGGCGACCACCCCGCACAGGCCCGGATCGGTTGATGCATCGCAACGCAACCCTGCGTGCATTACTATGTTCCCCCGGAGATATGACACCCTCGGGGCGCGTAGCCCCGATCGCGAGGAGCGGTATGGCACAAGAGAATGGCACCCGGAACCAGGATATCGACTACGAGGCGCTCGCCCGGTCGCTGACGGAGATCACCGCCAAGAGCCAGGAGCTGGTGCAGGACTTCCTGCAGCAGGAACAGTCGGCGCACCACTTGGCCATGGAGGACGCGGCGCAGATGGCGCAGCTGTTCCAACAGCTGGCGGCGCGCGTGATGGCCGACCCGGCGCGGCTGATGCAGATGCAGATGGCCTTCTGGCAGAACTACATGGGGCTGATGCAGAACGTTGCCCTGCGCTTCTGGGGGCTGGAGTCCGAGCCGGTGGCGCAGCCGGCCAAGGGCGATCGCCGCTTCCAGCACCAGGGCTGGGAGGATCACCCGTTCTTCGATTTCGTCAAGCAGTCCTACCTCCTGGCGGCGGATCATACCCATGCGGTGGTCCGTGACGTGGAAGGGCTCGACGATCAGACCAAGAAGAAGGTGGATTTCTACACCCGGGCGTTCATCGACGCCATGGCCCCGTCGAACTTCGTCGCCACCAACCCCGAGGTGCTTCAGAAGACCGTCGACACCGGCGGCCAGAACCTGCTGCAGGGACTCAACAACCTGCTGGACGACCTCAAGCGCGGTCGCGGGCGGCTCGATATCCGCATGACAGACTACGACGCCTTCGAGGTCGGCACCAATCTCGCGACCACCCCGGGCCAGGTCGTCTACCAGAACGAGTTGATGCAGCTCATCCAGTATGAGCCCACCACCACCGAGGTGCACAAGCGCCCGCTGCTGCTGGTGCCGGCGTGGATCAACAAGTACTACATCATGGACCTGAACGACGAGAAGTCCATGGTGAAGTGGCTGGTGGACCAGGGCCACACGGTGTTCATCATCTCCTGGCGCAATCCCGACGAGAGCCTGGCCGAGAAGCAATTCGAGGACTACATGCTCGAGGGACCGGTGACGGCCATGGACGTGGTCCAGGAGATCACCGGCAGCGAGGAGATGAACCTGGTCGGCTACTGCCTGGGCGGGACCCTCTCGGCCTGCACCCTGGCCTGGCTGGCGGCCCGCGGCGATCGGCGCATCCAGGCGGCCACCTTCCTCACCTGCATGCTGGATTTCGAGTATCCGGGCGAACTCGAGGTCTTCCTCGACGAGGAGCAGATCTCCACGCTGGAGCGGCGCATGGGCCAGAAGGGCTACCTGGAAGGTCGCTACATGTCCACGACCTTCAACATGCTCCGCGCCAACGACCTGATCTGGTCGTTCTTCGTGAACAACTACCTTAAGGGCGATGAGCCGTTCCCCTTCGATCTGCTCTACTGGAACTCCGATTCCACCAACATGCCGGCCAAGATGCACAGCTTCTACCTTCGCAACATGTACCAGCGCAATCTGCTCAAGGAGCCGGGTGGGCTGGAGCTGGCCGGCGAGGCCATCGACCTGGGCAAAATCGACATTCCGGCCTACTTCATGTCGGCCAAGGAGGACCACATCGCCCCCTGGAAGAGCACCATCCGGGGCCCGCGGTTGCTCTCCGGTCCCACCCGCTACGTCCTGGGTGGCTCCGGCCATATCGCCGGGGTGATCAACCCGCCCCACAAGAACAAGTACGGCTACTGGACGAACACCGCCAAGACGGTGGACCAGGACGAGTGGCTGGAAGGGGCCGAGCCCCACGAGGGGTCATGGTGGAACGACTGGGGGCAGTGGCTCGCCGGGTACGGCGGTGACAAGGTGAAGGCGCGCAAGGTCGGCTCGAAGAAGCATGCGCCGATCGAGCCGGCACCCGGCTCCTATGTGCGACACGGCGTGCTCTACGACGACTGAGCCCGCCCACGGGCCGGGGTGGCGTGGGGCGCCACCCCGGCTTAAACTCAACACTCCAGTGAACGGTGCGAGCAGCGCGTTGCCATGGACGTGACCTCCTTCAACCCGTCGGGGATGCAGGCCATCCACCGCGCTGACGAGGGGCTGACCCGGACCGCCGCCCAGGTGGCCCGGGTGACGGCGCAGGCCGATCCGCGCTCCGAGGAGATGAACACCGCGGTCATCCAGTCGCTGAGCTACGAACAGCAGGGTCACGCCGGGGTCCGGGTGGTGCGGGCCGTCGACGAGATGACCGGCACGCTGCTCAACATCCGTTCCTGATCTTCCCGCCCGTGCTACAATTTTCGCTTTTGCGAGTGAACCCGCTATGACCGACGCGCAGCCTTTAGTGGGCGTCGTGATGGGCAGCAGTTCCGACTGGGATACCCTCTCCGGCGCCGCCGAGGTGCTTCGCGATTTCGAGGTGCCCCACGAGGCCCGGGTGGTCTCTGCCCACCGAACCCCGCAACTGATGGCCGACTACGCCGCCGAGGCCGAGCAGCGTGGCCTGCGGGCGATCATTGCCGGCGCCGGCGGCGCGGCGCATCTGCCCGGCATGCTCGCCGCGCAGACCATCGTGCCGGTGCTCGGCGTCCCGGTGCAGTCGAAGGCCCTCAACGGCCTCGATTCGCTGCTTTCCATCGTGCAGATGCCGGCCGGTGTGCCCACGGCGACTTTCGCCATCGGCACCGCCGGGGCGCGCAACGCCGCGCTGTTCGCCGTGGCCATGCTGGCCCGCGAGGAGCCCCGCTACGCTGAAGCCCTGAGGGCGTTCCGTGCCCAACAGGCCGAGCGTGTCTACGGGGAGGAACTCTCGTGAGCGGCCCGGCGCCGATCCTCCCCGGTGCAGCCATCGGGATCCTCGGCGCCGGTCAGCTCGGGCGCATGCTCGCCATGGCGGCGCGCCGCTCGGGCTACCGGGTGCACGTCATCGCCCCCGGCGCCGGGCAGGCGCCGGCCGGGCAGGTGGCGGATCGGGTGCACGATGCCGAGCCCACGGCGGAGCTGCTGTCCAGCCTGGCCGACGAGGTGAGCGTGCTCACCTACGAGTTCGAGAACCTGCCGCGTGCGGCCGTCGAGGCCGCCGCCGAGCGCCTGCCGGTGCGGCCATCGCCCCGTGCTCTGGCCACCACCCAGCACCGTATTCTGGAGAAGACCTTCCTGCGCGAACACGGCCTGCCCGTGGTGCCCTTCGAGGCCGTTCACGGCCCCGAGGAGGCGGCTGCTGCCGTGGCGCGTATCGGTGCCCCAGCGGTGATCAAGAGCGCCGGGCTGGGCTACGACGGCAAGGGCCAGGCCCGGGTGGAGAGCGCCGATGAGGTATCGGCCGCGTGGTCGGCTGTCGGCGCCGACGAGGCGGTGGTCGAGGCCTGCGTCGATCTCGCCATGGAGGTCTCCGTGGTCGCCGCCCGCGGCGTCGATGGCAGCTTCGCCCACTACGGGGTGACCGAGAACCGCCACCGGCACCACATCCTCGATCTATCGATCGGCGACGCCGAGCTCGACCCGGCGGTGTGCCGGCAGGCCGTGGAGATCGCCCGAGCGGTGGGCGAGGGTCTCGACGCTGTCGGCACCTACTGCGTGGAGTTCTTCATCGACGGCGCCGGGCGGCTGATGGTCAACGAGATCGCCCCGCGCCCGCACAACTCCGGGCATCTGACCATCGAGGGGGCGGCAACCTCGCAGTTCGACCAGCAGCTGCGTGCCATCTGCGGACTGCCCCTGGGCAGTACCCGGCGGTTGGCCCCGGCGGCCATGGTGAACCTGCTCGGCGACGTCTGGGATGCCGGCACGCCGCCGTGGGCCGAGGTCTACCAGGAGCCGACGGCCACCCTGCACCTCTACGGCAAGGGGGCGCCGAGCCCCGGCCGGAAGATGGGCCATATCACCGTCCTCGGCGAGGACCGGCAGGAGGCCGCCGAGCGCGCCCTGAACCTGCGCAACCGACTGGCACCCCATGTGGTTTCGTAATCTCATCCCCTACCGCCTCCGCGACCAGGTCGCCTACGACCCGGAGACTGCGGATCAGCGTCTGGCCGCGCTGGCCTTCACCCCCTGCGGGGCGCTGGAGCCGAGTCGCAGCGGCTTCGTGCCGCCGCTCGGTCCGGGGGCGCCGCTGGTGCACGCCGCCGCCGGTAGCCTGCTGTTCTGCCTGCAGGAGGAGACCAAGCTGCTCCCCGCCGCGGTGATCCGCGAGGCGATGGACGAGCGGATCGGTGCGGTGGAGGCCGCCGAGCACCGCAAGGTGCGCAAGCGCGAGCGGGATCGCATCCGCGACGAGGTGGTCACCGACCTCATGCCGCGGGCGTTCAGCCGCCACAAGCGCACCTGGGGCTACCTGGATACCGAGGCCGGCTACCTGGTGGTGGATGCCGGCTCCGAGAAGCAGGCCGAGCACTTCGTCGAGCAGCTCCGCGAGGCGTGGGGGGATCTCACCCTGAGCCCGCCGGAGACGGAGATGGGGCCGGGCACCATCATGACCCGCTGGCTGGCGCAGCAGCAGCTCCCCGGCGACCTTGAGCTGGGCGAGGAGGCCGTGCTCGAGGACCCCAACGCCGAGGGCTGCGAGGTCCGCGTCAAGCGCCAGGACCTGACCTCGGAGGAGATGCGCGCCCACATCGACGCCGGCAAGCGGGTGCGCCGGCTGGCGGTGACCTACAGCGAGCGTCTCAGCGCGGTGATCGACACCGATCTGAGCCTGCGTCGGCTGAAGTTCCACGACGTCATCCGCGAGCAGGCCGGCGATCGCGACCCGGAGAGCCAGGCCGAACAGCTCGATGCCGACTTCTCGCTCATGACCCTCGAGCTGCGCACGCTGATCCCGCGCCTGATGGAGTGGTTCGGCGGGGAGAAGGCCCCCTCCTGACGGCCGCCCAGGCCGGGTCGGGTTCGTCCTACGGGGGGCAGCGGCGGGTCTGCCAAGGGCCTCGCTCGCCAGGGATGGCGAGCGTGGAGCCTCTAGGGATGGACTTGTGGCGTCCCTTCGCAGACCCGCCGCTGCCCCCCGTAGGACGAACCACCATGGCCGTGTGCTCGAAGGGTGTCGGACCGGCCGTCAGGAGGGTCCGTCGAGCATCTCGCGCAGGGTCTCCCAGACCGTCTCGGCGATCTCCGGCTGCGCCTTGGCCGTGGGGTGGACGCCGTCGTCCTGCATCATCCCGTCCCGGTCCCAGACCCCCTCGAGCAGGAAGGGGATCACCGGCACGTCTTGCTCGTCGGCCAGCTCGGGGTAGATGGCCGCGAACTGCTCGGTGTAGGTTCGCCCGTAGTTGGGGGGGATGCGGATGCCGATGAGCAGCACCCGGCTGTCGACCGCGCGCGCCTGCTCGATCATCTGCTGCAGATTGCTCCGGATCCGCTCCGGTGGCTGCCCGCGCAGGCCGTCGTTGCCGCCGAGCTGGAGGAGGACGATCTCCGGCTCGTGCTCCTCCAGGGCGTCGGGCAGACGCCGTGTCCCGCCGCTGGTGGTCTCGCCGCTGCGGCTGACGTTGGCCACCCGGTGGGGCCGGTCGGCCTCGTCCAGGCGTGCCTCGAGGAGAACGGGCCAGGCCTCGTCGCGGTCGAACCCGTAGGCGGTGGAGAGTGAGTCGCCGAAGATGAGGATGGTCGGCCGCTCGGCGGTGGCCGCCGACGGCCCCAAGAGCAGGGCCAGTGCCGCGGCGCAGAGCGCCCGGCGCAGGGAGAGCGAGAAGCAGCTGGAACCAGCCATAGGAGCGTACACCCGATGCTGAAGGAAGAAGCCGACGCCCGCGCCCCGGCGGAAACCGCCCACCCGGCCCTGGAGGCCCGCGACCTGGGGATGCGTTTCCGCGGCCCGGACGGTGAGGTCGCCCTGTTCGATCACCTGAATCTTACCATCCGCCCCGGCGAGAGCGTCGCCATCCTCGGGGCCTCCGGCTCCGGCAAGTCGACCCTGCTGGGGCTGCTCGCCGGCCTGGAGCAGCCCACCAGCGGCCAGGTCTGGGTGGCCGGGGCCAATCTGACCGCCCTCGATGAGGACGGACGCGCCGCGGCGCGGGCCGGACGCATCGGTTTCGTCTTCCAGGCCTTCCACCTGCTCGGCGGGCTCTCGGCGCTGGAGAACGTGCGCCTGGCCCTGGAGCTCTCCGGTTACGGTGGCGATGGCGAGGCCGCCGCCGCCGCCCTGCAGCGTGTCGGGCTGGGGCACCGCCTCCACCACACCCCTGAACGGCTCTCCGGCGGCGAACAGCAGCGCGTGGCCATCGCCCGTGCCTTCGTGACCGAGCCGCGGCTGCTGATGGCCGACGAACCCACCGGTAACCTGGACGACGCCACCGGCGCCCAGGTCGTCGATCTGCTCTTCGCCCTCAACCGCGAGCACAACACCACCCTGGTGCTAGTGACCCACGACCCCTCGGTGGCCGAGCGGTGCGATACCGTCTACCGCTTCCGCGAGGGGGTGCTGTCGCAATGAGCGCACCGATCTCCGCCACCGGCACCACGCTCCGCCTGGCTGCGCGCTTCCTGCGCCGCGATCTGGCCGCCGGCCGGCTGGGCATCCTCGCCGCGGCGCTGGTGGTGGCCGTGGCCGCGGTGACCGCAGTGGGCTGGCTGGGCGACCGGGTGGGGGCGGCCACCACGGAACGGGCGGCGGAGTTGATCGCCGCCGATCGGCTGGTGCGCACCGACGAGGCCGCCCCCGACGACTGGCTCGATGCGGCGCGGGAGCGGGGCCTGCAGGCGGCGCGCACGGTGGAGTTCCCCACCGTGGTCGCCGCCGATGGCCGGACCCGGCTGGTCTCGGTCAAGGCGGTGGAGTCCGGCTACCCGCTGCGCGGCGAGCTGCGAACTGCCGACGCCCGGGACGCCGACGACCGGGTGGCGGAACAACGGCCGGGGCCGGGTGCCGTCTGGGTCGAGCCGCGGTTGCTCGATCTGCTCGGTGCCGAGCTCGGCGGAGCGCTGGAAATCGGCGACATGCAGCTGCCCATGGAGCGCTTGGTCACCGCCGAGCCCGACCGGGCCGGCATGTTCGGCACGGTGGCGCCGCGGGTGCTGTTGGCGTGGGAGGACATCGCCGGCACCGGGCTGGTGGGGGAGGGCGCACGGGTCCGTCACGCCCTGCTCCTGGCCGGTCCCGAGGACGAGCTGGACGCCTTCGCCGAGTGGCTGCGCGATGCCGATGGGCCGGAGGCCGAGGTCCTCACCGGGACCGAAGCCCAGCCGGCCATCCAGGAGATCGTCGGCCAGGCGGAGCGGTTCCTCGGGCTGGCGGCGCTGATCACCGTGGTGGTGGCCGCTGCCGCCGTGCTGCTCACCGCCCGCCACTACGCCGTGGCCCAGCTCGATCGGGTGGCGGTGATGCGCGTGCTTGGGGCCCGGCAGGGTCGGGTGGTGGCCATCCAGACGGCGGTCCTGGGTGCCGTGGCGCTGGCCGCCGGGGTCCTCGGTGCGGCCATCGGCTTCGCCCTGCACGCGGTCATGATCGCCCTGCTCGCCGACGTCTTGCCGCCCAACCTGCCGGCCCCGGGGCCGCTGCCGGCCCTCTACGGGATCGGCCTCGGCGTGGCGGCCGCCGCCGGGTTCGCGCTGCCGACGGTGGCGCGGCTGCGCCACGTCCCGCCGATGCGGGTGCTGCGGCGCACCGCCGGGGCGGGTGTGGTCCGCTCCGGCGGCGCCTATGCGGTGGCGGCGGCGGTGATCGCGGCACTGATGGTCTGGCGCGCCGGCGATCTGACCCTGGCCGGTGTGGTCCTCGGGGCCACCGCCGCCACCCTGGCCGCGCTGGCGGCGGCGGCTTACGCCGCCGTGCGCCTGGCCGGCTGGCTGCGTGCGCGCAGCGGCTCGCGGCTGCTCTGGCTCACCGGCCCGAGCCGCCGCCCGGGGGCCACCGTGGTGCAGGTGGTGGCCGTGGGACTGGGCCTGATGGCGCTGCTGCTCCTCTCGGCGGTCCGCGAGGACCTGCTGGATACCTGGCAGGCCGGGATCCCGGACGACGCCCCGGATACCTTCCTCATCGATGTGGCCCCGGAGGAGGTGGAGCCGCTGCAGGCCTTCCTCGCCGAGGAACTGGATACCGAGGTGACCCTCTACGCCATCACCCGCGGCCGGCTCGACGCCATCAACGAGGCGCGCATCCGGCCCGACGACTTCGATTCGCCGCGCACCCAGCGCATGGTCGATCGCGACCTGAACCTGACCTGGGCTGAGACCCTGCCCGAGGACAACCGCGTGGTCGCCGGCGAGTGGTGGGGCGACGAGCCGGGTGACGAATGGTCGGTGGAGGCCGGCTACGCCGAGCGCGTCGGTATCGACGTGGGCGACGAGATCACCTTCGTCATCGACGGCGAGCCGGTCAGCGGCACGGTGACCTCGCTGCGGGAACTGCGCTGGGACAGCTTCAACCCCAACTTCTTCGTCATCGCCGCACCGGGGATGGTCGACGCCCACCCCGAGTACATCACCAGCTTCCGCCTGGGGGACGCCGCCGAGCGGGTGCTGCCGGAGCTCAACGAGCGCTTCCCCGGTGCGACCCCGCTGGATGTCGGCGCCATCCTCGATACCGCCCGACGGATCATCGGCCAGGGGGCGCGGGTGGTGGAGCTGATGGCCGCCCTGACCCTGGTGGCCGGGGTGGTGGTGCTGCTCGCCGCCCTGCGCACGGCGGCGGCCGAGCGGCGTTTCGAGGCCTCGCTGCTGCGCGCCCTGGGCGCCTCGCGGCGACGGCTGGAGGCCATCGCCGTGGCCGAGCTGGCCGCCTCCGGGGCCCTGGCCGGACTGCTGGCCGGCATCGCCGCCGCCTCCGGCGGCTACCTGGCGGCCCGGCACCTGTTCGACCTGACCTACGCCTTCCCCTGGGGCGTGGTGGTGCTGGGCACCGTCCTGGGCGCGGTGACGGTGGCCGGCGCGGGCTGGCTGGGGGCGCGCCGGGACTGGCGCGTCAGCCCCATGGAGCTGCTGCGCGGCGGCGAGTCCTGACCGGCCGCGTGCTGAACATCGACGCCGCGGTGAGCCCCGGCGACGTGGATCACGACGGCTCATCGGCCCCGCGGCTCAATAATCTGCCAGGCCGGCCGCTAAGCCGGGAAAGGATGGATGCTGGGACTGTCGGTATCGATGGAAGGATGGGAACGAGAGCCACGCCGAGTGGGCTGGCAGGCCGGTCTGGTCGGGGTCTTGCTGGCGTTGCCGGTGGCGACGGCCGCTTTGGAGTATCGGAGTGGCGGAGTGCTGGAGGACGGCGCCACCGAGCACCGCTTCGGGGTCGAGCGGTTCAGCTGGGCAGAGCCGCCTGGCAACGACGCGGAGTCGCGGGACGACGTTCTGCGTCTGTCGCCGTCAGCCCGCTTCGGGCTTGCCGCGGGTTACGATCTTCGCGTGGGGCTCCCTGTCCAGCAGGAGGATGATCGGCGCGATCTGCACGGTGTGGAGCTGGAACTCGGCCTGCCGCTGCGTGAGGGTGACGCAGGCCCCGACGTGACCCTGGCGGTCCACGGTCGGTTGCTCCCGGCGGATCCACCCCTCGGCAGTGGCAGCGATGGGCTGGGCGTGGCCGTTCACCTGAGTGACCGACTGGGTGAACGGGGCATCCGGCTGGACGGCTACCTCGGCCTGGAGCGGGGCGACGCGGCCCTGCGCGATGGCCCCGGCTACGAGGCCGTCAACCGCCTGCATTACGCCAATCGCATCGAATACCCCTTAGGCGCAGGCTGGGGCGTCGGTGCCGATGTGCGCACCGTGATCGGCCTCAGTGGCGAAGAGGTGCAGAACCAATTCGCCTTCGTGATCCGTCCCGGTCTCAGTTATCGACCGACCGCGAACACCACCCTGCGCGCCGCTGCAGGGCGCGAGCTGGCCGACCGTGGCGTCGAGCCGGAGTCCACAGTACAGCTCTCATTGACCCATCGGCCGCAGGCCCCGGCGCCGCGCCGTGAGCTGCAGGCGCGCCTGGCCGAGCTAGAGGATCGCCACGAGCGGATGACCCAGGAGCAGACGGGGATCGCCCAGCGTCAGGCCCGGCAGGCGGGACGGCTCTCCGAGCACGGCGAGGTGATCGACCTGGTCAAGCGCCGCGCCGGAACCCTGGAGGTCGAGGTAGTGAACCGCTCCGGTGAACGCCAGCACGCCAGTGAGGCAGTGGCCCGCCTGGAGCGCCTTGGGCACCACGTGGTCCGGCGCATGGAGCGTCCGGAGGCATCGATGCGCGACGCCAGCGTCGTCCAGTACCGCGAGGCCTACGAAGAGGCCGCGGTGGAACTCGGTGAGGCACTGCCGGGTGTCCAGGAGGTGTACCGGGCCGATCCGCCGATCGGGCCCGGGGCCGACGTGCGCTTGATTGTTGGCGCCGACTTCGGCAGCGATGGGGAGTAACGCCATGGTGATCCTGCCAAGCGCATCCCGCCGCCTGATGGCTCTGGTTGTGGCCGGGTCGGCCTCGGCTGCCGCGCCCCTGGCGCTGGCGACGCCGGTGGGCATGAGCGCCGGCTCGGCCCTGACGCTGGGCAGTGTGAGCCACCCCCATCATGCGGGCGCCGGGGGGAATCCGGCGGCCCTGGGGCTGCAGCGCCAGCGGTTTCAGGCCGGCATCCACGCAGGTCTGGCAGCGGAGCTGGGGCCGGTGGATCAGCTCATCGACGAACTCGATGACCTGCAGGATCGCCTCGACGACGGTCTCAGTCCCGGGGATTTCGAGGATTCTGCGGATTTCCAGGCAGCCGTCGAGGAGGAGGTCGAGCGGCTCCAGGCCTTCCTCGAAGACGCCGGCCGGGATGGCTACGTCAAGGCCACCGGCCACGCCGCAGCCCCCGTTCGTATGGCACTGCCCTGGGGCGAGGGTGGGCTGTCCCTGAGTGTGCGCTACAGTGGCCAGTCGCGGCTGGGTATCCTCGATGCCCCGCTGACGGCGGACATTGAAGATGAAACGGCGGAGTTGTCGACCAATACCTCGCTCTACGTGAAGGGGGCGGTGTTGCGGGAGCTGACACTGGGTTACGGACAGCCGGTCTGGTCCGCCGGGGGTGGGCGGTTGCACGCTGGGGCGTCCCTGACGCACTACCAGAGTGATCTGTCGAAGATTGTCGTACCGCTGCAGGACACCGAGGACGTCGGTGACACCCTCAGCGACGAGTACGACGCGAATCAGGAACGGGATACCGCTATTGGCGCCAATGCGGGTGTGGTCTGGGAGGCCGACCGCTACCAGCTGGGCGCGACGGCACGGAACCTCAACAAGCCCCGCCTGGACTACCCGGCGGTGGGGGAGGGCTGCGACCGTCTCGACGGCGAGGCGCAGACACGCTGCGAGGCCGCCCAGGATTTCGCCGGCCGGATCGACCTGAGCGAGACCTGGACCCTCGACCCGCAGATGACCCTCGAGGCCGCGGCCTACAATGAGGATCGGACCTGGGTCCTGGCCGGATCCCTGGATCTCAGTGACGTGCGCGACCCGGTGGGTGATGAGGTGCAGTGGGCGGCGGTCAGTGTATCGGCGGCCCCGGCGCTGCGCCTCATGCCCGAGTGGCGCTTCGGTTACCGTGAGAACCTCGCCGGCAGTGAACTGCGTTACGTCACAACGGGGCTGACCCTGTTCCGCACCCTGGAGCTGGATCTCGCCTACAGCCTGGACGGGGTGGAGTACGACGATGAAGACTACCCGCGTTCCGCGATGCTTAACCTCGGTCTCGATGTCTCGTTCTAAGGTGTGCCGGACCCTGTTTCTTGGGACGGCCGCCGCGGCGGTGCTCGGTGGTTGCGAGCTGTTCGACAGCAGCAGCGATCAGGATACCGGTTCCAGCACCGAGACCTTCACCGGTCGCGCCGTGGACGGCCCGATTGCCGGGGGGCGGGTCTACCTCGACCGCAGCGAGACCGGATGGCGCGGCAGTTTCGACCCGAGTGTGCGCACCGGCAACGGTTCAGACACCGCCGGCGAGTTCTCGCTGGAGGCCCAGGTGGAGGGCCTCGAGCGGGTGGTGCTCCGGGTGGCCGACGGCCGGGACCAGTTCCACGGCCTGCGGGTGCCCGTGACCCTGAGCCGTGACGCCGATCACGGCGGCGGGGCCACCATTACGCCGATCACCGCCCTGCTGACCGATCTCAGCGACGATCAGCGCACCGGATTCCTCAACGCCGAGAACCGCGAGGGCGATCTGGATCTGCAGATGCGCCACCTGACGGGTGATTACCTCGATTTCGGCGATGGGGACTACTCGGACGCCGGCCGCCTGCATCTGATCCGTACCGGCTATCAGGCGCAGAAACTCGTCGAGGTGGTCGCGGCCTGGCTGGAAGATCGATACGCCGATCTCGACGGTGACGGGGTCCCGGCGGATGCCGGCCACTACGTCTATCCGGCGCTGGCGGAGCACTGGGTGGATGATCGGCGCGGCCCCTCGGAAACCGGTCTGGAGGATTTCATCCGTCAGGTGGTCGAGACGGCCGAGGAACGCGCCGCGGCGGCCGTCGGCAAGGATGCGGAGAACGACCTACCAAATAAGCTCGTCGACCACCTGAAGGCCCTGTGGGAGGACCTGATTGGCGGTGATAACGGGCTGTTCGGTACGGCGCTCCTCGGCGACGACGGCGATTTCAAGAATGGGTTCGAAGTCGACGACGTCGCCGCGCGGGCCCGAGCCATCGAGGCGGCGACCCGCGTGTTGCGGGGTGCGGATGACGACAGCGGGGTCCCGGATCATGCGGAGGTTGACTTCGACTCCATCGTCGAACATCTCACCGAAAAAGAGGATTATTCGGTGGGTGACAACGGCGACTTCTCCGCGGCGCTGGATGTGGTCTGTTACCAGGAGAAGCTGGGAGAACACGACTTCGACAACGGCAACGGCCCGGACGCCAGTCAGTGCAAACGGGGCAAATTCGACTTCAATCAGGAGTCGCCGTTCACGCTTGAGGACGACGACGACGACGACGACCGTAACGTCTCCATCAAAAAGGAAGACGACGACACCCTGCGCGTGGAGGTCGATCTCGGTGATGACGGCGCCTACTCGGGCACCGCGGAGCAGCTCGACGACTACACTCTGTCCCTGAATACCGAGCTGGCCGGTCAGCCCTTCAGTGGTACCGTCCGCAGGCGAGCAACAGACAACGATCAGGACTCCTACGAATTCGAGTTCGCCGGGCAGGTGTACCAGTGGTCGGTGCCGTAATCCACGCCTTTCCTTGGGGGGCGGGTATCGCCTCAATCCCGACTTGACACCACCCGCCCCCAGGGCCGAGATTGTGCACTGCGGCACGGTGGCTGGAAGCGCCGTGCGCGGCCCATTCTGCAATGCCGAGGAACCGCCATGGTCCATTCCCTGATGCCCGAATTCGAAGAGAGTGAGCGCGAGGCGCTGACCGCAGATCGGCTGTTCAACGCCGGCTTGGGCCGTTATACGCAAGGGCTTTCGCCGGCGGCGGTGTCGCTGGCGACTTTTGATTGGGCCGTTCACCTGGCGACCCACCCGGGCAAGCAGTTCGCGCTCATGGACGAGGCCATGCGCAACGCCATGCGCTACAATGCCTACGTCTTCAGCCGCATGACCGGCACCTGCCCGGAGCCGTGCGCCAAGCCCTGGCCGGGCGACGACCGCTTCTCCGCCGAGCAGTGGCAGCGCTTCCCCTACGACGTCCTGGAGCAGGGCTTCCTGCTCACCCAGCAGTGGTGGCACAGCGCCACCACCGGGAACCGCGGGGTGACTCAGCACCACGAGGATGTGGTCAACTTCCTCGGTCGCCAGGTGCTCGATTTCTACTCCCCCTCCAACTTCCTGGCCACCAACCCCGAGGTGCTCGAGGAGACCCTCAGCCAGGGCGGTGCCAATCTGGTGCAGGGGTTTGCCAATCTGCTTGAGGACACCGAGCGCACCATCAGTGACCGTCCACCGGTGGGCGCAGAAGATTGGAAGGTGGGCGAGAACCTGGCGGTGACGCCGGGCAAGGTGGTCTACCGCAACCGGATCATGGAGCTGATCCAGTACCAGCCCACCACCAAGACCGTCTACCCCGAGCCGATCCTCATCTGCCCGGCGTGGATCATGAAGTACTACATCCTCGACCTGCGCCCCGGCAAATCCCTGATCGAGTACCTGGTCAGCAAGGGCCATACGGTCTTCGTCATCTCCTGGAAGAACCCGGGCAGCGAGGACCGCGATCTGGGCATGGATACCTACCGCCGGGAAGGCGTCATGGACGCCCTGGAGGCGGTGACCACCATCGTCCCCGAACGCAAGGTCCACACCGTCGGCTACTGCTTGGGGGGCACCCTGCTGATGCTCGCCGCGGCGACCATGGCGCGAGATGGCGATGACCGCCTCGCCAGCCTCAGCCTGCTGGCGGCCCAGGCGGACTTTACCGAGCCCGGCGAGCTGGAGCTGTTCATCGACGAGAGCCAGGTCACCTTCCTCGAGGACATGATGTGGGAGAAGGGCTACCTGGACGGCGCCAAGATGGCTGGGGCCTTCCAGCTGCTGCGCTCCAAGGACCTGATCTACTCGCGGCTGATCCACGACTACCTGATGGGCAAGCGGGCCCCGGTGATCGACCTGATGGCGTGGAACGCCGATACCACCCGGCTGCCCTTCCGCATGCATAGCGAGTACCTGCGCGATCTGTTCCTCAACAACGACTTCGTCGAGGATCGTTACGACGTGGGTGGCCAGCCCATCCACATCGGCGATATCCAGGTGCCGACCTTCGCCGTGGGGACCGAGAAGGACCACATCGCGCCGTGGCGTTCGGTCTACAAGATCAACCGCTTCCTGCCCCGGGCCGATGTCACCTTCGCGCTGACCCAGGGCGGCCACAACGCCGGCATCGTCACGCCCCCGGGGCACCCACGCCGCATCTACCGCAGCCTCGCGCGCCGCTACGGGGATCCCTACGTGCCGTCCCACGTCTTCCTGGAGAAGGCCACTGAGCAGCAGGGCTCCTGGTGGCCGGAGTGGGAGCAGTGGCTGCGCGAGCGCTCGGGGAGCCGGGTGGCACCGCCGAGCCTGGGCCAGAGCGAGGGGACGTACCAGCCCCTGACCGAAGCCCCCGGCACCTACGTGCTGCAGTCGTGAGCCAGAGCAGGTCGATGACCGTACGCAACTTCCTCTTCGACGAGCTCCACGTGGGCCAGCAGGTGGAGACCACCAGTCGGCTCAACCACCAGGACGTGCGCACCCTCGGCGAGGGCCTGTGGCCGGGGACCATGCTGGTCAACGCCGTCTGCACCGAGCTGCCGGGTCCCGGGACCCAGCCGGTGGCCCAGGACCTGCGCTACCAGGGCAGTGTGGCCATCGGCGACGTGGTGACCATTACCCTGGAGGTGGTGGAGAAGGACGCCGAGACCGGGCAGGCGGTGATCGCCGCGCGGGCGGTCCAGGACAGTGGCGATCCGGTGATCAGCGGGCAGATCACCGTGCGCGTGCCCACCGAGCGCATCAACGGGGAGCCGAGCAGCCTGGCCGGGACCAGCAAGGGGCGCCGCCGGCAGCTCCACCGCCTGCTGCACATGGCCGACGAGCTGACGCCGATGAGCGTCGCCGTGGTCCACCCGGTGGACGCCCTGGCCCTGCAAGGCGCCATGCAGGCGGCGGAGCACGGGCTGATGACCCTCACCCTGGTCGGGCCCGAGCACAAGATCCGCGCCGCCGCCGATGAGGCCGGGGTCGAGCTGGGCGCGACGCCCATCATCGACGTCGAGCACTCCCACCAGGCCGCCGAGGCGGCCGTGGACCTGGCCCGCCGCGGCGAGGTCGAGGGGCTGATGAAGGGCTCGCTGCACACCGACGAGCTCATGGGCGCGGTGGTCAGCCGGCAGAAGGGGCTGCGCACCGAGCGGCGCATCAGCCACGTCTACGCCATGGACGTGCCCACCTACCCGCGGCCGCTGCTGATCTCCGATGCCGCCATCAACATCGCCCCCAACCTGGCCTGCAAGCGGGACATCTGCCAGAACGCCATCGAGCTGGCCCACGCCCTCGGCGTGCCGGAGCCCAAGGTGGCGATCCTCTCGGCCACCGAGTCGGTGAACCCGGAGATCCCCTCGACCCTCGATGCCGCGGCCCTGTGCAAGATGGCCGATCGGGGGCAGATCACCGGCGGTCTGCTCGATGGCCCGCTGGCCTTCGACAACGCTATCTCCGAAAGTGCGGCGCGCACCAAGCGCATCCAGTCGCGGGTGGCCGGCAATCCGGACGTGCTCATCGCCCCGGACCTGGAGTCCGGCAACATGATCTCCAAGCAGCTCTACTACCTGGCCGACGCCGAGGCAGCGGGGATCGTCCTCGGGGCCCGGGTGCCCATCGTGCTGACCTCACGGGCCGACGACGTCATCGCCCGGTTGGCCTCCTGCGCCGTTGCGCTGCTGGTGGCCGAGCGCAAGCGCCGCGGCCTAGCCCACCTCTAGCCGCGGGACCGAGTCCATGCCCGACGCCATCCTGGTCCTCAACGCCGGTTCCTCCAGCGTCAAATACGCCGTCTACCGCCGCGAGGATGACGGCACCCTGGAGGTGCGTCTGCGCGGTCAGGTGGAAGGTTTGGGGGGGGCAGCGCGGCTGCATGTGGACGACCTCGACGGCGCCGTGACCACCCGTGAGCTGGGTGCGGGTGCCGACCACGATGCAGCGCTGGCGGCGGTGCTCGAGGCCGTCCACGCCCATCTGGGCGATCTGACCCTGGTGGGCGTGGGGCACCGCGTGGTGCACGGCGGTCAGGTCCACAGCGCGCCGGTGGTGATTGACGAGGCGGTCCTCGACGCCCTGCACCGCCTTGAACCCCTGGCGCCGCTGCACCAGCCCCACAACCTGGCCGCCGTCGAGGCGGTGGGCCGGGTGGCCCCGGACCTGCCCCAGGTGGCCTGCTTCGATACCGCGTTCCACCGCACGCAGCCCGCGGTGGCACAACGCTTCGCCCTGCCGCGCGCCTACGAGCAGCGCGGCGTGCTGCGCTACGGCTTCCACGGGCTCTCCTACGAGTTCATCGCCGCCCGCCTGCCAGAATACGATCCGGACGCCGCGAACGGGTGCACCGTGGTCGCCCACCTGGGTGCCGGCGCCAGCCTCTGCGCCCTGGATCAGGGGCGTAGCGTGGCTACCACCATGGGCTTCACCGCCCTCGACGGCCTGCCCATGGGGCAGCGCTGCGGCAACATCGACCCCGGGGTGATCCTGTACCTGCTGCAGCAGGAGGGCATGACGCCGGCCGAGATCGAGCGCCTCCTCTACCGGGAGTCGGGCCTTCTGGGCGTCTCCGGGGTCTCCGCGGACATGCGCGTGCTCCTCGACAGCGACGACCCGGCCGCCGCCGAGGCCATCGACCTCTTCTGCCACCGCGCGCTGCGCGAGATCGGCGGCCTGGCTGCAGTGCTCGGCGGGCTCGACGCCGTGGTCTTCACCGCCGGGATCGGCGAGCACGCTGCCCCGGTGCGCCAGCGCATCCTTGAGGGGTTGGGCTGGCTCGGTCTGGAACTCGACGACGCCGCCAACGCGGCCGACGGGCCGCGGATCACGACGCCGGGCAGCGCGGTCAACGCCTGGGTCATCCCCACCGACGAGGAGCGGGTCATCGCCGCTCACGCCGCACGGCTGGTGCCCTGAAACGGCGCTCGCCGCCGTCGGGGCGGCATATGTACAATGTCCGGACGCTGAGAAAGGCAGGCCCGATGAGCGATCGCTACCCGGAGACGCTCCACCGCAGCACCGTCGCCCGCTCGCGGCTGTTCCGCATCGAGGCGGTGGGGCTGCGCTTTGGCAACGGCGTCGAGGTGGAGTACGAGCGCCTGGGCGGGAGCGCAGCTGGGGCGGTGCTGGTCGTCCCGGTTACGGCCCGCGGCGAGGTGCTGCTCATCCGCGAGTACGCCGCCGGCACCGAGTGCTACGAACTGGGGCTGCCCAAGGGGCGCGTGGAACCCGGCGAGGATCCGCTGCGCGCCGCCAACCGCGAGCTCATGGAGGAGGTCGGCTACGGCGCCGAGGCGCTCACCGTGCTGCGCAGTGTCACCCTGGCGCCGGCCTACTTCAGCCACCGCACCCAGCTCATCCTCGCCGAGGGTCTCTTCGAGCACCGCCTGCCCGGCGACGAGCCGGAGCCCATCGAGGTGGTGCCCTGGCCTCTGGGGGAACTGGAACGCCTCCTCGGCCAGTCCGATCTGACCGAGGCACGCTCGATCACCGCGCTTTATCTGGCGCGGGATCATCTGGCAGGGCGCGCGGCGTAACCCGCGCCGGAACAACACGGAAGGGATCATGGCAGAGCAACCGTGGCAGCACTGGCTGGAGCCGGTGCGGGAGATCGCCGAGCAGGCCGGCGAACGCATCATGGCCGTCTACCGTACCGCCGATTTCGAGGTGGAGGCCAAGGCGGACGACAGCCCGCTGACCCGGGCCGACCAGGCCGCCCACGACGCCATCAAGGCCGGGCTTACCGCGCTGACCCCCGATCTGCCCCAGCTCTCCGAGGAGGGCGAGGACATCGATCCTGCCGAACGGCAGGCGTGGCGGCAGTACTGGCTGATCGACCCGCTGGACGGAACCCGGGAGTTCATCAAGCGCAACGGCGAGTTCACCGTCAACATCGCCCTGGTGGTCGATGGTCGGCCGGTGCTCGGTGTGGTCCACGCCCCGGACCTGGGGGTGACCTGGGCGGCGACGGCCGGCGTAGACGCCTGGCGCGAGGCCGGCGGCCAGCGCCACAGCATCCGCACGCGCGCCGCCGCGTCGCCGCTGACCGCCGTCGTCAGTCGCTCCCACCGCGAGGCAGCGGTGGCCGATATCCTCGCCCGCCTCGGGGACTACCGCGAGCTTTCGGTGGGCAGTTCGCTGAAGATCTGCCGCATCGCCGAGGGCGAGGCCGATCTCTACCCGCGCTTCGGGCCCACCTGCGAGTGGGATACCGGGGCCGCGCAGTGCGTGCTGGAGGTCGCCGGCGGTTGCCTGATGGACGTCGGCGGCGAGCCGCTGCGCTACAACACCGGTGCCTCGCTGCTCAACCCGGACTTCATCGCCGTGGGCGACCCGGCCTACGACTGGGCGCGGGTCACCGACGGGCTCCCCTGGGAGGCGCGGCGCTAGGCCGCCAGTCGGGCACTTGTGATTGTGGAGTCTCACCCGCATCATTAGGGGAGAGCAGGTTGTTCCGCAGCGGAGGTAACCCCAGTGGCCGAGTCCATGGCCCCCCTCGAAGAGGTTGAAGCGCAGCTGACCCGCATCAGCCACTGCATCGCCGAGGCCGTGGCGGCGGTGTGCAGCGATCCCGGTGCGTCGCCGGTACTGCGGGCGGTGTTCGAGGAGCTGCTGCGCAAGAGCGAGGCCACCCTCAACTGCGTCGAGTGCCAGCGCCTGTGCTGCTTCCGCGCCCGGGTGATCGAACTCGAGCAGGCGGCGGATTCGGCGCGGGCGGCGGCCATCGCCGACGAGGGTGCCGGCGAGCAGACCCAGGAGCGGATCCTCGCTGCCCACGACGCCCTGCGCGATCTCAAGGAGGTGGCGCAGCGCGGCCTGCGCTGCTGCGAGGCCCTCGGCGCGTGCCAGCGCAGTTGACACGCCGGCCCAGGGCCGCTATTTTCCGTTCTACTACATCAGCGCGTCGCGCGCCGGCTCCTGGGGCAGCGCAGCGCCCAATCCCGCACTCGGCCCCCTTGTCGGGATCCTCGGTTCCAATCAACGAGCAGTTTCCAATTATCCGAGCCCCGTGCAGCGGCTCCGCCCATATCGACGCAATCGAACCTGGAGGTCTTCTACCGTGAGCGACGCAATCGTGCACGCCACCGACCAGAATTTCGAGCAGGAAGTGCTTCAAGCCAGCGTGCCCGTGCTGGTGGACTACTGGGCCGAGTGGTGTGGGCCCTGCAAGATGATCGGCCCCATCCTCGAAGAGATCGCCGCCGATTACGGCGACCGCCTCAAGGTCGTCAAGCTGAATATCGACGAGAACCCCGAGACCCCGCCGAAGTACGGCATCCGCGGGATCCCCACGCTGATGCTGTTCAAGGGCGGCAACGTCGAGGCCACCAAGGTCGGCGCCCTGTCCAAGTCCCAGCTGACCGCGTTCATCGACAGCAACCTGTAGAACAACTGCCGCAGCGCCGCCCCCGGCTTGAGTCCCGCGCCATCGCGCCCCTGCGGACGGCCGGCGGGCCGGCGCCCCCGTGACCCTCCCCACGCCGAAGCGAACCATGAATCTCACCGAGCTCAAGAGAAAGCCAGCCACCGAACTCCTGGAGATCGCCCAGTCCATGGGCATCGAGGGCACTGCCCGCTCCCGGAAGCAGGACATCATCTTCGCCATCCTCAAGGCTCATGCCAAGAACGGCGATTCCATCTACGGCGACGGCGTCCTCGAGATCCTCCAGGACGGCTTCGGCTTCCTGCGCTCCGCGGATGCCTCGTACATGGCCGGGCCGGACGATATCTACGTCTCGCCCAGCCAGATCCGCCGGTTCGCACTGCGCACCGGCGACACCATCACCGGCAAGATCCGCCCCCCGAAGGACGGCGAGCGCTACTTCGCCCTGCTCAAGGTCGACCAGATCAACTTCGAGCCGCCGGAGGCGGCCAAGAACAAGGTCCTCTTCGAGAACCTCACTCCGCTGTTCACCCGCGATCGCATGCGCATGGAGCGGGGCAACGGCTCCACCGAGGACCTCACCGCCCGGGTCATTGACCTGGTGGCGCCTATCGGCAAGGGCCAGCGCGGGCTGATCGTCTCGCCCCCGAAGGCCGGCAAGACGATGATGCTCCAGAACGTCGCCCAGAGCATCACCTACAACTACCCGGAGTGCTACCTCATCGTCCTGCTCATCGACGAGCGGCCCGAGGAGGTCACTGAGTTCGCCCGCTCGGTGCTCAGCGCCGAGACGGTCTCCTCGACCTTCGACGAGCCGGCCTCGCGCCACGTCCAGGTCGCCGAGATGGTCATCGAGAAGGCCAAGCGCCTGGTCGAGCACAAGAAGGACGTGGTCATCCTGCTCGACTCCGTCACCCGCCTGGCGCGCGCCTATAATACGGTGGTGCCGTCGTCCGGTAAGGTGCTCACCGGGGGCGTGGATGCCAACGCCCTGCACCGGCCCAAGCGCTTCTTCGGTGCCGCGCGCAACGTCGAAGAGGGCGGCAGCCTCACCATCCTGGCCACCGCCCTGGTCGAGACCGGCTCGCGCATGGACGAGGTGATCTACGAGGAGTTCAAGGGCACCGGCAACATGGAGCTGCACATGGACCGGAAGATCGCCGAGAAGCGCATCTACCCGGCCATCCACCTGAACCGCTCTGGGACCCGGCGCGAGGAACTCCTGATGACCCCCGAGGAGCTGCAGAAGACCTGGATCCTGCGCAAGCTCCTGCACAACATGGACGAGGTGGCCGCCATCGAGTTCCTCCTCGACAAGCTCAAGGACACCAAGACCAACACCGAGTTCTTCGAGGCCATGAAACGCTGATGAGCCATCCCCTCCGTCGTGCCCGGGCCGCCCTGATCGCCGCCGTGGCGACGGTGGCGGCCGGGCCGGCGATGGGCCACGGCTATCAGGGCGAGCGCGGCTACGACGTCGACCTGCGGGTGACCGGCGAGCACTACCAGACCGACCTCGACTACGGGGATCGCACCGTCGAGCACCGCACCAGTCGCCTCGGCTTCCAGCTCTTCGAAGTGGGCAACCCGCAGATCCAGCCCGGCCTCTTCGGCGGCTGGCTGCGCTCGCGGGTGGACGACCCCGGTGATCCCGTCGCCGATGCCACCCGCCTCAGCGGCTACTACATCGGCGCCGGGGTGCGCTCCCACCTGTTCCACCGCGAGCCGGTGAGCCTCCTCGGCGAGGTCCGCTACACCTGGCACGACGTCGACGGCAGCCGCGGCGATACCGAGATCGAGCGCGAGTGGACCGAGCTGCAGGCGCGACTCGGGCCCATGGTGCGTGTCGGCCCGGTGCGCTGGACCGTGGGCGGGTACGTCAGCGTCATCGACGGGGATCAGTACGTGGACGGCCGCCGCGAGGGCTTCGAGCACGACCGGCTCAGCGGCGCCTACACCCAGCTCGACGTCATGGTCGATCGCACCGGCTACGTCGGCCTGCACGCCGATACCGGGGGCAACGCCGGCGTGCACATGGTCTTCGGTCGCATCTTCTAGCCCCGGGATACCCTGGTACGCAGCAGGGGTGAAAGGGGCTATAGTAGAAGCGGTGGAGGACACCCACGACGCGGCTTCGATCCTGGAGGACCCATGCCCTTGAACCGTCTCTCTGCGCCGCTGCTGGCGGCCGCCGCGGCCCTGGCCCTGATCGGCTGCAGCACCACCCCCGACGACGCCCCCGACCCCACCGATGCGGAGGCCGAGGAGCGGCTGGGCCTGCCGGGCTGGTACGTCCAGCGCGACACGCCGGAGGAGTCCATGGTGGTCTACGGCTTCGGCGTCTCCCAGGCCGAGCCGGACTACCCGGATCAGATGCGCCGACAGGCGCGTACCAATGCCGCCGCCGAGATTGCCGAGCAGTTGACCCAGACCATCCAGGCGCTCAACAGTGAGTACTTCGACCGTCAGGATCTGGGCCGGGACGAGGAGGGGGCGCGAACCCGGCAGCAGCTCCAGCAGAGCACCGAGCAGTGGATCGACCAGACCCTGGTCGGGGTGCAGGTCAAGCGCACCGACGTCACCGACGACGGGCGCTGGGTGGTGATGTCCCAGTACGACCTGGAGCAGGACTTCGACGCCTACTTCCGGGCCATCGGTGCCGATGACGACGGCGGCCTGCGCTCCGATCTGCGCGGCGCCGCCGAGGATCACCTCGAGCAGCTGCGCAATCGGGTCAATCGGTAAGGAGGGTCGGTTATGCCCCGCGGCTGGACGCTGCTGATCCCGCTGCTTGGCGCCTTCCTGCTCGGGGGCTGTGCCGAACGGGTGGAACGCGGTGCCGAGCGGGCCGCCGAGCGCGCCCTGGAGGAGGCCGAGACCCGCGAGGAGCGGGAGCAGGCCGAGCGGGATCTGGAACGGGCCCGGGACGAGCACCGCGACCGCATGCAGCAGCAGTGACCGAGGCCCGTATGCGGGGTAGCCCGTGCTGTCGCCACGCCGCGCTGCTGCTCGCCGCGGCGCTGGGTCTGGGCGGCGGAGGCTGCGCGCTCCTCGGCGAGCGCTACCCCGACGCCGCCGAATTGCGCGAGCAGGGGCGGGCGGAGGCGGAATCCGGCTACACCTACGGCCACGGCACCGGCGAGACCCCCGAGGAGGCCCGGCAGTCGGCGCTCTACGAGATCGCAGGGGAGGTGGTCACCGCGGTGCGCGGCGAGCAGCGCGAGGTCTTCCGCAGCCTGCAGCGCCGGGGTGAGGTCGACGGCGGCGAGGTCGAGCGTGCCACCGAGGTCGAGCTGACCGCCACCGTCGCCTCGGTGAGCCACGTGGCCCTCGAAGGGGCGCGGGTGGTGGCCGAGCAGCGGGTGGCGGGAGGCTGGTACGTCCGGGTCCGCCTCTCGGATCAACGCATGGCGCAGCTGCGCGCGCAGGCCCGGCGCAACGCCCCGGCCATGGCGCAGTTCGAACTGACCGAGGCGGTGCCCGAGGACCGGCCGGGGCAGCGCTTCGCGCGGGCGGCGCGGGGCCTGCAGACCGTAACGCGCACCGGCGTCGGCGACCAGCGGCTCTATAGCCACCGCCTGGGCGAGACCACCTTCGCCGCCTACTTCGAGGAGACGGCCCGGCAGGCCGCCGCGCAGCTTCAAGTGATCCCGGTGGTGGCCGACGACGAAGTGCGCTTCGTCGCCGTAGACCGCCACTCCCTGCGCCCCCAGCCCAACCTCAAGCTGCGCATCGGCGGCATGACGCTGCTCACCGATGACGGCGGCTGGACCGCCGGACGCAGCCTGCGCGGGCTCGGCGACGAGGTCCGCGTCGAAGTGCTCGGCGCCCCGGATCAGCCGGCCCGGCTGCCGGCGCACCTGTGCTGCCTGGTGAGCCCGCGGCGCGACGACGGGGCCGGGGTGGAGCGCGCCGCCCTCTACCTGCACACCGAGCCGAGCGGCGCCGTGGTGCGGGTGGACGGCCGCGACTACGTCACCCCGGCTCGGGTCCCGGTGCGCCCCGGCGAGCGGTACCGCGTCCGCGTCCTGGAGACCGCTGAGCACCGGGGCGATACCGCCACCGTGCGGGTGGATGAGCAGACCCCGGCGGCCTACTTCTCGGTCCGCCTCACCGAGCGCCAGTACGGCCACCTGGACCTGCGCGCCGACGGGCGCCACAGCCTGATCCGTCTCGTGCGTCACGACCATCAGGAAGCCGGCGCCATCCGCCGCCCCGCCGAGGCCGGGGCGTACACGGTGCGCATCACCCGTGACGACCCCGATTACCAGGATATCGTCGATGAGCTGGTGCTGCGCCCGGACGAGCGCATCCAGCGCCAGTACACCGAGCCCCGCTACCGCCGCCCCTACCACTACGGCTGGCGCTGGGGCGTGACCCTGGGCGTGCTTGGCGGGGAACCCGGCGACGGCTACCGCGTGCCGGGAAGCGACGGCAACGTGGCCTACGGCGACCGCCCCGACGGCGTCGGCGAACTCACCCGGCTGGAGCGCGACGGTGAACTCAACGCCCAGCTCGGTGGCCAGGCGCAGTACTTCGCCGACCGGCTGCCGGTGACCTTCGCCGGCGGGCTGGGGCTGCGCAGCGTGAGCTATGAAGCGGAGGGGGTCACCGGTGAACGCGAGGACGTGGACCTGGACACCCTGCAGCTGACCCTCGGGGCCGGCCTGTGGCGGCCGCTCGGCGGCGAGGGCGTCGGCTGGCTCACCGCCAACCAGGCCTGGGAGCGCAGCCGCTGGGACGACGACGACGCCGTCAACCTCAGCCTGCCCGGCGGGCGCAGCTCCAACCGCTACCCCTTCCTGGAGCTGGGCGGGCAGTGGGGGCCGTGGCTGGTGGCCGCCCGCGTGGCCGGCGGCGACGGCGGCCTGCGCCCGGTGCTCCTGGTGGGTTTCGGCGGCACCGCCATGGAGCGCGGCTACGAACTCCCGCCGGAGGTCGAGGCCCGGCCCGGCAGCCACTTCGACTGATCGGCTACCAACCCCCTGAACAAAAAAAGGGCGCCCGAAGGCGCCCTGGAGTCAAGCAAGGCCCCGGTTGGATCCGGGGCTTCTTGTTGTGCGGGTGTGGGCCGCTTTAGAAGTTGTGGGTCACGCCCACCGAGAAGGCGTTGGGATCGGCGTCGTTATTCGGGCCAGCCAGATCGTCCGGACCGCCGCCGTGGCCGTAACCGTCTACCCCGCGGCTCGCCATCTCATCGTTGTCCATGTGCGCATAGACGGCGTAGGCGGTGGTCCGGTCCGACAGGGCGTGGTCGTAGCCGATGGCGAACAGGTTGGAATCGCCCTCACTGCCCTCATCGGCCATGTACGCCGTGTACTGACCCTTGACCGTGCCCTGGGCGGTGATGTCGAAGGAGGCGCCGAGGGAGAAGAAGCTGTCCTCACCGTCGATTTCCGGCGCGCCGTCCGTCAGGTCGTCGTCGTCGAGCACCAGGCCGTAGAGGCCGGCCACCCGCAGCCCGTTCTGCTCGTAGCCGCCGCTCAGCACCAGGAACTGGAGGTCGTGCTGCGACGTAATATCATCGTCCTCTGGATCTTCGACCGTCGCATCCGGCTTGCTGATGTAGTTGACGGCACCAAAGAACGGCCCCTCCTCGTAGGTGCCGCGCAGGATCATCGAGTGCTCGTCAGCGCCGTTGTTCGACGGGGCGACGGTGACGCTGGCGCCGAGCGGGCCGACCATCGGGGCGGTGTACTGCACCGCACTGGAGTAGCGGCCCCCGATGCCCGCATTCCCAGCAATGTCGAAGCCGGTCAGCCCGCCGGGATCGCCGATGGTGTTGATGAAGAAGTTGGCGTCGTAGATGTACTGGTTGGCAGCCGGGAGGCGGCCGGCACGGAGGGTACCGAAGTCGCCCTCAAGGCCGACGTAGCTGTCGCGGACCTGGCGCCAGATGGAGTCATCCCCGGTCGTAGAGGTCTTGTCTGACCCTTGGCCGCCCCAGTGGACGCCGAGCTCCAGCTGGTAGATGCCGGTGAGCCCCGGCTGGATCTCCTCGGAGCCGCGGATGCCGAAGCGGGAGGAGTTGGAGGAGATGTTCAGGGCGCTGTCCTCACCCTCGGTGTCGTCGTTGTCGATGTGGTTCATCGACATGTGCACCTGGCCGTAGATCTCCGGGCTGTGGCTGTCGTGGCTGTCGGCCAGCACGGCGGCGGGCGCGGTCATGGCGGTGGCCGTCGCCAGGGTGATCAGTTGTTTCTTCATAGGGGGTGCTCCTCGTCTTCTTATGTACTGCTGTTTTTCGTTTTGTCAGCCGGGGCCGCCGTTCCGCTTGCCGGGCCCGTCACCGAGCTATCGGCCGGTACCAGCGATGCTTGAGTGCCCCCGCATCACGGGCTCCGTTGAGCCTGGTCAAACGGCCCAGCGGATACGCCACCTTTTACACGATGCTCGAGGGCCGGCGCAATACGTCCGGTGAGGAGTCGTGCAACATTTTCAATAGGTTTCGCAGCTCTCTTGCAGTGGTGGTTGAAGCCGTCTGCGCCGTTGGTCACCCAAGTCCCTGACGTCACTCCGCACCGCCCCGGGCGGCGCGGTCCGTGGCCTGGTAGAAGAGCCCGCGCTCCTGCGCCACAGCGGTGATCTGTCCCGCCGCCTCCAGGGCCGCCAGCCGTTCGGCCACTTCGCCCTCGGGCAGGCCCAGCAGGCGGGCCAGGTCGTCGGCGGTGCAGGGGCGGCGGGCCAGGGTGGCGAGCAGGGCGGCGTCGCCATCCGCCCGGTACCCGGCATCGGCGGGGGCCGCCGGGGCGGCGGCCACCACGTGGGCGTTCTCCAGCCCCCAGTCGGCGGCGATCTGCTCCAGCTGCGCGCGGCTGGCCGGTTGCAGGTCGACCTCGGTGCCCGGGCGGTCCAGGGTGTTCAGCTGGATGCGGTCGGCGCGGATGCGCTCCAGCGCCGCGCGCAGGGCGGCGAGCTCCTCGGGGTGGTCGTTGTAGCCGGGCAGGATCACCACCTCCAGCCACATCTGCCCGGCGAAGGCGTCGCGGAAGGCCACCAGGCCCTCGATCAGCGGTGCCAGACGCACCCGGGGCGAGGGGCGGTCCAGGCGCCGGAAGGTCCGCTCGGTGGCGGCATCCAGCGACGGCATGACCACGTCGGCGGTGGCCAGCTCGGCGCGCACCTGCGGGTCGTCGAGCAGGCTGGCGTTGGTGATCACCGCCGTGCGCGCCTCGGGGGCGCGACGGCGGATGAAGGTGAGGATCTCGCCCAGCTGGCTGTGGAGGGTGGGCTCGCCGGCGCCGGAGAAGGTGAAGAAGTCCGGGGCGCGGTGGTGGGCCAGGTAGTGCTCCAGCTCCGCGCTCACCTCGGCGGCCGGCACGTAGGCGTCCCGCGCCACGGTCAGCCGGGTGGTCTTGCCGCACTCGCAGTAGACGCAGTTGAAGCTGCAGACCTTGTGGGGGACCAGGTCCACGCCCAGGGACATGCCCAGCCGGCGGGAGGGGACAGGACCGAAGAGGTACTGGTACACGGCGCCTCCGGTTCAGCCGTCGGTGGTGCGCAGCAGGGTGCGGAAGGTCAGGCGGTAGCCGTCCTCCTCCGCCTCTTCCCGGGCGGTCTCCTGCCACTCCGGGCCGATGGCCGGGAAGGTGGTGTCGCCGGGCGGGGCGTCGTCCACCTCGGTGAGCGCCAGGCGGTGGGCCCGGGGCAGGAAGAGCCGGTAGACGTCCCCGCCGCCGAGGATCATCACCCGCTCGCCGCCGGCGCTCTCCGCGGCCCGGGCCAGGGCGGCCTCCGGGTCGGTGGCCACCTCCACGCCGTCGGCGTGGAAGCCGGGGTCGCGGGTGAGGACGATGTTGGTGCGCTGGGGCAGTGGGCGGCCGATGGCGGCGAGGGTGCGCCGGCCCATGATCACCGGGTGGCCGCGGGTCAGCGCCTTGAAGCGCTGCAGGTCGCAGCGGAAGTGCCACGGCTGGTCACCGTCGGCACCGATGACGCCGTTGCGGCCGACGATGGCAACGAGGACGATCTCGCTCATAGGGGCTCCGCGGGGCTCAGACCGCCACCGGGGCGGTCAGCTTGGGGTGGGGGTCGTAGCCCGCCAGGCGCAGGTGCTCGTAGCGCACCGCGAAGAGGTCGGTGACCCCAGGGTCGATGTGCAGGGTGGGCAGCGGTCGCGGCGCGCGGCTGAGCTGCTCCCGGGCCTGGGCTAGGTGGTTGAGGTAGAGGTGGCAGTCGCCGCCGGTCCAGATGAACTCGCCCACCTCCAGCCCCACGTGGCGGGCTACCAGGTGGGTCAGCAGGCTGTAGGAGGCGATATTGAACGGCACGCCCAGGAACAGGTCGGCGCTGCGCTGGTAGAGCTGGCAGGACAGACGCCCCTCGGCCACGTAGAACTGGAACAGCAGGTGGCAGGGCGGCAGGTTCATGCGCTCGAGCTCGCCGACGTTCCAGGCGCTGACCAGGTGCCGGCGCGAGTCGGGGCGCTGGCGCAGTTCGGTCAGGACCTGCTGGAGCTGGTCGATCTCGCGGCCGTCGGCGGCGCGCCAGCTGCGCCACTGGGCGCCGTAGACCGGCCCCAGCTCGCCGTCCGGGTCGGCCCACGGCGACCAGATGCGCACGCCCTTGTCCTCCAGCTCGCGGGCGTTGGTGCTGCCGCGGATGAACCACAGCAGCTCCTCGGCCACGCCGCGCCAGAAGACCCGCTTGGTGGTCACCAGCGGGAAGCCCGCCTCCAGATCGAAGCGCATCTGGTGGCCGAAGACCGACAGCGTGCCGGTGCCGGTGCGGTCCTCCTTGCGGTGGCCGTGCTCCAGGACGTGTTGGACGAGATCGAGATAGGCGCGCATCAGCCCGCAAAACTCCTCGGTGTTGGCGGTTTACGGGATGTCCCGGACCAGGACCTTCGAGCCCCGGGTCTGGTCGTAGAGGGCCCGGCGGGCCGCCGGCAGGGCCTCGGGGCCGGCGGGTTCGAAACCGCGCTCGCGGAACCAGTGCTCGGCCCGGGTGGTGAGCACGAACAGCCGGCGCAGGCCGTGGTTGCGGGCCTGCTGCTCCAGGCGCCGGACCAGCGTATCGGCGCGCCCGGCGCCGCGGTAGTCCGGATCGACCGCCAGGCACGCGATCTCCCCGGCGTCCTCCGCCGGCCAGGGCAGCAGCGCCCCGGTGGCGATCACGGCGCCGTCGCGTTCGGCCACGGTGAAGGTGCCGATCTGCTCCTCAAGCAGCTCCTGGGGGCGGTAGACCAGCGCGCCGCTCTCCTCCAGCGGGCGGATCAGCCCCAGGATCCCCGGGATGTCGTCCACCCCAGCGGTGCGCAGGGACTCGAACGGCTCCGGGGCGATCAGGGTGCCGACGCCGTCGCGGGTGAAGAGCTCCAGGAGCAGGGCGCCGTGCTGATTGCGGTCGAGCAGGTGCACCCGGGCCACGCCGCCCAGGCAGGCCTGGTGGGCGCTGTGCAGCAGGCGCCGGGCGTCGCCGGCCAGGCCGTCGGTGTCCAGCCGGGCCCGCGCCTCGCGCGGGGTGAGTTCGCGCACCGGGGTGCCGTCGGCCTCGTGCAGCGGTGCGTGCCGGGTCAGGTGGATGAGCTTGTCGGCGGCCAGGGCCTCGCCCACGGCCCGCGCCACCGACTCGGCGGAGAGGTTGAACGCCTCGCCGGTGGGCGAGTAGCCCAGCGGCGAGACCAGGGCGATGTCGCCGTCGTCGAGCCGCCGGCGCAGGGCCTCGGCGTCCACCCGCCGGACCTCGCCGGTGTAGAGGTGATCGATGCCGTCGCGGACGCCCACCGGGCGGGCGGTGATGACGTTGCCGGAGGCCACCCGGATGCGCAGTCCGGCCATGGGTGAGGTGGCCAGCCCGGTGGAGAGGCGCGCCTCGAGCCGCGTGCGCACCTCGCCGATGGCGTCGCGCACGCACTCCAGGGCCTCGGCGTCGGTGATGCGCAGCCCGGTGCTGCCCTGGGCGTAGCGGGCTGCCAGGCCGCGGCGCTGCAGGCGCTGCTCCACCTGGGGGCGGGCGCCGGGGACCAGCACCAGGCGCACCCCCAGACTGGCCAGGACGGCCAGGTCGTGGACCAGGCCATCGATCTGCGGCGGCTCGACGGCGGCACCGGGGAAGGCGATCACGAAGGTCCGCCCGCGGTGGGCGTTGATGTACGGTGCCGCGTGGCGGAACCACTCCACGAACTGCTGCGGGTCGAGGTCTGCGAGGCGCATGGGGGCTCCGCGGCCTACAGGCAGAAGCGGTGGATGAAGCGGCGCAGCAGCGCCACCGTGGGCGCCAGGCGCTCGACGTCGATGGACTCGTCGGGCTGGTGGGCCTGCTCGATCTCACCGGGACCGAGGACCACCACGTCCATGCCGAGGCGGGCCAGATAGGGCGCCTCGGTGGCGAAGGCCACGGCGCCGGCGGGGTGGCCGGTGACCGTCTCGGCGTAGCGCACCACCTCGGCGTCCGCCGGGGTGGCCATGGGCGGGTGGGCCGGGAACAGCGGCCGCCGGGTCAGGTGCACGGCGTCGTCGCCCAGGGCCTCCGCCAGGCGCCGGTCCAGCGTCTGCTGCAGCTCGGCGGGGTCCATCCCGGGCAGGGGGCGCAGGTCGATGTGCAGCTCCGCCTCGCCGCAGATGCGGTTGGGGTTGTCGCCGCCGCGGATGTGGCCCAGGTTCAGGGTCGGCTGGGGGACGGCGAAGCGGGCGTCGTGGTGGTTCGCGGCCAGCTCCTCGCGCCAGGCGATCAGGGCGTTGAGCACGCGGGTCATGGCGTCCAGGGCGTTGCGCCCCAGACGCGGATCGCTGGAGTGCCCGGCGCGCCCCTGGATGTGCAGGGCCTCCATCATCATGCCCTTGTGTACATGGACCGGGTGGTTGCGGGTCGGCTCGCCGACCACCGCGTGGCGCGGGCCGAGCCCCTGCGGGTGGGCGTCGAGCAGGGCGCGCACGCCGTCCATGCCGCTCTCCTCATCCGCCGTGAAGAGCAGGGTCAGCGGCGCCTGGAGCCGCGCCGGATCCACCTCGCGGGCGGCCTCCACGGCCACGGCCAGGAACGCCTTCATGTCGGTGACGCCCAGGCCGTAGAGCCGGCCGTCCGCCTCGCGCAGGCGCCACGGGTCGCCGGTCCAGCGCTCCGGGTCGCAGGGGACGGTATCGGTGTGCCCGCACAGGGCCAGGCCGCCGCGGGCCGGGCCGCGGGCGGGCGCCAGGGTGGCGATCAGGTTGGTCTTGTCCGGCCGACCGGGGAGGGGCTGGATGCGGCAGTCGAAGCCCAGCCCCTCGAGCCAGCCGGCGAGCCGTTCGGTGATGCCGCGATTGCCCTGATCGTGATCCGCCTCGACGCTGCTCACCGACGGCTCGGCGACCAGCTCGGCGATCATCTCGCGGAGCGCCGGTGCGGGCAGGGCCACGGCGTCAGAGCCCGCCGCCGCCCCAGCCGTCCCGGCGACGCGGGCGCAGGTGCGGCAGGATCAGGCCGAGGATCAGCCCGCCCACCAGCACGCCGGCCCCGGCCAGGAACCACTCCTGACGGCTGCGCTCAGCCAGGGCGGTGTTCTGCTCCTCGAGCTGCTCGTTGCGCTCGAGCAGCCGCGCCACCCGCTCCTGGAGCTGCTCGTTGGCCTCGACCAGTTCGTAGCCGTCGCTGGCGGCTTCCAGATCGGATTCCAGCTCCTCGATGCGCGCCTCGGCCTCGGCCAGCTCCTCGCTCAGGGCGTCCTTCTCATCCGTTTGCTCGGCCAGTTCCTCTTCGAGCTCGGCGATCCGCTCCCGGGCGGCGTCGCGCTCCTCCTCGACCTGGCCGATGCGCACCCGCGCCGGCGCCTCGGCCATCAGGAAGCGCTCCTGCACCCAGCCCTCGTCGCCCTGGTTGTCGCGCACATAGATCCAGTCCTCCAGGGCCACTTCGCCGTAATCCTCCTCGGCGTCCTCAGGGAGGGGCAGGACCTCCAGCGGTGCTCCGGTGCTCAGGAAGCGCTCGATGGCGTACTGGGAGCCGGGGCCGGTGCGGAAGGAGATGCTGATCTCGTCGCCGACATAGGCCGTCTGTGCCGTGGCGGAGGTCAGCGGCAGGCCGGTGACCAGGACGGCGGAGAGGAAGACGGCAGAGGCGGATTTGATGCGCACGGGTGTCGCTCCAGCTGATCCCAACGATGGCGCTAGTCTAACAAGAAGCGCCCCTGGGGTCGCGATTGCGTGCGGCGCAGTGTCGCCGCAGAATACCGGGCCCTGTCGAGGAGGCCTCCATGCAGCAACGACCCGCACTCCGCCTGAAACCCGGCGAGGAGCGCCGCCTGCGCGCCGGCCACCTGTGGATCTTCAGCAACGAGGTGGATACCGCCCACACCCCGCTGCGGGGGTTCGCGCCCGGCGAGCAGGCCGTGGTGGAGGACGCCCGCGGCAAGGCCCTGGGGTGCGCCTACGTCAACCCCAACTCGCTGATCTGCGCCCGGCTGGTCAGTCGCGACGCCAAGGTGGCCCTGGATCGCTCGACCCTGGTCCACCGCCTGCAGGTGGCCCTGGCCGCACGCCAGCGCCTCTTCGCCGAGCCCTGGTACCGGCTGGTCCACGGCGAGGCCGATGGCCTGCCCGGCCTGGTCATCGACCGTTTTGGGGACTGCTGTGTGGTGCAGCCGAACACCGCCGGGATCGAGCGGTTGCAGGCCGAGGTGCTGGAGGCCCTGGAGAAGGTCGTCGCCCCGGCGTACGTCCTCTGGCGGGCCGACAACGCCGTGCGCGAGCGCGAGGGGCTGGACCTGCGCGTGGAGTGGCTCGGCCAGCCGGGGCCGGAGGAGCTGGAGGTCCGCGAAGGGGGGCTGCACTTCCGGGTCCCGGTGGTCAGCGGGCAGAAGACGGGTTGGTTTTACGATCAGCAGGCCAATCGCCGGCGCCTGGCCGCCTACGCCGGCGACGCCCGGGTGCTGGACGCCTTCTCCTACGCCGGCGGCTTCGCCATCGCCGCCGCGGTGGCCGGCGCCCGCGAGGCGGTGGCCGTGGAGCGCTCCGCCGAGGCGTGTGACCGCATCGCCGCCAATGCCGAGCGCAACGGCGTCGGCGATCGGGTGACGGTGATCGAAGGCGAGGTCAACGACTACCTGGCGGCGGCCCGTCAGGAGGGCGAGCGCTACGACGTGGCGGTGGTGGATCCGCCGGCGTTCATCAAGCGCCGCCGCGACCGCAAGGCCGGTGAGCGCGGCTACCGCACGGTCAACGAGGCGGCCCTGCGCCTGCTCGGCCGCGACGGCGTGCTGCTCAGCTGCTCCTGCTCGGCCCACCTGCCCGAGGAGCGCCTCTCCGGCATCCTGCTGGCGGCCGGGCGGCACCTGGACCGCTCCGTGCGCATCCTCGAGCGCGGCGGTCTGCCGCCGGACCACCCGATCCACCCGGCGATCCCCGAGACCGACTACCTCAAGGCGCTCTTCATCCGTGCGGTGATCGCCACCAGCCTGCCGTGAGGCGCCGGGGCCGCAGGACGCCGCGGGACCGGCAGCGGCCCTTGCGCGCCACCCCCGGAACCCGGAACACTGCGACACGACCCTGAGCCATCGACGCTGCATCGACCATGACCATCTCCTTGCCCCCCCGCGAGACCATCCGTGACGACGTCGCCCGCGCCCTGGCCGAGGACGTGGGTGGCGGCGATCTCACCGCCGGCCTGGTGCCGGCCAGCGGCGTCGCCGAGGGGCAGGTGGTGGCCCGTGAGGCGGCGGTGCTCTGCGGCACCGCCTGGTTCGACGAGGTCTTCCGCCAGCTCGATCGGGGCGTGGGGGTGCGCTGGCTGTGCAGCGACGGCGAGGCGGTGGAGCCGGGGGCTGTGGTCTGCCGGATCCAGGGGCCGAGCCGGGCGGTGCTCACCGGCGAGCGTACGGCGCTGAACTTCCTGCAGTTCCTCTCCGGCACGGCCACCACCGCGCGCCGCTACGCCGACGCCGTGGCGGGGACCGGGGTGCAGCTGCTCGATACCCGCAAGACCGTGCCCGGTCTGCGCGCTGCCCAGAAGTACGCGGTGCGTGCCGGCGGGGGCAGCAACCACCGGTTCGGGCTGTTCGACGCCTACCTGATCAAGGAGAACCACATCGCCGCCTGCGGCGGCCTGACCCCGGCGGTGGAGGTGGCGCGCCTGCGTGCGGCGGGCACGCCGATCACCGTGGAGATCGAGGACCTGGTCCAGCTCGATGAGGCCATCGCCGCCGGGGCCGATGTGGTGATGCTCGACAACTTCGACGCCGACGGCATCCGCCAGGCAGTGGACCGGGCCGCCGGCCGCGTCGCCCTGGAGGTCTCCGGCGGGCTGGATCTGGACGCCGTGCGCGCCCTGGCCGCCACCGGCGTCGACCGCATCTCCGTCGGCGCCCTGACCAAGCACGTCCACGCCCTGGATCTCTCCCTGCGTTTGACGATCCCCAGCGGCTGAGCCTGCCGCATTCGCACTCGGTCGGGGCCGCTGAGCGTGCGGTCTTCTGCCCGTTGAGCTGGTTCCGGTCCCGTTGCTAACTTCTCGTGAACGGTGGTGCGCAGGAGGCGCGCCCGGTTTCCGGGGAGTCGGTGATAAGGAGGTCCCGCGCCGTGTATCCCGGCCTCGAATCCTGCCTGTCCGCGCCGATCCCCGGCGGCTGCCATGCGCTGGCCCGCGTCCGCGCGCCTCTCCACGCCCCCTGTTCCGCGCTGCGGCCCACCCCGGGTTGTGCCCGGGCCGGCGGGCGGTGGCGCTTTCCGGCAACAGCCCCTTTGAGCAAGGAGGTCTCCATGCGCAACGTTTCCCCACGCATCCTCGGCGGCTGTGCGCTGCTCACCGCGGGCGCCCTGGTGGCGAGCCCGGCGGTGGCCGAGCACAGCTTCTTCTTCAACTACAGCCACACGCCGGTCTACACCGCGCTGGACTCCGACGTGGAAGACAGCGACCTCTCCGGCAACGCCTTCGAGTTCGGCACCGGTATCACCGACGAGCTGCGCGCCGGCGTCTACCACGAGCGGCTGGATGGCACCGGTGGTGCCAGCGCCAACATCCAGGGCATCAGCGCCGAGTACGGCATGCTCGAGACCGGCGACTTCATGGGCAGTGTCGGCTTCATGGTGGGCAATGGCCGCTCGGACAACGGCAACAGCCTGGTGGCGGACATCTACGGCCGCGCTGCGCTGCTGGCCAACGACCACGCCAACCTGAACGCCAAGCTGGCCTACCGCACGGTGCCGGACAGCGACTTTGCCCAGGACTTTGACGGCGTCGCCGATGACGCCAGCGACACGCACGGCTTCACGCTGAGTGTCGGCTTCGGCGTCCACTTCTGACTGAGGATCCGATCCGCCAACGGACCCCGCTCCCGCAGGTGGGAGCAGCCCAGCGCAAACAGAGGAGGTTGACCATGCACACGGGTGTCAAGCAGACCCTTGCCGGTGTGGCCCTGATCTCGGCTACGGCCTTCGCCGCCTCGGCCAGCGCCGAGACCTTCTTCTTCAAGTACGGCCACACACCGGTCTACACCGCCTTCGACTCCGATGCCGAGGACAGCGACATCTCCGCCAACGGCTTCGACTTCGGCGTCCACCTCAACGACGAGTTCCGCATGGGCGTTTACTACGAGCGGCTGGATGGTGAAGGTGACGCAAACGCCGATATTCGCGGGCTGACCGCCGAGTACGATCTGGTGGGCGGCGTCGGCTTTGCCACCAGCGTCGGCATGATGTTCGGCCAGGCCGCCGCTGATGCCACGGCCACCGACGTCTACGGCCGCTTCGCCCTGGACACCGGCGACACCTCGGAGATGTTTGCCAAGGTCGCCTACCGGGGGACCAACGCCGGCGGCTGGGACGATTTCGGCGAAGATGGCGCCGCTGCCGACGATCTGCCCGACGACCTGGACGGCCTCTACCTGAATGTCGGCTTCGGCTTCGGCTTCTGAGCCGTCCGCGGTGGCTCCTTCGTCCCGGCGCTGATTACAGCGCGCTGACCCCGGTGCCCGCGGCCCCGGGCCGCCGGGCACGGGGGTCCTTTCTGTCCCGCGCCGACCGCAGTGGGCCGCCGCCGGCGCGCTTGCCTTTCAGGGGCGGTCTCCACTAGCCTCCGCCCATGCTCGTCTATCCCGATATTGACCCCGTCGCCCTCCAGCTCGGGCCGGTGGCCATTCACTGGTACGGCCTGATGTACGTCGTCGGCTTCCTCGCCGCCTGGGGGCTGGGCCGCTGGCGGGCGCGCCGGTCGGACAGTCCGGTGACCGGGCAGCAGGTGGACGACCTGGTCTTCTTCGGCGCCCTGGGGGTGATCGTCGGCGCCAAGCTCGGCTACCACCTCTTCTACAACCTCGACGGCCTGGCGGCGGATCCGCTGTCCCTGCTGCGCCTGTGGGAGGGGGGCATGTCCTTCCACGGCGGGCTGCTGGGTGTCACCGCCGCCCTGGGCGTCTACGCCTGGCGCTACCGCATCCCGCTGCTGCGCCTGAGCGACTTCGCCGCCCCCCTGGTGCCCATCGGCCTGGGGGCCGGGCGGCTGGGCAACTTCATCAACGGCGAGCTGTGGGGCCGGCCCGCCGATGTGCCGTGGGCCATGGTCTACCCGCCCCTGGGCGACGAGCCGCGCCACCCCTCGCAGCTCTACCAGATGGGGCTGGAGGGCATCGCCCTGTTCATCCTGCTGTGGTGGTTCTCGGCGAAGCCGCGCGCCCGTGGCGCCGTCACCGGCCTGTTCCTCGCCGCCTACGGCGTCTTCCGCGCCTTCGTGGAGTTCTTCCGTATGCCGGACGCCCACATCGGTTACCTGGCCTTCGGCTGGCTGACCCTGGGGCAGGTGCTCACCCTGCCGATGATCCTCGCTGGCGTGGGGCTGATGGTCTGGGCCTGGCGGCGGCGGGATGCCTGACCCTGGTGAGAGAGAGGTCCCCATGAGGCAATCCTGGAGGCGCCTGGCTCCGTTGGCCGTGACCCTGTGCGCCGTCGCGGCCCCGGCGGCCGCCGAGATCGATTGGGACGTCTACGGCCGCGTCGACGTCAGCGCCGAGTACTACGCCGGCGGCAGTTACTCCGCCGGCGACCTGGCCAGCAACTCCTCGCGCCTGGGGCTCCGCGTGGCCCACACTCTGGACACCGGGCTGACGGTCTACGGCCGTGTCGAGCGCGCCCTGGACTACAACCGCGGCGACGGGGCGGATCTGGGCGCGCGGGACGCCTACCTAGGGCTGACCGACGACTGGGGGGTGCTGCGCCTGGGCTACATGGATACGCCGATGAAGGAGATCCGCAGCCGCGTGGACCTCTTCGGCAGCCAGCTGGGCAACGCCCGCAACGTCGTGCGCGCCGGCCACTCGCCGCACTTCGATCAGCGCTTCCCCAATGCGATCCGCTACAGCTCGCCGGAGCAGTCCGGCTGGGGCGTCGACCTCCAGGGCAGCTTCGATTGGGAAGATCGTGACGAGAGCGATGATCCCTACCCGGCGGACGGCAACGACCGCACGGCGATCAGCACCGCCCTGCGCTACACCGGCGAACGCTTCTGGGCGGCGCTGGGCTACGAGCGGGTGGCGGGTCGCGACGAGGCGCCGAGCAGCGCCGACGCCTACCGTCTGGGGCTGGAGTGGCGGGCCACCGACGCCCTGCGCCTGACCGCCCTGGTGCAGGCGACCGGCGACGCCTACGAACTCGACGACGACACCTACAGCGACACACTCGCCTACGGCGCCGGGCTCCTCTACGCCCTGGAAGACGACCTGGATCTGCGCCTGCAGTACTACACCCTGGATGTGGACGCCTCCGGTCACGGGGCCAGCCTGGTCTCCGTCGGTCCGGTCTTCCACGCCAGTGAGCGACTGCGCCTCTACGCCACCGCCACCTACCTGGGCAATGACGACGCCTCGGACCTGGTCCCCTGGGAGGTGGGGCGGACCGCCGGACCCAGCGCCGAGGAGGCCGGGATCGGCACCGGCCGATCGGCCTGGGCGGTGGGTTCCGGTATCCGTTTCGACTTCTAGGCCCTGCCGCGGGGCGATCACCCCGCCCGGGCAGAAAGGAGCGCGCCCGGGCGAAGACCTCGATCGGCGGGCTAGCCGCTGTCCCCATTGGTGGGCGCGCGCCCGAGCAGCGGCAGCCCTGCCGTGGAGGCGATCTGCCGGCGCGCCTCATCGGCCAGCTGCCGGCGGCTCCGGTCTCCGGCCGGGATCGGATCCAGGAAGTGGATGTGCACCTCCACCCCGTGTCCCGCCGCCCACCAGGCGCTGTCCATCAGGCGCCGCTCGGGGACCAGCTCCCCCAAGTCGTCGCCCCGGTGGCGGGGGCGGTAGCCGATGGCCACCGGCTGCACGGCGGCGTCGGCCTCGTGGGCGGCGCTGAACAGGCGCGGACGGAACGGCTGCACGCCGAACTCGGTGCTGATCCGCCCCTCCGGGAAGAAGACCACGGCGTCGCCCCGGCGCAGGCGCTCGGCCATCTGCCGGGCGGCCCGCTGCGCTGCTCCGCTGTGGCCCCGGCCGATGAAGAGGGTGCCCAGGTTGCGGGCCACGCGGCCGACGATCGGCCAGTCGCGCAGCTCCGCCTTGCTCAGGAAGGTGTCCGGCACTACGGCGAAGAGGGCGACGATGTCCAGCCAGGAGAGGTGGTTGGCCACCAGCAGGGCGCCGCGTTGCGGATCACCGCGGCGGTGGAGGCGGACGCCCATCAGCGCCATGAGGATGCGGTTCCACAGGGCCGCCGCGCGGCGGCCGAGCCGCTGCGACAGCATGCTGGCCAGGATCACCCAGACCCCGCCGAGGAGCAGGTGGAGCAGGGCGGCGGCGAGGATCAGGGCCGCACGTGCGCTGCGGGCTGCGGTCATTCGCCGTGCCCCGCGCGCCGTTCGACCAGCCGGCGGATGACCCGGGAGAGCCCGTCGTTGAGCAGCTCGTGGTCGTCGAGCAGCTTGGCCTGACCGTTGGCCACGGCGGCGGCCAGCTCCTCGGTGCTGCGCTCGAGCACCTTGAAGCCGGCCCGGTTGGCGAAGATCAGCCGGCCATCCGGGGCGTGTCCGGCCAGCCGGGCGCGCAGGCGTTCGCCCTGCGCGCCCAGGATCTCCATCCAGGTTCCCTCGGGCAGGGCGGCCACCCGACGTACATCGCCCTCCCGGTGGGTGGCCGCGGCGCTGTCGTCGTTGGCGCTGAACCGGGCCAGGTTCGGGTCGTTGCGGGTCAGGCAGCGCAGGTACTCGGCCTCCAGGGCGCGCAGTAGCTTGCTGACCTCGAAGGGGTCGTGGAGGACCTGGCGCAAGCCGTCGGCCACCTCGTGAAGGAGCAGCGGGATCTCCAGCACCAGCCGCCGCCGGGAGGTCTCGTCGGGCGGGGTGTCGACGCTCCAGACCAGGCGCTCCATGACGGCGCAGTGGCGGACCCAGTTCTCGGAGTCGGGGCCGTCGCCCAGGTGGACGAGCAGCAGCAGGCGGGCCCAGGCGTCGCGGATCAGCTGCTCGATGAGCCCCGGTGGTCGGCGCCCCTCCAGGCAGCGCTCGATCTCCTCGCCCACCCGCTGGCGCGCCGCCTCGACCCGGTCGCGGCTGCGCACGGCCCGGGCGGCGTGGCGGGCCTCCTCCTCGAAGGTGGTGCTCGCCGGCGCCCCGGGGGCTGCCGCAGGGCCTTCCCCGGTGAGCTGGGTCACCGCCTCGCGGTGGAGGTCGGGCAGGACGCGCCCCACGGCGCGGCCCAGGGCGTCGAGCACCAGCTCCCGGGCTGGCTCGGAGAGGGGCGGACGCTGCTGGACGCGCAGGAGCAGGTCGGCCATCGGTGCCGGGGCCAGGGGGTTGAGCGGCTCGCCCACGCGCACCCGGGGGATGGCCGCGTCGAGGGCACGGGTGGCCGGCTCGGTGGTCGTGCGGGTGCGGCTGCGCAGGTGGGCCAGGGTGCGCGCCGCCGGGGTGCCGTCGGCGGGCAGCGGCGGCGGATCGACGGATGCGGGGTCGATCAGGCCGGCGAAGCGGTACTCCAGTCCGGCGCGCAGCACTTCCTCCATGTCGTGGCGGTGCAGGCGAACCATCTGCATGTCGCGCCGGTAGGTGTCGGCCTCGTCGTCACCGCGGTTGGCCCGTTGGTGCAGCTGCTCCTGGGCTTCCTCGAGCCCCTGGCGCAGGGTGCCCACCAGGCGGCCCTCGATGTGCCGGCGCAACCGCTCGACACGGCCGGGTATGGCCCGGCCCTGACCGCGCTCGGTGCGGGCCAGATAGACCACGTTGTCCGGGGCGTGCTCGCTCATATCGGCTTCGCTCATGGCCGAGAAGATACCGGTTACCGGGCCGCGGGAGAAGGTGGTTCAGGGACTTAGCGCCCTCCTGGCTTTCTTGTTTTGCGCTGCGCCAACTTGTCAGCCCCCGGATCATCCGGTATCTTCCACTGCCGTTGTCTGCCGACGAGACCGTCAGGAGATCGGCCTCGCATGCTTGCCGCAGTACTTTCCGGATTCCTACTCGCCGTCCTCGTCCCGTGGCTGCAGCCCGTCCTGGGCCGCCGCGCCGGCTGGGCCTTCGCTGCGCTTCCCGCGGTGCTCACCCTCTATTTTGCCACCTTCCTGCCGCAGATTGTCGGCGGCGAGACGGTGTGGATGGAGTACACCTGGGTCCCCGGGCTCGACGTCAATCTGTCCTTCTACGTGGACGGGCTGTCGTTGCTCTTCGCCCTGCTGATCTCGGGGATCGGCACCTTCGTCCTGCTCTACGCCAGCGACTACCTGGACGGCGACGATCGCCAGCCGCGCTTTTATGTCCACATCCTCGCCTTCATGGCGTCGATGCTCGGCCTGGTGCTCTCGGACAACCTCATCACCCTGTTCATCTTCTGGGAGCTGACCAGCATCACCTCGTACATGCTGATCGGCTACGACAACGAGGATGCCAAGGCCCGGCGCTACGCGCTGCAGGGGCTGCTGGTGACCGTGGGCGGCGGGCTGGCGCTGCTGGCCGGCTTCATCATGCTGGGGATCGTCGGCGACACCTACACGATCTCCGAGCTGCTGGAGCAGGGTGACGTCATCCGCGAGCACGAGTGGTACGTGCCGCTGACGCTGCTCATCCTCCTCGGCGCCTTCACCAAGTCGGCCCAGGTGCCGTTCCACTTCTGGCTGCCGCGGGCCATGGCGGCGCCGACGCCGGTCTCCGCCTACCTGCACTCGGCCACCATGGTGAAGGCCGGCGTCTTCCTGCTGGCCAAGCTGCACCCGGCGCTGGGCGATACCGCGCTGTGGATGACCCTGCTACCGCTGGTCGGCGCCATCACCATGTTCACCGGCGCCTACTTCGCCGTGCGCAGCACCGGCATCAAGGGGGTGCTGGCCAACTCCACGGTGATGGCCCTGGGCACGCTGACGATGCTGGCCGGGATCGGCACCGAGGGGGCGATGATCGCCTTCGGCGCCTTCCTGCTCGCTCACTCCCTCTACAAGGGGGCGCTGTTCCTGGTTGCCGGCGCCCTAGATCACGAGACCGGCACCAAGGAGATCCTGCAGATGGGCGGTCTGCGCCACGCCATGCCCAAGACCGCGGTGCTGGCCGCGGTCTCGGCGCTGTCGCTGGCCGGTATCCCGCCGCTGTTCGGCTTCCTGGGCAAGGAGCTGATGCTCGAGTCGGTGCTCGAGGCGCCCTACCTGTCGGCGGTGCTGGCCCTGCTGGCCCTGGGTACGGCGGTACTGGTGGTCATTGTCGCCGGTATCGTCGCCATCCGGCCGTTCTTCGGCGAGCGCACCGAGACCCCGAAGGAGCCCCACGAGGCTCCGCCGGGGATGCTCGCCGGCCCGGCGGTCCTTGGCACCCTGAGCGTGCTCTTTGGCCTGTTTCCGTTCCTGCCCGAGGGGCTGATCGGGGCGGTGGCCTCGTCGCTGGCCGGTGAGCCGGTGTCGGTGAGCCTGTCCCTGTGGCACGGGATCAACCTGCCGCTGATCATGTCGCTGTTCGCCATCGCCGCCGGTGCCTTCCTGTATACCCGCTGGGACCAGGTGCGCGAGGCCATGGGCCGCTACGACTGGCTCTACGAGCGCGGCCCCGAGGCCGGTTACTTCCGCGTTATGGATGCGCTGGTGTGGAGCGCCGACTGGCAGACCCGAGTGCTGCAGAACGGTTACCTCAGGCACTACATCACCACCACGGTGCTGACCACCGTGCTGCTGGTTGGCTACACCCTGGCCACCCGCTACGACGGCGGCTTCAGCTTCGGCCTGGAGGTCTACTTCTACGAGTGGATCATCGCCGGCGTGCTGATCGCCTCGGTGCTCTTCGCCTGCGTGACCCAGTCGCGCCTCGGGGCGGTGGCCTCGCTGGGTGTGATGGGTTTCACCGTCGCGCTGATCTTCATTCTGTTCAGCGCCCCGGATCTGGGCATTACGCAGATCCTGGTGGAGACCCTGACGGTGATCCTGCTGGTCCTGGTGCTCTTCCGGCTGCCCGGCTTCATGGACTTCTCGACGCCGCAACAGCGGGTACGGGATGGCGTGGTGGCAGGAGTGATGGGCGTGCTGGTGACCTCGCTGCTGCTGGTCACCATCGACGTGCAGTTTGCCGAACCGATTTCCGCCTACCACCTGGATGAGAGTGTGCCGCTGGCCCACGGCCGCAACGTGGTCAACGTCATCCTGGTGGACTACCGGGCCCTCGATACCCTGGGCGAGATCTTCGTGGTCGCCCTGGCCGCCATCGGCGTTTACGCCATGGTCAAGTACCGGGTGACCGGTGAGCGCGGCGCCGCCGAGAAGGAGGACACGCAATGATCCAGCCCGGATCCCTCATCCTCTCGACCATGGCGCGGGTGCTGCTGCCGCTGCAGCTGCTGTTCTCCATCTTCATGCTGCTGCGTGGCCACGACCTGCCCGGCGGCGGCTTCATCGCCGGGTTGGTGGCTTCTTCGGCGTTCATCCTCTATCTGTTCGCCTTCGGTGTACCGGCCACGCAGCAGGTCCTGCGGGTGGATGCCCGGACCATCGCCGGCGTCGGCCTGGTCATCGGCACCCTGGCCGCCGTACCGCCGATCTTCATCGGCGAGCCCTTCTTCAAGGCCCTGTGGTGGTATCCGCAGATCCCGCTGATCGGTGAGGTGAGCATCAACACGCCGCTGATCTTCGACGTCGGGGTCTACCTCACCGTGCTCGGCTCGGTGCTGGCCATCGTGGTGAGCCTGGCGGAGGCGGAGGAGTAAGGCTATGGAACCGTTAATGGCCGTCCTGGTGGGCATCATGTTCGCCGCCGCCATCTACATGATGCTGCGCCGTTCCATCGTCAAGCTGGTGATCGGCCTGATCCTGCTCTCCAACGCGGCGAACCTGCTCTTCTTCACCGCCGCGGGGATGACGCGGGGGGCGCCGCCGCTGATCCCCGAGGGCGCCGACGGGCCGGTGGGCACAGTGGGTGATCCGCTGCCCATGGCCCTCATCCTCACCGCCATCGTGATCGCCTTCGGCGTACTGGCCTTTGCGCTGGTCCTGATCAACAAGGCGTATCAGGTGGTGCAGGCCGATGACCTGGATCAGATGAAGGATACGGACACGTGAGTCTGCAAGTCGCCATACCGGTACTGCTGCCCCTGCTGCTGGGCGCCGTCTCGCTGGCGGCCCACCGCCACCTGACCGTGCAGCGTTGGCTCGGGGTGCTCGGCACCGGCGCGCTGCTGGTCAGCACCCTGTGGCTGCTGCACACGGTCTGGCACGAGGGTGTGGTGGTGATGCACATGGGCGACTGGAAGGCGCCCTTCGGCATCACCCTAGTCGCCGATCTGCTCGGCGCCATCATGGCGGTGCTCACCGGCATCATGGGTTTCGCCACCGCCGTCTATTCGACGGCCACCACGCCGCGCGGGCACGAGCACTACGGCCACTGGCCGTTGCTGCACCTGCTGCTGGCCGGTGTCGCCGGCGCCTTCCTGACCGGCGACGTCTTCAACCTCTACGTCTGGTTCGAGGTGATGCTGGTCGCCTCGTTCGCCCTGCTGATCCTCGGCGGCGAGCGGGCGCAGATGGAGGGGGCGATCAAGTACGTCACCCTCAACCTGCTCTCCTCGATGATCTTCCTCTCGGCGGTGGGCATCACCTACGGCCTGGTCGGTACGCTGAACATGGCCGACATGGCGGTGAAGCTCGCCGAGGTGGATCAGCCCGGCCTGGTGACGGTGCTGGCGGCCATGTACATGGTCTCGTTCGGCATCAAGGCCGGCGCCTTCCCGCTCTTCTTCTGGCTGCCGGCGAGTTACCACACCCCGCCGATCGCCATCTCGGCGCTGTTCGCCGGTCTGCTGACCAAGGTGGGTGTCTACGCCCTGTACCGGGTGTTCACGCTGATCTTCACCCAGGACGTGGCGTTCACCCACGAGATCCTGCTCTGGGCGGCCGGCTTCACCATGATCACCGGCGTGCTGGGTGCGGCGTACCACTACGAGATCCGCCGCATCCTGTCGTTCCACATCATCAGCCAGATCGGCTACATGATCATGGGCCTGGCGCTGTTCACGCCCCTGGCCCTGGTCGGTGGTGTCTTCTACATCGCCCACCACATCATCGTGAAGACCAACCTGTTCCTGGTCGCCGGCGTGGCCTACCGCATGCTGGGCAGCTACGAGCTACGCGATCTGGGCGGGCTGTACAAGCACCGGCCGTTCCTGGCCCTGCTCTTCGCCGTGCCGGCGCTCTCCCTGGCCGGTCTGCCGCCGCTGTCCGGGTTCATCGCCAAGCTGATCGTCATCTGGGCCGCCGTCGAGCAGGCCTCCTGGGGGATCACCTTCGTGGCCCTGCTCACGGGTCTGCTGACGCTCTACTCGATGACCAAGATCTGGCAGGAGGCGTTCTGGCACGGGGTGCCGGAGCATGTGCAGGATACTTCGGTCCTGACCGGCGAGAAGCGCGACCCGGGGCTGTGGGCCATGTACCTGCCCATCGCCGGGCTGGCTGTGCTGACCCTGTTCATCGGTCTCTACGCCCAGCCGCTCTACGAGCTGGCCGAGGCCTCCGCCGAGCAGCTGCTTGACCCGCAGGTCTACATCGACGCCGTGCTGGAGGAGGGTGCGCCGTGATCCCATTCGCCTGGAACGTCGTCCTGGCCATGGTCTGGGTGGTGCTGACCGCCAACTTCAGTGCGGTCAACGCCCTGTTCGGCTTCCTGCTCGGCTATGGCGCGATCGCCGTCATGCAGAACCAGCTGCCGGCGCTCGCCGGCTACGGCCAGCGAGTGCCGCGGTTCATCCGCTTCGTCTTCTTCTACATCTGGGAGCTGGTCAAGGCGAATGCCCGGGTGGCCTACGATGTCGTCACCCCGGAGTGGGGCATGCGCCCGGGCGTGATCGGCGTGCCGCTCGACGCCCGTACCGATGGCGAGATCACCGTCGTCGCCAACCTGATCAGTCTGACCCCGGGGACGCTGTCGCTGGATGTCTCCACCGACCGCCGGGTGCTCTACATCCACGCCATGTACATCGACAGCGAGGAGGCACTGCTGGATGAGGTCAAGGAGCTGGAGCGCCGGGTGCTGGAGGTGATGCGCTGATGCTGGGGATTGCCGTAACCCTCGTCTTTGCCATGCTCTCGGCGTCGCTGGTGCTGGCCTTCGTGCGCCTGGCCAAGGGTCCGATGCTGCCCAATCGGGTGGTGGCCCTGGAGCTGATCGCCTCGATCCTGGTCGGGTTCATCGGTGCCTACGCGATCCACACCGGGGTCGATGATTTCATCGACGTGGCGATCGTCCTGGCGCTGCTCGCCTTCATGGCCGCCGTGGGGTTCGCCCGCTATCTGGAGAAAGGGGGGCCGCGGGATGACTGATTTCCTGCAGGAGCTGATCGCCTCGGTCCTGCTGCTGCTCGGCGGCGGGTTGATGCTCATCGCCGCGGTGGGGCTCTACCGTCTGCCGGATCTGCTCACCCGGATGCACGCCACCACCAAGGCGGGTGCCCTGGGCGCGGCGCTGATCATCGCCGGGGTGGCCGTCCACTTCGCCGACGCCTCGGTGACCGCGCGGGCCGTGGCGATCATTGTCTTCATCGTGCTCACCGCTCCGGTGGCCGCCCACGTGATCGGCCGGGCCGGGTACTTCGTCGGCGTGCCGCTGTGGGACGGGACCATCAAGGACGAGCTGCGCCACCACTACGACCCTGAGACCCACGTCCTGCGCAGCGGCCTTGAGGATCGCGACGAGCGCTAATCCTCGCTGCGCCGGCGCGAGGCGAGCCGCTCCAGCGCCTCGCGCAGCGCCGGATCGGTGCTGGTGGCTGCCGCCCGGCGCAGAGTCTCCGACGCCTGGTCGCTGAGCGGGCCGGGGCCCTGGAGTTTGCGCGGCGCCGATGAGGCCGGGGTGACGCGGACGGTCACCCGGCGGGGCCGCTGCCCCGAGATCGCCTCCGCGGCATCCTGGAGCTGGCGCGATAGGTAGCGGAGCCGCGTCCCCCAGCCGCTGCCATCGGCGATCACCACCATCTCTTCCTCGTCCAGGCGGGCCAGTCGCCAGTGGCCGCGTGTCTCCGCCGGCAGGTTGCGCTGTAGCCGCCGGCTGAGCCGCTCCAGGCCGCGGGCGTGGTCGATAACCGCGCGCAGCGGACCGGGGCGCTGCGCCAGGCGCGGGGCGATCCGGTGCAGTTTGCCTTCGCGGCGCGGCGGCCGGGCCGGGTTGAAGCGTTTCGGGTCGGTCATGCGGGTCAGTCTCCGGCCCCGTGGGTACGGATGCAAGGGGCCGCTGGACACCCCCGAGGCCCGATCGGCGCCCGACGCCTTACCCTCCAGCGCCGATTATCTGTATCCTGTTGGACTTGACTTCGCCGGAAATCTGTAATGAGTGCCCATGTTTTCAGCCATCGCCAAACGCGTCTTCGGAACCCGTAACGATCGTGCGCTGAAGCGTCTGCGCAAGCGGATCGAGGCCATCAACGCGCACGAGCCGGAGCTGCAGAAGCTCTCCGACGAGCAGCTCCAGGCCAAGACCGATGCGTTCAAGGCGCGGCTCGCGCAGGGCGAAACCCTCGACGACCTGCTCGAGGAGGCGTTCGCGGTGGTGCGCGAGGCTTCACGGCGGGTGTTGGGACTGCGCCACTTCGATGTCCAGCTGCTCGGCGCGATGGTCCTGCACGACGGCAACATCTCCGAGATGAAGACCGGTGAGGGGAAGACTCTGGTGGCCACCCTGGCGGTCTACCTCAATGCCCTGACCGGTCGCGGTGTCCATGTGGTGACCGTCAACGACTACCTGGCCCGGCGCGACGCCGAGTGGATGGGCCGGCTGTACCGCTTCCTGGGCATGGAGGTGGGTGTGGTGGTGCCGCGCCAGCCCCGCGAGGAGAAGGTCGCCGCCTACCAGGCCGACATCACCTACGGCACCAACAACGAGTTCGGCTTCGACTATCTGCGCGACAACATGGCCTTCCGCAAGGAGGACAAGGTCCAGCGGGACCTGTACTACGCGCTGGTCGACGAGGTCGACTCCATCCTCATCGACGAGGCCCGCACCCCGCTGATCATCTCGGGCCCGGCGGAGCAGGCCGGCGAGCTCTACGAGGCCATGTCCCGCCTGGTGCCCCGCCTGCAGGCGCAGAAGCCCGAGGAGCGCCCCGAGGAGAACCCGGAACTGGGGCCGGGGGATTACTACGTCGATGAGAAGGCTCGCCAGGTCTACCTCACCGAGGGCGGGCACGACCGGGCCGAGGAGCTCCTGCGCGAAGAGGGGCTGATCGGGGAGAACGACTCCCTCTACGACGCTCGCAACATCAACGTGGTCCACCACCTGAACGCGGCGCTGCGGGCCCACACCCTCTACGAGCGCGATGTCCACTACCTGATCCGCGACAACCAGGTGGTCATCGTCGACGAGTTCACCGGCCGCGCCATGCCCGGCCGGCGCTGGTCCGAGGGGTTGCACCAGGCGGTGGAGGCCAAGGAGGGGCTGCCCATCCAGGCCGAGAACCAGACCCTGGCCTCGATCACCTTCCAGAACTACTTCCGCCTCTATGACAAGCTCGCCGGCATGACCGGTACCGCGGATACTGAGGCCTTCGAGTTCCAGCACATCTACGGGCTGGAGGTGCTCTCCATCCCCACCCACCGGCCGATGGTCCGCGACGACGCCCACGATCTGGTCTATCGGACGGCGGACGAGAAGTACGAGGCGATCATCGCCGACATCCGCGACTGCGTGCAGCGCGACCAGCCGGTGCTGGTGGGCACCACCTCCATCGAGGCCTCGGAGCGCCTCTCCAAGGCACTGAAGGACGCCGGCGTGGAGCACAACGTGCTCAACGCCAAGCACAACGAGAGTGAGGCGCAGATCATCGCCGATGCCGGCCGTCCGGGTACCGTCACCATCGCCACCAACATGGCAGGCCGCGGGACGGACATCGTTCTCGGCGGCAACCTGGACCAGGAGCTGGCCGAGCTCGGCGAGGACCCGGATCCCGCCGAGGTCGAGCGGCGCAAGGCCGAGTGGCAGGACCGCCACGACCGGGTGGTCAACGCCGGCGGTCTGCACGTTATCGGCACCGAGCGCCACGAGTCGCGGCGCATCGACAACCAGCTGCGCGGGCGTTCCGGCCGCCAGGGCGACCCGGGCTCGTCGCGTTTCTACCTGTCGCTGGAGGACTCGCTGCTGCGCATCTTCGCCTCCGAGCGCATGTCCGGGATGCTCGAGAAGCTCGGCATGCAGCACGGTGAGGCCATCGAGTCGGGCATGGTTTCGCGGGTGATCGAGAACGCCCAGCGCAAGGTCGAGGCGCACAACTTCGACATGCGCAAGCACCTGCTGGAGTTCGACGACGTCGCCAATGACCAGCGCAAGGTCGTCTACGAGCAGCGCAACGAGCTCCTCGAAGCCGACGATGTCGCCGAGACCGTCGATGCCATCCGCCAGGACGTGGTGGAGAAGGTCATCTCCGAGCACATCCCGCCCGGGTCCATCGACGAGCAGTGGGACGTCCCCGGCCTGGAGCGCACCCTTAAGGAAGAGTTCGGCCAGGAGCTTCCCATCCAGCGCTGGCTCGACGATGAGGACGATCTCCACGAGGAGACCCTGCGCGAGCGCATCCAGGGCGAGATCGAAAAGGCCTACCGGGCCAAGGAGGCCGAGGCCGGTGCCAGTGTGGTGCGTCACTTCGAGAAGGCGGTGATGCTCCAGGTCCTGGACAAGCACTGGAAGGAGCACCTGGCCGCCATGGATTACCTGCGACAGGGGGTGGGGCTGCGCGGCTACGCCCAGCGCAACCCGAAGCAGGAGTTCAAGAAGGACGCCTTCGCCATGTTCCAGGAGATGCTCGAGGGCCTGAAGCGGGACGCCGTCGGCGTGCTGCTGCGCGTCCAGGTTCGTGCCGAGGAGGACGTGGAGGCCGTCGAGGAGCAGCGTCGCCAGGAGGCGGAGCGCATGCAGATGCGCCACGCCGCACCGGCCTCCGCCGCGGCGGGGGCTGTCGCAGCGGGTAGTGGTGCCGCCGGGGCAGCCGCAGCCGAGGGGGACAGCGCGCCGACCGGCGGGGCCCAGCAGCAGTCCGCCGGTGGCCGAGGGCAGGAGACGGTGGCCCGGGAAGGCCCGAAGGTCGGGCGCAACGAGTCGTGCCCCTGCGGCTCCGGCAAGAAGTACAAGCACTGCTGCGGGAAGCTCTAAGATGTCGGGCGAGGAAGCCGTGATCCATCCGGTGCCGGGGTTCCGGCTCGGTACCGTGAGTGCCGGCATCCGCAAGCCGGGGCGGCCTGATCTGGTGGTCATGGCCTTGCCCCCGGAAGGGCGCGCGGCGGGGGTGTTCACCCGCAATCGCTTCCGCGCCGCTCCGGTCCGCATCGCCGAGCGCCACCTGGCTGCGACCGCGCCGCGTTACCTGCTGGTCAATACCGGCTTCGCCAACGCCGGGACCGGCGAGCGCGGCGAGGCCGACGCCCTGGCCTGCTGCCAGGCCCTGGCTGATCAGGCCGGGTGCGTGCTCGAGGCGGTGGTGCCCTTCTCCACCGGCGTGATCGGTGAGCCCCTCCCCGTCGAGCGCGTCACCGCCGGGATCCCCGGGGCCCTGGACGCGCTGGACGAGAACGGCTGGCAGGCCGCCGCGGCGGGGATCCAGACCACCGACACCCGCGACAAGATCGCTAGCTACCAGGTCGACCTCGCCGGCGGGACCTGCACGGTGACCGGGATCGCCAAGGGGGCGGGGATGATCCGCCCGGACATGGCCACCATGCTGGCCTTCGTGGCCACCGACGCCGATCTCTCCGACGCCGCCCTGGATGCCTCTCTGCGCCGTGCCACCGAGCGCTCCTTCAACCGCGTAACGGTGGACGGCGACACCTCCACCAACGACGCCTGTCTGCTGGCCGCCACCGGTCGCGGCCCGCGGGTGCCCGATCACGGCGGCGACTTCGAGCGCTTCCAGGCGGCCGTCGAGGCGGTCTGCATTGACCTGGCGCGGGCCATCGCCGCCGACGGGGAGGGGGCGACGCGGCTGGTGGATGTGGTCGTCGAGGGGGCGCGGGACACCGCCGAGGCGGAGCGGGTGGCGTTCACCGTGGCGGAGTCGCCGCTGGTCAAGACGGCGCTGGCCGCCGCCGACCCCAACTGGGGGCGGATCCTGGCCGCCGTGGGGCGCGCCGGCCTGGACGACCTCGACGTTGATGCCGTGGCGCTCACCATCGGCGATCAGGTGGTTGCCGAGCACGGCGGCGCCGCGGCGGGCTACGACGAAGCGGCCGCCGCGGCGCACCTCTCCGGCTCCGAGGTGAGGCTCGGCATCGAGCTCGGCCGCGGGCCGGCAGCGGCCACCGTGTGGACCTGCGACTTCACGGCGGAGTACGTCCGCATCAACGCCGAGTATCGAACCTGAGCGAGGCCCCGGTGCATACGGCATCGCCCGCCGCGCCGATCCACGTGGCCGCCGCCGTGGTCCGCGGCGAAGACCAGCGCGTACTGGTCCAGTGCCGGCCGGATCACCTCGATCACGGCGGTCTGTGGGAGTTCCCCGGGGGCAAGATTGAGCCCGGTGAGTCGGTCGCCGACGCCTTGGTCCGCGAGCTGGACGAGGAGCTGGGTATCCGTGTCCGTCCGGGGGCGCTGCGCATCCGCGTGCCGTGGGACTACGGCCACCGGCGCGTGGTGCTCCACGTCCTCGATGTGAACGAGTGGACGGGGCGTCCCATCGGCCGCGAGGGCCAGGCGGTGGACTGGCTCACCCCCGAGGCGATGGCCGAGCGGGCCTGGCCCGCCGCCAACTGGCCGATCATCCGTTCGCTGCAGCTCCCCGACCGGTATCTGATCACCCCCGTGGAGCCAGCGGATGCCGATGCCTGGCTGGCCCGACTGGATGCGGCCCTGGCGCGCGGTGTGCGCCTGGTTCAGCTGCGTCGCCCAGATCTCGACGTGGAGGCCTGGGTGCGTCTGGGGCGCGCCCTGCGCCGGCGCTGTGACGCCCACGGTGCGTGGCTGCTAGCCAACGGACCGGCGGAACAGGCCCGGGCGGTGGGCGCCGACGGGGTGCACTGGAGCAGTCGCGTGCTGGCCGAGGGGCCGCAACGCCCGGGGTGGGCGCGGTGGGTGGGCGCTTCTTGCCACAACGGCGACGAGCTGGAGCGCGCCGCCGCCTGCGGGGCCGATTTCGCGCTGTTGTCACCGGTGCAGTGGACGGCCAGCCATCCGGAACAGAGCGGCATGGGGTGGGAGCGTTTCGCCGCCTGGGTGGCCGGGGCGCGCCTGCCGGTCTACGCCCTCGGCGGCGTGGGCCCGGCGGATATCCACCGGGCTCGGGCCTGCGGCGGGCAGGGAGTGGCGGCTATCCGCGGCCTGCTGGCGGAGGCGGGCCGCCGATAGCGGTCGCGGTTTTACAGCGTGCAGCGGGCCAGCCGGAACGACACGTCGGCCCCCACGGGCTCCGGGCGGCTGCGGGTGTCGGGCTGGCGCAGGAAGCGGATGGTGACCAGGTGGCGGTTGCCGCTGATCTCGGGGATGACGCCGTTCTCCATGGGGGCCTGGAGGCGCAGCATCTGGGTGACCCGGCTGTCGTAGGGGGTCCGCTGCTGCCAGGAGCCGCCTTCGGCCACCTCGTCGGCGAAGGCCCCGGCGTCCCGCTGCACGCGCAGCGCGAACGTAACCGCCGCGCGCAGATCGGCGAAACTCTCGAACCAGCGCTGCATGTCGGCTCGCCGCTCGTCGTAGGGGCGGCTCAGCCAGCGGTGGTAGCTGGGCAGGTCGAAGTTGCAGGTGCCGGCGCCCACGCCGAAGCGCTGGGTGATCAGCCCCAGCAGCTCGTCCTCGCGCAGCTCCTGCCCCAGGGCAGCGTCGGGCTCGCCCACCCGGCGCAGTAGCTGCCGGCAGCGGTCGGTCTCTTCCTGGACCCGGGACGCGGACCACACGCCGCGGGCGCCCATGTAGGCGGTCTCGGTGGAGAGCCGGTCGAGCTCCTTGATGACCTCCGAGCGCACCTCGCCCCGCTCGAGGACGTTGAGCGTGTGGATGAACGCCTCCACCGCCATGCGGCTGTCCACGATCTGCTCGCCCTCCATGGCAGCGCTGGCGGTCTCCATCAGGAATTCCAGCCGCAGTAGCGTGCGCAGCCGCTCATTCAGCGGGTGTTCGTAGACGACCCAGTCCTGGTTCTTGTCACTCATCGCGATGCGTTTCACTCCTGATCGGGGGGTGCGCGGCAGGCACGGGCGAGCAGTTGACGGTGGAGTTCCGCCACCTGCCCGGCCAACGCGCCGCGCGCACGGCTATTGTCGATGACGTAGTCGGCTGCCGCCAGGCGCTGCTCACGGTTCGCCTGGGTGGCCAGTCGTTGCTCGGCGGCTTCCGGGCCCAGTCCGTCTCGGGCCATCAGCCGTTCTCGCTGGCAGCCAGACGGCAGGTCGACCACGACGACCGCGTCCATATCGCGGTCCATGCCCGTCTCAACCAATAAAGGTACCACTGCGACGGCATAAGGGGCACGCAAGCGCCCCAGTCTATCCCGTAACCGTCCTCGGATGCGCGGGTGGAGGATGCCTTCCAGGGTGCGGCGAGCCGCTTCATCGGCGAAGATGCGGCGGCCCAGGGCGGCCCGATCGAGTCGCCCGGCAGCGGTAAGTATCCCGGAGCCGAAGACTTCGACAACGGCGCCGAGGCCTTCGCTGCCGGGTTGAACCACCTCCCGGGCGATCAGGTCGGTGTCGATCACCGGTACGCCGCGAGCGGCAAAGAGTTCGGCCACGGTGCTCTTGCCGCTGGCGATCCCGCCGGTCAGGCCAACGCACCACACCCGTCGGGGGTTCGTCATACCAGTTGCCAGGCCACGCCGGAGGGGGACAGGACCAGAAGCACCCAGCCGGCCAGGGCCAGCGCGGGGCCGAAGGGCAGGGGCTGCCCCAGGGGGCGGCTGCGCACGGCCAGCACTATTGCCACTAGGAGCCCGGTCAGGGCAGCGAAGAGCACCAGGGCGGGCAGGGCCTGCCAGCCCAGCCAGGCCCCCAGGGCGGCGGTCAGTTTGAAGTCGCCGTAGCCCATGCCCTCGCGCCCGGTGACCAGCCGGTGGCCGTGGAAGATGGCCCACAGCGCCAGGTAGCCGGCCACGGCGCCGATGATCGCATCGGTGGGGGTGGGGGGGCCGGGATCGACGACGCTCCAGATCAACCCCAGCCAGAGGGCCGGCAGGGTCAGGGCGTCGGGCAGGAGGTAGTGCTCGTAGTCGATGGCCGCCGCGGCGATCAGGGCCCAGGTCAGCAGCAGCGGGCCGAGCATCAGCGGGGAGAGCCCGTGGCTGGCCACCACCGCCACCGTGGCGATCCCGGTGAGCGCCTCAATGATCGGGTAGCGGGCCGGGATGCGGGCGGCGCAGCCGCTGCAGCGTCCGCGTTGGAGGAGGTAGCTCAGCAGCGGGATATTCTCCCGCGGACGCAGCTGCCGGTGGCACTGTGGGCAGTGCGATGGAGGCCAGCCCAAGTGGTAGGCCGGCTCCGGCGTGCCCCGTTTTGGGGTGCCGAGGATGTCCCGGGCCTCGTGGCTCCAGCGCCGCTCCAGCATGGCCGGCAGGCGGTGGACGACCACGTTCAGGAAGCTGCCGACCAGCAGGCCAAACAGGCCGGCACCGCTCCAGATGATCCACTCCGGTACGTGATTCCAGGTCTCCATGGTCCTCCGCGCCTGCGCTGGGTGGTGGGCGCCCATTGTAGGGGGGGCGGGGTTAGAGTGTCGCGCCCATGCGGAAGACGGGCAGGTAGAGGGCCGCGACCACCCCGGCAGTGATCGCCCCGAGGAGCAGGATCAGGGCCGGCTCGAGCAGCGCGCCGGCGCGCTGCAAGCGGGCCTCGAGGCGTTGCTGATGCAGCGTAGCGGCCTCGTGGAGCAGCTCCTCGAGCCGCCCGCTGCGCTCGCCGATGGCGACCAGCTGGCTGATCTCCCGGGACTCGGGGAGGCTCTTTCGCAGGGCCTCGGCCAGGGATTCGCCGGCGCCAATGCGCTGGCCGAGGTGGGCCAGTCGCGGCTCCAGGTCGGCCCCGCGGGCCGCCTCCGCGGCGCGGGGCAGGGCGTCGAGCAGGGGCACCCCGGCCCCGTGCAGGCGTGCCAGGGTGGCCGACCAGCGACTGAGGGCGGCCTCCAGGAGCAGAGTGCCAAGCCACGGCATCCGGGCCAGCCCGGCGGCGGCGTGCCGGCGCCAGGCGGGGCGACGGCGCAGGGCCGCCGTCAGCCCGATGCCGGTGACCAGACCGAGGAGCAGGGTCGCCGGCGCCACCACGGCGAACCCCTCCGAAGCAGCCAGGACGGCCCGCGTCGGGGCGGGCAGCGGCTCACCGCTCTGCTCGAACAGCCCGGCGAAACGCGGGACCACGGCGGTCAGCAGCAGGGCGATCAGGGTCAGGGCGGCGCCGGCGACCACCGCCGGGTAGGTCAGGGCGCGGCGCAGCTGAGCGACGATGGCCGCCTCGCGCTCGATCTCGGCGGCGACACTGCCCAGGGCCGCGGGCAGGTCGCCGGTCCAGGTGCCGGCCGCCAGGAGGGCGCGGTGGGCCGGGCGCAGACCGGGGAACTCAGTGCCGAAGGCGGTGGCCAGGTCGGTGCCGCGCTCGACCGCGTAGCGCACCCCGCGCAGACCGTTGCGCAGGGCGGCGTCCGGGGCCTGGGCCGCGGTGACCCGCAGCGCCTCGCTCAGCGGCGCCCCAGCCTCCAGGACCGAGGCCAGCCGGCGCAGGATGGCGGCGCGTCGGGCGCTGCCCGGCTGCCGCCGGCGCGGTCGCCATAGCTCCCGCCGGACGGCGGTCACCGCCACGCCCTGTTCGGCCAGGGCGTGATGTACGGCGCTTGGCGAGTCGGCGTGGCAGGTGCCGGAGAGGCGCCGTCCGCCAGCGTCGAGGCCCCGCCAGCTCAGGCGGGCCACGGCTCGGCCTCGCGGGTGACGCGGCGTAGTTCGGCGGCGCTGGTCTCGCCGGTCTCCACCAGGGGCCAGCCGGCGTCGTGGAGATCCGGCATGCCCGCCGCCCGGGCGCGGGCTTCGATCTCGCGGGCCGAAGGGCCATGCAGGACGGCATCGGCCACGGCGTCGGTCATCGGCATGACCTGAAAGACCCCCCGCCGACCGCGATAGCCGTCCTGGCACTCCGGGCACCCGCGGGGGTGGTAGACGCCGGCCGGCTCCGCTGCCGCCGGCTGAGCGGCGGCGCTGCTGGTCTCGCGGCAGGCCGGGCAGAGGCGGCGGACCAGGCGCTGCGCCACCACCAGGGAGAGGCTCGAGGCCAGGTCGTAGCCGGGCAGACCCATCTGCGCCAGGCGCTCCACCGCGCCCGGCGCGCTGCGTGTATGCAGGGTTGAGAGGACCAAGTGGCCGGTCTGGGCCGCCTTGACGGCGATGGCGGCGGTCTCGGCGTCGCGGATCTCGCCGATCATGATCACGTCCGGATCCTGGCGCAGGAAGGCGCGCAGGGCCTGGGCGAAGTCGATACCGGCGCGGCGGTTCACGGCCACCTGGTTGACCCCGGGGGTGTCCATTTCCACGGGATCCTCCACGGCGCAGATGTTGCGCTCGGGGGTGTTCAGCCGCCGCAGGGCGGCGTGCAGGGTCGCGGTCTTGCCGGAGCCGGTGGGGCCGGTGACCAGGATCAGTCCGTCGGGGCGGTCGAGGGCCGACTCCAGTGCCGCCCGGGCCGGGCCGGGGAGGTCCAGGGCGTCGAGGGTGGCCGGGGCGTCCTGCTCGATCAGGCGCAGGACCAGTTTCTCGCCGTGGACGCCCGGGCAGCTGGCGACGCGGAACTGCACCCGCTGCCCGTCGCCGTCCCGGGCCTCCAGCCGGCCGTCCTGGGGCAGGCGTTGCTCGGCGACGTCCATCCCCGCCAGCAGTTTGATGCGTGCCGCAACCCGTCCGCGCAGGCCCGGCGGTGGCCCTTCGGCCTCGCGCAGCAGGCCGTCGATGCGCAGGCGCACGCGCACCCGGTCGGCCTCCGGTTGCAGGTGGATATCCGAGGCCCGACGCCGCACGGCGTCGGCAAGAAGACGGTCCACGAGGCGGACCGTGGCGCGATCGTCGTCCATGGTGGTTGCTCCTTCGGCTTCGTCCCTGAAGCGAAGGGTCAGCGTAGACCGGTTGGCCCCGCCGGGGGAAGGGGCTACCAGTAGAAGCGCTGGTAGCGGGGCTTGATCGGCAGCTTGCCGCGCCAGTACTGAATCAGCAGGAAGCCGACCACCATTCCGCCCAGGTGGGCGAAGTGAGCGATGCCCGCCACCGTTCCGGTGATGCCGGCGAACAGCTCGAAGGCGCCGTAGGCGATGACGAAGTACTTCGCCTTGATGGGGATCGGCGGGATGAGGAGCATCAGCCGGTAGTTGGGGAACATCATGCCGAAGGCCAGCAGGATGCCGAAGACCCCGCCCGAGGCGCCGACAGTGGGGTAGATCTGGCCGTCGGCGGCGGCCTGGGTGGCGACGAACAGTTGCACCAGCCCGGCGCCGATGACGCAAATGAAGAAGTAGAGGGCGAAGGTCCGCGAGCCCCAGGCGTGCTCCAGGTGCACGCCGAGGATCCACATGGCGAACAGGTTCACGAACAGGTGCAGCAGCCCGCCGTGCAGGAAGCCGTACGTGAGCAGCTGCCAGATCTGGAAGTCGGGGACCGGCCCCATGGTCGGAGGCAGATCCAGTCCTCCGGTCAGGGGCCAGAGTCCGAAGGCGGTGATCAGCAGATGCGGCCCGATCACCATCTGCAGCAGGAAGATCAGGATGTTCGCCGTCAGCAGGAAGCCGATGACCGGCGGGAAGTTCGACAGGGTGGGCGGGCCAGCGTTGTCCATCTCGGGGCTCGGGTCTCCAGTCGGTCTCCAGGGTCCAGTATCGCCGGTGTGCGGCCGCTTGCCTACGGCAGCGGCAGATCCTCCGGCGGGCTGTCGGTGCCGAAGTGCAGGGTGATCTCCACCCGGCGGTTCTCGGCGCGCCCCTCGGCGGTCTCGTTGTCGGCGATGGGGCGGATGTCGCCGTAACCGATGGCGCGCATGCGGCGCGGATCGAGGCCCTGCTCCTCGAGGTAGCGCAGCACGGCACTGGCCCGCGCCGAAGAGAGCTCCCAGTTGGACGGGAACTGCCCGGTGGCGATGGGGATGTTGTCGGTATGCCCTTCCACCGACAGGCGCACACCGGTGGCCTGGAAGATGGGGATCAGTTCGTCGATGGCCGCCTGGCCTTCGGCCTGGAGTTCGGCCCGGCCGGTCTCGAAGAGCACCGCGTCGTCGAGCCGGAAGGTGAGGGTCTCCTCCTCGCCGACGGCCTGGATCCCGGCCTCTTCGAGTTCTGCGGGGACCTCGACCGGGTCGGCCTCATCCAACGGCTCTGGCAGTCCCTCGAGCACGCTGGGCTCGCCCTCGAGGATGTGCTCGCGCCCCTCGAGGATGCCGTCGCCGAGACCCTCCCGGTCGTCGTCTTCCTCGGGCTCGAGCAAGGCGAGGAGGATGACGAAGACGATCAGCAGCAGGGTGATGACGTCGAGGTAGACCAGCAGCCAGCTGTTGTCGTCGTCCTTCTCACCCTCCGGCTGGACTTGCCGGTTGAACTGTCGGGTGCGGCGGTTGGTGGGGGTCTGCTCGGCCACGTCGTGCCCCGGGGGTTAGCGCTCGGCGCCGGTGGGGCGGTCTCCGCCGCCGGCGCGCGCCTCCGAACTGCCGCCGCCCTGGCCGCCGGAGGGCGATCCAGCGGCGGCCGCCGCCCGCTGGCTGGTTTCCTCCAGTTGTCGGATCAGGTCCGGATCGCGGATCTCGTCCTTATACTGGGCGATGAACGAGTGGAGCGTCTCCCGCATCAGGGTCGGGTTGCGCTTCTGGCACATCAGCGAGATGCCCTGGAGGATCATGTTCAGGGTCACCAGGCGTTGTTCGGTGCGCCGCTCAAGCTTCACTGCGACGGGTTTGAGCACCAGATTGGCGAGCAGGATGCCGTAGAAGGTGGTGAGCAGCGCCACACCCATCTGCTGGCCGATCTGGGCGATATCGCCGTCGTCGAGGATGAACATCATGTTGATCAGCCCCACCAGGGTGCCGATCATGCCGAAGGCCGGCGCGAAGGACGCCATGACCCGGAAGATCTGCGCCTCGGCGTGTTCCTTGGCGCGCAGCCGCTGGATGCGCCACTGCAGCAGGTCGAGGATGTCCTCTTCCGGGGTCAGGTCGATGAGCAGCTGCACCCCGGTGCGCAGGAACGGGTTGGCCACGTTCTCCAGTGCGTCCTCCACGGCCCGCACGTCGCCCTTGAACCAGAGCTGCGAGATGCGGATCAGCTCTTCCATGTCGTCGCGGGTGTAGACGCGCTCGTTGCGGATGACGATCCACACCAGACGGAAGACGCGCAGCACCTCGTCCATGGGGTAGGCGAGGAAGGTGGCGGCCAGGGTGCCGCCGAGGACGATCGCCAGGCCGGGGAGGTTGAGGAAGACCAGGGCCTCTTCGGCGGCGATGAACAGCACCGAGCCGACCAGGATCAACCCGCCGATGATGCCGACCAGGGTAGACGGGTTCATGGGGTGCTGGCCTCTGTTGCCTAGCCGGTGCCGCGGGTGGCGTCCCGCAGGGCGCCGAGCAGGTCCTCGCGGGCGATCACGCCGACCACGCGGCTGCTGTCATCGACCACCGGGAAGCCCTTGGTGCGCATGTCCACCATGCGCTGGAGGACGCGGGTCAGGGGCAGGTCCGGTGCCACCGTGATCGGCTCGCGGGTCATGACTTCGTGGACCGGGCGCTCCATGATGGCGTCGTAGCGCGGCACCATGGCGTCCGGGGTGAAGGTGAACGCCTTGAGCAGGTCGAGCTTGGTGGCCAGCCCGAGGAGCTGGCCCTGTTCGTCGACCACCGGGACGCCGTTGAAGTCGTGGCCGTCGAACAGCCGCTGGAGCTCGCGCAGCGGGGTGTCGTGCCCCACTGTCTTCGGCTCGGCGGTCATGTAGTCGCTTACGCGGTAGCTGAGGAAGTCGTACATGGTCTCCCGATCGCCTTGTCTGCCCCGGGGGCGGCCGTGTGGCTCTGACTATGACACGCCCCGGCAGGGCGAGACCAGATAGATGCCCTCAGCGCGACGTCCGTGCACCGCCACTGCGCCGCCGCGACGACGAAGAGCGGCCGCTCTGGCCGCCGCCGGAGCGCCTCGGGCCGCCGCCGTTGCGCGGCTTGCGCGGCATCTTCGGCGCTTCCAGTTCGGCGAAGTACTCCGCCGGCGGTGGCGCGGAGGGAATCTTTTCGGCCAGGTACGCCTCGATGTCCGGCAGCGAGAAGACGTACTCATCGCAGGCCAGTGAGATGGCGTCGCCACTCTCGCCGGCGCGTGCCGTGCGCCCGATGCGGTGGACGTAGTCTTCGGGGTCGTGGGGCAGATCGAAGTTGATGACGTGGCTCACGGCGTCGATGTGCAGACCGCGGGCGGCCACGTCGGTGCCGACCAGCACGGGCAGCTCGCCGGTGCGGAACTGCTCGAGCAGCTGCTCGCGCTTGTTCTGCGGGATGTCGCCGGAGATGACCGCCGCCTCGATGCCATTGCCCTTGAGATAGCCCACCAGGCGCTCGGCGGCCCGCTTGGTGTTGGCGAAGATCAGCGTGCGCCGCGGGTCGATGTGCTGCAGCAGGCCCACCACGAAGGAGGTCTTGTCCTCCTTGGCGATGTGGTAGAGCGTCTGCCGGACGTGATCGGCGGTGCGCTGTTCGCTCTCGACGGCGACCCGGGGTGGATCCCCCATGTGCTCCCAGGCCAGCTCCATGACCCGGTAGGAGAGGGTGGCGGAGAACAGCAGGTTGAGCCGCTGATCGGCCGGCGGCATGCGCCGCAGCAGGAAGCGGATGTCCGAGATGAAGCCGAGGTCGAACATGCGGTCGGCCTCGTCGAGGACCACGACTTCGATGTTGCGCAGGTTGAAGACCTTCTGCTTGTGGAAGTCGATGATCCGCCCCGGGGTGCCGATGATGACGTCGACGCCTTCCTGGAGCTGCTTGCGCTGCGACTCGTAGCCGGTGCCTCCGTAGACGGCGGCGAACTTCAGGCCGGTGTAGGCACCGATCTGCTCGGCGTCGTTGTAGATCTGCAGGGCCAGCTCGCGGGTCGGGGCGAGCATGATGGCCCACGGCCCGACGGCGTCCTCCTCCACCGGATGGCTCATCAGGTGGTGGAGGGTGGCGACGACGAAGGCGGCGGTTTTGCCCGTGCCGGTCTGCGCCTCGCCGGCGATGTTGCCGCCGGCCAGGGTCCGGGGCAGGGTCGCCGCCTGGATCGGCGTGCAGTGGCTCAGGCCGGCGTCGTCGAGCCCGTCAAGCACCGCGTCGTGGATGGGTAGGTCGGTAAAACGCTGATCGGTCAGGTGGGTTTCACTCATGCCTGTCAGGGTACCGGACTCCGCCGCTGGCTGCTAGCCGCAGCGCGGTCGTCCCTGTACCGTGTCCAGCGTGAGGCAGCCGATGGGCGGGAGGTCCCGTGGTCTGGGCAACCAGCAAGGCGCCGCGGCGCGAGGTGTTTGGTTGGGCGATGTTCGATTTCGCCAACCAGGCCTACACCCTGCTGATCATCACCGTCATCTACGGCGATCTGTTCACCCGGGTCATCGTCGGCGACGCCGGTGACGACTACCGCCTGGGCAACCTGCTCTGGAGCACGGCCCTGGCGCTGAGCTACCTGGGGGTGGTGGCCACCGCCCCGGTGTTCGGTGCGGTCATGGACTACGCGGCGGCCAAGCGTCGCTTCCTGTTCCTGAGCTACGTCACCACGGTGGCCGCCACCGCCGCGCTCTACTGGGTGGAGCCCGGCTACGTGGTGCTCGGCTTCGTGCTGATTGTCCTCTCCAGCTACGCCTACTCCATGGGCGAGGCGTTCATCGCCGGTTTCCTGCCGGATATCGCCGGGCCGCAGGAGATGGGGCGGGTCTCCGGGTTGGGCTGGTCCTTGGGCTACCTCGGTGGGCTGTTCGCCACCGCGTTCACGGTGCTGCTGCTCGGTGAGGTCAGCAAGGAGAACTTCGACCGCATCCGCTGGGTGGGCCCCTTTGCTGCCGCCTTTTTCCTGCTCTGTGCCATCCCCACCTTCCTGTGGCTGCGCGAGCGCGGGCAGCCCCGGCGCCTGCCGGCCGGACAGGGCTACGTTCGCCTCGGTATCCAGCGGGTGGGGCAGACCGTGCGCAGCCTCGGTTATCTGCGTGACCTGGGGGTGTTCATGATCTCGCTGCTGATGGCCATGTCGGGGCTGGCCATCGTCATCGCCTACGCCTTCATCTACGGTGCACAGGTCATCGGCTGGGATGAGCGGGCGCGCCTGATCATGTTCGTGGTCACCCAGTTCTCCGCGGCGGCCGGCGCCATCGGCTTCGGGGTGATCCAGGACCGCTTCGGTGCCCTGCGCACCTACATGGTGACCCTGGTGATGTGGGTAGCGGCGATCCTGCTGATCTGGGTGACCCCGGAGCTGACCGAGTGGCTCAATCGTTGGCTGGGCACGGAGTGGCAGGCGCAGTACGTCTTCCTGACCGCCGGGGTGGCCGCGGGGCTGGCCCTGGGGTCGTGCCAGTCGGCCGGGCGGACGCTGGTGGGGCTGTTCGCTCCGCCGGGACGTGCGGCGGAGTTCTTCGGGTTCTGGGGGCTGGCGACCAAGCTGGCTGCCGCCTTCGGCCTGGTGGCAGTGGGGGCGCTGCAGGCGGCCGTGGGTCTGCAGTCGGCGATCCTGCTCTGCGCCGTGCTGTTTGCCGGCGCGCTGGTGGTGGCCTGGGGGGTCGACGAGGCGCGGGGTCGGGCGCGCGGGCAGGCTTTGGTAGAGTGATTCAGGCTGAAAATCCGATAAGGAGGGGGCACCGTGGCGGAGCGTGTCTGGGTTTGTACCGTATGCGGGTGGATGTACGACGAGAGCCAGGGGGTCCCGGAGCAGGGGATTGAGCCGGGCACCCCGTTCGAGGACTTGCCGGAGGAATTCCTCTGCCCGGAGTGCAGCGCCGGCAAGGAGGCCTTCGAGGTGATGGAGGTTTGAGGTCGAAGTGAACAAGCAACCGAGTCAACTGGCCGGGGTCTATGCGGTGACCCAGCCCCGCCCCGATCTTCAGGAGGCCGTGGCGGCGGTCCTGCGGGGCGGCGTGGGTATCGTCCAGTACCGCGACAAGAGTGAGGATGCCGACCGCCGTCGCGAGGAGGCGGGCGCCCTGTGCCGGCTGTGTGAGGAGTACGGCGCCCTGTTCCTGGTCAACGACGATGTGGACCTGGCCGCGGCCGTGGCGGCCCACGGTGTGCATCTGGGCCGCGACGACGGGGCCGTGGTGGCGGCCCGGCAGCAGCTGGGCGACACCGCCTGGATCGGTGTGTCGTGCTACGACGATCTGGATCGCGCCCGTCGGTTGGTGGCCGAGGGCGCCGACTACGTGGCCTTCGGCAGCATCTTCCCGTCGCCAACCAAGCCCGAATCCGGGCTCGCGCCCATGGAGCTTCTGCGCAGCGGGCGCGAGGCCACGGGCTGCCCGACGGTGGCCATCGGCGGCATCGACGCCGGCAATATCCATGAGGTGGCTGCCGCCGGGGCCGATGCCGCCGCCGTGGTCAGTGCCCTGTTCGCCGCCGAGGATCCGGAGGCGGCCGCCCGGCAGCTCGTCGCCCAGTGGCAGCGCAGTCGGTAGAATCCCGTCCTGATACCGAATCACAAGACAAGAGGAGTACCCATGCAGCGCACCCATCAGTTATTCCAGCAGGCCCGGGAGCTGATCCCCGGGGGCGTCAACTCCCCGGTGCGCGCGTTCAAGGGGGTCGGTGGCGAGCCGATCTTCTTCGAGCGCGGCGAGGGGCCGTATATGTGGGACGTGGACGGCAAGCGCTACGTCGATTACGTCTGTTCCTGGGGGCCGCTGGTCGCCGGGCACGCCGACCCGGAGATCGTCCGGCGCGTTCAGGAGACCGCCGCCAAGGGGCTCTCCTTCGGCACCCCGGTGGAGCTCGAGGTGGAGATGGCCCGCACCCTCTGCCAGCACGTGCCGTCGCTGGAGATGGTGCGCCTGGTCAACTCCGGCACCGAGGCGACCATGAGTGCCCTGCGCCTGGCCCGCGGCTTTACCGGTCGCGACAAGATCGTCAAGTTCCAGGGCAACTATCACGGTCACGTCGACGCCCTGCTGGCGCAGGCCGGCTCCGGCGCCCTGACCCTGGGCGTGCCCGGTTGTCCCGGTGTCCCCGAGGCGGTGGTCGCCGAGACGCTCACTGTGCCCTATAACGATATCGAGGCGGTGGAGCAGTGCTTCAACGAACACGGCAGCGAGATCGCTGCGGTCATCGTCGAGCCGGTGGCCGGCAACATGAACTGCGTGCCGCCAGTGCCCGGCTTCCTGGAGAAGCTGCGCGAGGTCTGCGACCGCACCGACGCCCTGCTGATCTTCGATGAGGTGATGACCGGCTTCCGCGTCGGGCCGCAGTGCGCCCAGGGGCGCTACGGCATCACCCCGGATCTGACGTGCCTGGGCAAGGTCGTCGGCGGCGGCATGCCGGTCGGCGCCTTCGGCGGCCGGCGCGAGATCATGGAGGGGCTGGCCCCGACCGGTGGGGTCTACCAGGCCGGGACGCTCTCCGGAAACCCGGTGACCATGGCCGCCGGGCTGGCGACCCTGGAGCGGATCACTGCGCCGGGTGCCTTCGAGGGGCTGGAGCAGACCACCACGCGGGTGGTCGACGGCATCAAGGAGCGCGCCGACGCCGCGGGCATCCCGCTGGCCACCAACCAAGCGGGCAGCATGTTCGGCCTGTTCTTCACCGACGACGCGCCGGTGACCCGTTTCGAGCAGGTCAAGGCGTGCGACCTGGATGCGTTCAACCGCTTCTTCCACGCCATGCTCGACGAGGGGGTCTACCTGGCCCCGGCGGCCTTCGAGGCCGGCTTCGTCTCGCTGGCCCACGACGATAACGCCGTGCAGGAGACCCTGGACGCTGCCGAGCGCGCCTTCGCCCGCGTCTGAGCGAGACCGCGCCGGGGCCTGCGGGTCCCGGCCCTGGTATCCGACGATCCGGCGGGGCTGCGGCCCCTCCGGATTTTTTTTCTGCGGCCGGGCTGCGCCCATGCGGCTACTGACGGCTTAGAGCGCTGACGGATGGATCTCACCTGGATTACGGGGGTGCTCGACTGGGTGGCCGCTCACCCGGGGTGGGCCACCCTGGTCATCTTCCTCATCGCCCTTTGCGAGGGGGTGGTGGTGGCCGGTCTGATCGTCCCCGGAGCCACCCTGCTCTTCTTCGCCGGTGCCCTGGTGGGGACGGGGCACCTGGAGCTGGGGCCGAGCCTGATCGCCGCTTTCACGGGCGCCTTCATTGGCGACTCCATCAGCTATTGGCTGGGTCGTCACTTCGGCGACCGCCTGCGGACCTACTGGCCCCTGCGTCGCTATCCCGGTGCCCTCGCCAAGGGGGACGCCTTCTTCGCCGCCCACGGGGGCAAGAGCCTGTTCTTCGGGCGCTTCGTCGGCCCGCTGCGGGGCATCATCCCGGCGATTGCCGGCATGATGAGCATGCCCCCGCGCCCCTTCCTGGTGGTCAATCTGATCTCCGCGGTGCTCTGGGCGCCGGCCTATCTGCTGCCCGGTATGGTTTTCGGGGCCTCGTTGGCGGTGGCCGCCTCGGTTTCGCTGCGCCTGGGTGCCCTGCTGCTGATCGCGCTGGTCGTGCTGTGGGTGGGGTGGTGGCTGGCGCGCCACCTGCTCGCGCCGCGGCTGCGTCGGGCGGCGGCCCTGATCGCCTGGCGAGCCCGTGCCTGGGGGCGTGTCCATCCGGTGGCAGCCCAGGTGCTCAGCGGTCCCCGTTACGCCCTGCGTGCCTTTAGTTACGGCGCCGGGTGGATCTGGTGGGCGGCGCTGGCCGCCCTGACGGTGCTGACGCTCTACCAGGGCTGGTGGGGCGGGCCGACGCTGGTCGACGAGGCGGTGCTGGCGGTGCTCATGAGCGAGCTGGATACCGGTCTGAGGGCCCTGTTCGTCATGCCGGCGCTGCTCCTTGAGCCCCAGGCCTGGGTGCCGGCGTGGCTGGCCGGGGTGGCCTGGGTGGCTTGGGGCGGGCGGTTGCGCGTGGCGCTGGTACTGGGCCTGATCGTGCCCGCGGCGGCCCTGCTGGCGATGCTGCTCGGCATGGTGAGCGGCAACTGGAGCGCCGTCGCGCTCTACCGCGGGGCGCCGCCGCTGGGCTTCCCGTCGCCGGCGCTGGCGGGGTTTACCACGCTGGTCCTCGCCTCGGGTGTCCTGGCCACGGTGGCCTACGGTCCGCTACGGCGCCCGGTGCAGGTGGTGGGGGTGGCGATTCCGCTGCTGGCCGCCATCGGCGGCGTGGTGGTCGGTGACCTGTGGCTGGCGGATGCGCTGGGTGGTCTGCTCCTCGGCGTGGTCATTGCCGGGCTGGTGGTCCTGGCCCGCAGCGCCTCGCAGCGGCGCCTGCCGGAACGGACCCTGCCGGCCATCGTGGCCTTGGTCCTGGTGGGGGCCGTGGCGGTGAAGGCGGCCCTGATCCTCCCGCAGGAGCGGGAACGCTTCGTGGCCCAGGCCGATCCGCCGCAGCTGACGGTGGCCGAGTGGCTGGAGGTGGGGCCGGCGCATCCGTTCGGGCGGGAGCTGCGCTGGCTCGACGGGGGGCGTCGGGCGGTGGATCTGCAGTGGTTGGCGGAGCCTGAGGCGCTGGTGGCGCGTCTGGACGACGCCGGCTGGTACGAGCCCGAGCGCCGTCTCTACGGGGCGTTGCGCTGGCTGCAGCCTGAGCCGGACCTCTATCGGATGGCGCCGCTGCCGCGCTGGTACCGTGGGCGGCTGCCGGCGCTGATTCGAGTGATCCCGGCGGATGAGCAGCGGCGGTTGGTGCTGCGATTGTGGCCGGCGCCGATGACCGTGGTCGGTGAGGCGGCCTCGGTGTGGCTGGTCAGCCTGGAAGTGGAACAGGTCCACAGCGGTTGGCCGTTGGCGGCGATCCAGGCCCGGGGGGTTACCCCCGGCGAGCGGGTCCGTGTGGTGGAAGAGCTGCTGGCTACCGGGGATCTGCGCATCGTGGAGCCGGCTCAGCCGATCCGCATCCTACCGGTGGATGCCCTGACCGGTGATCGTGCCCGCTGACGGCCCCGGGCGATGCCCCCCCCGCCGCAGCCGGGGCCTGACGCGCGCGCCTCGCCTGACGGCGAGGTCCCCTGCGCGGCTCATCCCGGCGGGGCCGCTCGCTTAACTCGCGGCGCTGCGCGCCGCTCGGACAAAACCTCGCTGTTCAGCGCGAACCGGCAAAGGTTCGCGCTGAACCCCCGCCGGGGGCTGCGCTGCTCGGCACGCCCAAAGGCCCCGGCTGCGGCGGGGGGGGCATCGCCCGGGGCCGTCAGCGGGGAGGCTATTCCTGTTCCAGCGCCTGGCGCAGCAGCTCCAGGCGCTCCTCGGGGGCGTCGATCTCCAGCAGCTGCTGCTTCGCCTCGGTGGGAATGGGCAGGAGTTCCGAGAGCCGGGCGCTGACCCAGCCTGCGTCATCGAGTTGTCGGGGCATCGCCCCGTAGAGGCCGCCAATCTGGTCGAGAATCCGCTCCAGTAGATCGGCCAGCGGCTGGAGCTCGGCATCCAGCCGCGGTGTTGGCTGTTCTGCCAGCCAGCGCACCCGGGCCTGCTGGACCGTCCCGGCGGGGGCGTGCCGCTCCAGGATCTCGAAACGGCGCTGTCCCTCGACGGTGATCCCCAACAGACCGTCGCTGCGCTGATCCCAGTCGATGATCCGCACCGCCGTGCCCACGGCGTGGGGCCGGGCCGGCAGACCGGTCTCGCTATCCTCTTCGATCAGGCAAATACCGAACGGGGCCTCGTTGCGCACGCAATGGGTGACGAGATCCAGATAACGGCGCTCAAAGATGCGCAGATCCAGGCGCCCGCCCGGGAAGAGGACCGTGCGCAGCGGGAACAGCGGCAGCTCATCGCCCATCAATTGCCCTCCTTGCCCCAGCGGGGACCCAGATCGTGGGCCACATGCAGATGATCCAGAATCCGCGCGACGACGAAATCGATCAGATCCTCGACCCGCTGGGGTCGATGGTAGAACCCCGGGTTGGCGGGCAGGACCACCACCCCCAGCCGCGTCAGGGACAGCATGTGCTCCAGATGGATCGCCGACAGGGGCGTCTCCCGCGGGACCACCACCAGCCGTCCGCGCTCTTTGATGACCACATCCGCAGCACGCTCGATCAGGCTGTCGGAGTGTCCGCCGGCAATGGCCGCCAGGGTGCCCGTGGTGCAGGGGCACACCACCATGCGTTGGGGTGCCGCCGAGCCGGAGGCTAGCGGTGCCGTCCATTGCTGTTCACTGTAGACGTAGAGCCGCGCCGGATCGATGCCCAGCGCCGCGACCAGCTCGCGATGCAGCTCCCCGGAGCGTCGGGGTAGCGGGGTGTCGGTTTCCAGTCCGGCCACCACTCGGGCGGCATCGGAGACCAGGAGGTGGACGGTCTCGCCGGCTCCGGCCAGGGCCTGGATCAGACGCAGCCCGTACTGCATACCCGAGGCGCCGGTCAGGGCGACACTGATCCCGCTCATGCCGGCGCGCCCCGGGTCCTCAGGCCGGTCAGCAGCCGCTCGTGGATATCGCCGAAGGCGCCGTTGCTCATGACCACCAGGCAGTCGCCGGGGCGGGCCTTAGCCAGGGCCAGGCGGGCCAGGTCGCTGACCTCGGCGGCCGTGTGCAGGCGCTCGCCCAGCGGGGCCAGGGCCTCGGAGACGGACCAGGGCAGGTCCGGCGGGGTCAGCACGAAGGCCTGGTCGGCGTGCCCGAGCGCTTCGGCCAGCTGATGGCGGTGGATACCCAGGCGCATGGTGTTTGAACGCGGCTCGAGCACGGCGAGGAGTCGCCGCCCGGGGGTGGCCAGGGCGTTCAGGGTGGCCGCCACCGCGCTCGGGTGGTGGGCGAAGTCGTCGATGACCTCGACCCCATCGACGCAGCCGCGCAATTCCAGCCGTCGGCGGACGCCGGGGAATTCGTTGATCGCCTTGACGGCCGTGGTCGGGTCGGCACCGGCGCTGGCCGCCGCCGCCACCGCCGCAGCCGCATTGGCCAGGTTGTGGCGTCCTGGTTGGGGAGGCTGGAGCGCTCCCAGTGGTGTACCACGGTGGACGAGGACGGCATGCTCCGCGGCCTCGTCGGCGTCGATGCGCCAGTCGTTGTCGGCGCCGAAGCCGATCCGCTCCAGCCGCGACCAGCAGCCGCGGGCGACCACCGAGGGCAGGTGGGGGTCGTCGCCGTTGATGAGCACCCGGCCGTTGGCCGGTACGGTGCGGATCGCGTGGTGCAGCTGCGTGGCGATGGCCTCCAGATCCGGGTAGATGTCGGCGTGGTCGAACTCCAGGTTGTTCAGCAGCAGGACCCGGGGCTGGTAGTGCACCACCTTGGCCCGCTTGTCGAAGAAGGCCGTATCGTATTCATCGGCCTCCACCACGAAGGGGGAGCCGGTGCCGAGTCGGGCCGAGCGCTCACTGAAGCCCGGGGCGCCGCCGATCAGATACCCCGGGTCGAGGCCGCAGCGCTCGAGGATCCAGGTGGCCATCGACGCCGTGGTGGTCTTGCCGTGGGTCCCGGCGATGGCGACGACGCAGCGTCCGGTCAGCACATGTTCGGCCAGCCACCCGGGGCCGGATTGGTAGGGGAGACCGCGGTCGAGGGTGTATTCGATGGCGGGGTTGCCGCGGGACAGCGCGTTGCCGATGATGACCCGGTCGGGGGCCGGCTCCAGGTGGGTCGCATCGTACCCCCCCCGCACCGGGACACCCGCCTGGTCGAGGATGTCGCTCATGGGCGGCCAGGCGGCGCTGTCGCTGCCCTCCACCGCGTGCCCGCTCTCCCGGGCAAGGAGGGCGATGCCGCCCATGAATGTGCCGCAGATACCGAGGATGTGAATCTTCATGGGTCGTCTCGATCAGTCGGCGGCCAGCTGGACCACCTGGAAGCTGAGGAAACTGTAGGCCAGCGCCAGGAGGATGCCGAGCGCCAGACGCATCTCCAGCGTATGCCGGAAGATGTGCCCGAGGATGGCGACTTGCCAGAACCAGAGCAAGAGGATACCGGCGGCGGCCCCCCCGGCCTGCTCCACCCCGTAGGTGGCGATGGGGAAGGTCATCAGCGTCACCGGGATGCCGATGAGCACGTCGGTGCCGAACATCGCCGTGGCGCTCTGAATGAATCGAGGGGTCAGCCCGCGTAGCAGCAGCAGGGCGTAGAGGAAGGCGAGGCTAAACCCCGTGGCGACCGCCACCTGGAGGCCTACGGCGTCCGTATCCGGCAGGTTGCCGGCGGCGATGTAGGTCAGGGCCATACTCCCTGCGATCAGGGCAAGCAGGTGGGTCGCGGAGTAGGGCAGATCCTGCGGGCCGTCGCGGAAGAGGCAGATGCCGATGAGTTTCTGCAGCAAAGGACCCATGGTCTTTCCTCAGACTGATCATGCGCCCCAATCATACCGTATGGTGCGGCGGCACGATGCCGCCGGTTGACGCCGCGGGGCGGGTGCGCTGCCATAGGGCGCGTTGCGGGGGGCGGCGCGCCGTAACGCCGGTTGCCGCGGCGCAGCAACGGCGTTAAAGTTCGCCCCTGTCTGGCCGTTCCATGGTCATAAACAGTCCTCTACTGAACGGAGAAACTGCATGAGCCTCGATTCCGTGCCCGCCGGGCGGTCGATTCCGGACGATATTAACGTCGTCATCGAGATCCCGCTCCACGGCGGCCCCGTGAAGTACGAAGTGGATAAAGAGACGGGCACCCTCACCGTCGATCGCATCATGGCCACGGCGATGCACTACCCGTGCAACTACGGCTTCGTGCCGCAGACGCTGGCGGATGACGGCGACCCGGTGGACGCGCTGGTGATCACCCCGCTGCCGCTGGTGGCCGGCTCGGTGATCCGCTGCCGTCCGGTGGGCGTGCTGGAAATGGCCGATGAGTCGGGGGAGGACGCCAAGCTGATCGCTGTGCCGGTGGACAAGCTGACCACCGATTATAGCGAGGTGAAGGGCCCCGACGACCTGTCGCCGCGCCTGTTGCAGGAGATCAGCCATTTCTTCGAGCACTATAAGGATCTCGAGCCCGGGAAGTGGGTGCAGGTGCGCGACTGGAAGGGTGCCGACGCCGCGCGAGCCGAGATCGAGCACGCGGTGTCCAACTACCAGAATCAGTAGCAGCGCAGGAGCGTTGCCCGGCTCAGGGGGCCAGCGGAGCGGCCGATCACCCTTGAAGCGGTATCGACGTTCGGAGGTGGTGAGCGATGGCTCGCGCCCTTACGGCAGAGCGACTCGAGTGCGAGAACGCCACGTTCCACGGGACCGGTGGGGTCAGTGCCTGCAATCGGGATCACGGTTTCCGGCCGGCCTTCCTCGATACGGAGACGGGGACGATCTACCTCTCCTGCAACCGGAGCGGGCAGCCGGCCCCCTTCCATCGCCTCGACGGTCTGCCCGAAGAGCTGATCAGCGAGCGCGATGACCGCGGCCGGGTGATCGCGGTGAGGCAGCGCGTGGTCTCGGGGTTCGAGCGCGATGGCTGCTTCTACACCCGTGAGCAGGCCGCCTGCTTCGTGGTCCCGCCCACTCCGCGACAAGGCTCCTGACTCGTGGCGCAGTTGCAAGTCACGCTGGAGGTGGCGGCCGGCGACCTCGACGCCGTGGATGGCGCACTGGAGTTGGCCGGGGCGCTGTCCCAGACCTATCAGGCCGACGACGGCACCGTGCTCCTCGAGCCCGGGGTGGGCGAGCACCCGCTGTGGGAGCAGGTGCGGGTCGATGCGCTTTTTCCCCCTGAGACCGACCCCGATGCCCTGCACACCTTGCTGGCCGGGCAGCTGGGGGAGCGGCTGCGGGGCTGGCAGGCCGAGACGCTGGAGGACCGTGCCTGGGAGCGTGAGTGGCTGGACCACTTTCGGCCGATGGCCTTCGGCGAGCGCCTGTGGATCGTCCCCACCGGGGCCGAGCCCGAGCTGCCTGCCGGCGCGGTGCCGATCCACCTCGATCCGGGCCTGGCCTTCGGTACCGGGACCCATGAGACCACGGCGCTGTGCCTGGAGTGGCTGGACGGCGAGCCCATAGCGGGGCGCAACGGCCTGGATTACGGCGCCGGATCCGGCATCCTGGCCGTGGCGGCGGTGCGTCTGGGGGCGGCCTGCTGCATGGCCGTCGATAACGATCCTCAGGCGGTGGTCGCCAGCCGCGAGAATGCCGAGCGCAACGGCGTGGCCGAGGATGTCCCGTCTTATGCCGTCGATCAGCGTCCGGCGTATTGCGCCGATTTCCTTGTCGCCAATATCCTTGCCTCGACGCTGGTGGATCTGGCCGATGAGCTGCGCGATGGGGTCCGTGTCGGCGGACGCCTGGCGCTCTCCGGGATCCTCCGGGGGCAGGAGCAGCAGGTCATGGATGCCTTCCAGGGCGGCATCGCCTGGGATGCGCCGCGGTGCTGCGGCGACTGGGTGCTGGTCAGCGGCACCCGTACCGCCTGAACGTCGGTCTCCGGATTCTCCAACAACGAGGGAAGCCCGTGTACACCCAGTGCCCTGGATGCGGGACGATCTTCGCGCTGCGTGCCTGGCAGCTCCGTCAGGCTCGTGGTCGGGTGACCTGTGGCCTGTGTCAGACCACCTTCGACGCCGTCCAGGCGCTGAGCGAGGAGTTGCCGGGTGATGAGGCCGGCGCGGCGGATGGTGGGCAGCCAGCGGCGTCGACGTCGGCGTCGTCCACCGAAGAGGCGGAGGTGCGTATCCCCGCCCTGGGGCCGCAGATGTCAGCGATCGGCCGGCTGCTGCCCGGCGACAGCGACGAGCGGCCCGTAGATCTTCGGGCCTTGGTCGGTGAGCATCCCGCGGCCGAGCAACGGGCAGCGACGGCCTCGGAGGAAACCGCCGGGGCGGGACGGGGCGGGGCTGCGGACGCGGACTGGGAACAGGTCCTGGCCGAACTGCGGGCCGAACAGCGCCCGGCCCGTGCGTCGGCTGCCGGCGGTCCGAAGAAGCGGCGCGGCCGCCGCTGGCTCGTGGCCGCCGGGGTGCTGGTGCTAGCGGCAGCGCTGGTCCACGGATCGTATCTCTACCGCGGGGCGCTGCTTGAGCTGCCCGGCACCCGGGCCTGGCTCTCCGCAGTCTGCACCCTTTACGACTGCCAGCTGGAGACCGCGGCGAGCTACGACGTCATCGAGGTCGAGGAGCGCTGGCTGGAGCCGGATCCGCGCCGGGATGACGCGCTCATGCTCGGCGGGGTCCTGGTGCATACCGGCGAGCGGCGCCTGCCCTACCCGGAGATGCGGCTGACGCTGCGCGATCTCGATGGCCACGTCACCGGCGAGCGCTGGGTCCGTCCCGAGGACTACGTCGCCGACAGCCGTCTGCGAGCACGTCTGGGCGCCGGTATGGAGCCGGGGGCGCGGGTCCCGGTGGAACTCTACGTGGCAGAGCCCGACGGCGGGGCCGAGAGCTTCTCGCTGTCATTCCGACCGGTCGAGTAAGGCCGCCGGCGCCCCGGTGGGCGGTCGGTCGGGTCTGTTATTCTTCGAAGTCAGGCATCAATGGGGGTGACGCATGCACGAGGGCAAGGGACCCGGTCCCGGACAGGGTCCTGGCAGGGGCGGTGACGGCGCGGTGGGGGGACCCATCCGCGAGGCGGTGACCCGCGCCCTGGATGACTATTTCAGGGAGTTGGACGGGCACGACTGCAACGGTCTTTACCGGCTTGTGCTCAACGAGGTGGAGGTCCCGCTCCTGGAGTCGGTGATGGACTACTGCTCTGGCAACCAGACGCGGGCGGCTCAGCTGCTCGGCCTCAATCGAGCCACGCTGCGCAAGAAGCTCCGTGAACACGGCATCGACTACAACTGAACCAACCCGGACAATCCAATATGGCGACCAACGACGGCGTGCGGCCCCTGCGGCGGGCCCTGATCAGCGTTTCCGATAAGAGCGGGGTGGAGGGCTTTGCCCGCGCCCTGCATGAGCAAGGCGTCGAGATCCTCTCGACCGGTGGTACGGCCCGCCTGCTGGGTGAGGCCGGGATCCCGGTGCGGGAGGTCTCGGCCGAGACCGGCTTCCCGGAGATCATGGACGGTCGCGTCAAGACCCTGCATCCGCGCATCCACGGCGGGCTGCTGGGCCGGCGCGGCACGGATGACGCGGTCATGGACGAGCACGGCATTGGTCCCATCGATCTGCTTTGCGTCAACCTCTACCCCTTCGAGCAGGCCGTGGCCGCCGAGGGCTGCACCTTGACCGACGCCATCGAGAATATCGATGTCGGCGGGCCGGCGATGATCCGTGCGGCCGCCAAGAACCACGCCGACGTGGCGGTGGTGACCGAGTCGTCGGCCTATGGCCTGGTCCTCGATGAGCTCCAGCGCCTTGGCGGGACCAGCCGCGCCCTGCGCCACCATCTGGCGACCCGAGCGTTCAGCCACACCGCGCGCTACGACGGCGCCATCGCTGCCTACCTGAGCCAGCGCGACGAACAGGGCGAGCAGCAGGGCGATTTCCCGGCGATCTGGACGCTCCAGGTGGAGAAGGTCGCCGACATGCGTTACGGCGAGAACCCCCATCAATCCGCTGCCTTCTATCGCGATGTCGCTCCCGGCGAGGCCAGCGTGTCCACCGCCCGCCAGCTCCAGGGTAAGGCCCTGTCGTACAACAACGTGGCCGACACCGACGCCGCCCTGGAGTGCGTCAAGGGCTTCCAGACGCCGGCCTGCGTCATCGTCAAGCACGCCAATCCCTGCGGCGTGGCCTGCTCGGGGACGTTGCGGGAGGCCTACGACCGGGCCTTCGAGGTCGATCCGACCTCCGCCTTCGGCGGCATCATCGCCTTCAACGATACCGTCGACGCCGAGCTGGCCGGCGCCATCCTCGATCGCCAGTTCGTCGAGGTGGTCATCGCCCCGGAGGTCAGTGACGAAGCCCTGTCGCGCTTCGCCGCCAAGGCCAACGTGCGAGTCCTGCAGACCGGCCGCTGGCCGCAGCATCCGGGCGCGGATCTGGAGCTCAAGCGGGTGCGTGGCGGCCTCCTGGTGCAGGACCGGGACACCGCGGTGGTTGATCCGGCCGACCTGCGGGTGGTCACCAAGCGCCAGCCCACCGATGCCGAGTGGGCCGACCTGCGCTTCGCCTGGGAGGTGGTGCGGCACGTGAAGTCCAACGCCATCGTTTTCGCCGGCGGGCAGCGCACCCTCGGCGTGGGGGCCGGGCAGATGAGCCGTGTCTTCAGTACCCGTATTGCCTGCGAGAAGGCGGCCGATGCGGGCCTGGCGCTGCAGGGCTCGGTCCTGGCCTCTGACGCCTTCTTCCCGTTCCGCGACGGCGTCGATCAGGCTGCCGAGGCCGGCGCCGCCGCCGTGATCCAGCCCGGTGGCTCGATGCGGGATCAGGAGGTCATCGATGCCGCCGACGAGCACGGTCTGGCCATGGTCTTCACCGGGATGCGCCACTTCCGCCACTGAACGCGGCCCAAGCGAGGTAAAGGATGAAGGTACTGGTGATCGGAGGGGGCGGCCGCGAGCACGCCATGGCCTGGGCCCTGGCGCGCTCCAAGCAGGTCGAGGAGGTGCTGGTCGCCCCGGGGAATGCCGGCACGGAGCGCGAGCCCAAGGTGCGCAACATCCAGGTGGGGGCGGAGGATATCCCCGCGCTGGTCCAACAGGCCCGCGAGCAGGAGGTGGCTTTGACCGTGGTCGGCCCCGAGGCGCCCCTGGTGGCCGGCGTGGTGGACGCCTTCCAGCAGGCGGGTCTGGCGTGTCTGGGGCCGACGGCGGACGCCGCCGAGCTGGAGGGCTCGAAGGCGTTTGCCAAGGCGTTCATGGCGCGTCACGGGGTGCCAACGGCCGCCTACCGCACCTTCGACGACCTGGGGGCGGCCAGCGACTATATCCGCGAGCACTCGACGCCGATGGTCATCAAGGCGGACGGCCTGGCCTCCGGCAAGGGGGTCGAGGTGGCGGCGACCAAGGACGAGGCCCTATTGGCGGCCGAGCGCATGCTCTCGGGGCAGGCCTTCGGGGATGCCGGCGCGCGGGTCGTGGTCGAGGAGTGCCTGCAGGGCGAGGAGCTGAGCTTCATCGCGCTGGTCGATGGCGAGCACGTGGTGGCGATGGCCAGCTCCCAGGATCACAAGCCGCGGGACGACGGAGATCGGGGCCCCAACACCGGTGGTATGGGGGCCTATTCGCCGGCGCCGCTGATGGATGAGCAGCTCTACCAGCGGGTCATGGACGAGGTGATCCGCCCCACGGTCCAGGGGCTGGCCGCCGAGGGGCGCCCCTATCAGGGCTTCCTCTACGCCGGACTGATGATCGACGCCGACGGCAACCCCCGGGTGCTGGAGTACAACTGCCGCCTGGGTGACCCGGAGGCGCAGCCGCTGTTGATGCGCCTGGACGCGGATTTTGCCGAAGTCTGCCGGGCCGCCCTCGAGGGGCGACTGGGCGAGGTGGATCTGGCCTGGGACTCGCGTCCTGCTGTGGGCGTGGTGATGGCGGCGGCCGGCTATCCAGGGTCGGTGGAGCGGGGCGATGTCATCGAAGGGCTCGACGACGCCGAGGCCACCGGCTGCAAGGTCTTCCACGGCGGCACGACCTTCGACGCCGACGGCCGTGTGGTGACCAACGGGGGGCGGGTGCTGTGCTGTTGCGCGCTGGGTGAGCGTGTCTCTGCAGCGCAGCAGGCGGCCTACCGGGGGGTGGCGGCCATCCATTGGGAAGGGGTGTTCTACCGGCGGGATATCGGTGCGCGGGCCATCGCCCGGGAGACCGGCTGACCGCGGGGTAGGTCTCGCCCTACGGGGCTGAAAACACAAAGGAGCCGGTGCCCCGCGGGGCACCGACTCCGTCACCGCGCCTCCCCGAGGGGGTTACGCGGACTTCTTGCTGCTGCCGGAGGCAGCGGAGCCACTGCTGCTACCCGCAGAGGCGCTGCTACCGGCACTGCTGCCAGCGCTGCGGCCCTTGCCGGAGGCCTTCTCAGCCTGGCCCTGCATCGTCTCGGTGAGGGCGGAGACGTTCTCTTGGGCGATCTTCTGCACCTCTTCGCCCATGTTCTTGCTGATGTCGGCCAGGGTGCTGGCGTTCTCCGTGAGCTTGTTGCTCATCGTCTGGACGACCTTGCCCTGGTCGTTCAGGTAGCTCTGGAAGCTCTCCGGGTCCCGGACCTCCATGGCCTTGCGCATCTGCTCCATGGCCAGATCGGTGTAGGAACGGGCGGCTTCCAGGTTCAGGTGGGCCACCTTCTCGGCGTGCTCGAGGAGCAGCGCGTTGAGCTTGCGGCTGGGCTCCATCATCTTCTGGAACTGCTGCATGGACTTGTTGAGCTGGTCTTGCATGGGTCTCTCTCCTTGTTGAAGCTGCTCGAGGCATGACCGCTCGCCATGCCTTGTGCGATGCAACATAGCACCGCCCGTGCTGCGTTGCAACAGCAGATTGACCCGCCCCAATCAAAAAAAGGGGCCGCGCCGAGGCGCGGCCCCTTGGCCTGTTCCGGCACCGGGGCGAGGCCCCGGCCGGCAGGAGGTCAGCCCTCGCTGCCGCTGCGCGACTGCGGCACGGCGGCGCTGTCTCGGCCGTCGTCGCCCCCCCGGCTGTAGGTGGTGCTCCCGGTGCCGTAGCTGCCGGAGCTGTAGTCCTCTGCCGAACTCTGTTCCGTGGCGTGGCCCATCTCCGCGGCCCGCTGCTGGGCGTTGAAGTAGGCCCAGTTGAAATAGCCGCGGGCGTTGGCGGTGACGGAGTCCTGGGCCAGCTGGGCCTGGGAGAGTTCCGGACGCAGGTAGCGCTCAAGCACCCGGCCGCCGCCGCCGGTGATGATGATGTGGTCGTACTCCTGGATCTGCCACATCGAGCGCGCCTCGACCAGCAGCTTGGTGGCGATGTCGCCGAAGATCCGATCGCGGAGCTCGACGATGTCCACCGGGCGGCCGTTGACGTTCACCTGCCCCTGGATGATGGCCTCGTCCAGGGTGTACTGCTCGCGCTCGAGCCCGTACTGGGTAGAGAGCTCCTGGGCGATCTCCTCGTAGCCGAAGGAGATGCCCAGCGGCACCGTCTTGCAGAACCCCGGGGAGTACTCGCCATCGATGACCGTGGCGAAGTCGCTGGTCCGGAAGCCGATGTCCATGATCCCGACCCGGCCGTTGAGCAGCGGGTGATCACCACGGATCTGCCCCCGATCATCCAGCACCTCGGCCCAGAAGCTGCCCACCGGCTGCGGGACCACCTCAATCTGCTCCAGGCGGATGCTTACCCCGAAGCGGCTCGCGCCCACGTGGCGGATGACTTCATGGTCGCCGCGCAGCTGGCGGACCAGGTCGTCGGCCATGTGCATGCGCCCCGGCGGCAGGCCGGTGACGACGTGGAAGTTGTTCACGGTCTCGCGGGCGTAGAGGCTCAGTGCACCGAGGAAGAGGATCTTGAGGTCGTCCCCTTCGGCGCGGGTGGGCGACAGCCCCCGGTGCGCCAGGCGGGAGTGGCGGATGGCGTAGTCGCCGAGCAGGTAGCTCTTGCCGCCGTAGGTGATGCGAAGCTCGCTGCTGCCGCTGCGCTGGGCCACGCCCAGGGACATCGGCATGCCCGATTCGCCCTCGCCGACGACGCTGGGGAATACGTGCCCCTCGCGGCCGTCATCGATCTTGATGAACCCGTACCCCATGTCCAGGCCAATGCAACGTTCCACGGCGTATCCCCCTCTGTTGCCCGTTCGCCGTCTCTCTCTGGGCGTTCAGGTGCCCTGAATCCCCAAGCGGATGCCGGCCATGCTAGCACAGGCGGCCGGCGGCGCCGCCACCGATCAGCGTCGTCCCCAGAAGGTCTGTCGGGGCTGGGGCCGGAAATGACGGGATGGCTCCTGCTCGGAGTCTGCTTCCTGCTCCGGTTCGTCCTCCGGGTCGGGGGTTGGCTCGTCGGTCGTCCCGGAGGCGTCGTCCGGGGGTGGCTCGGCGTGTTGGCGTGGCGCCGGGTCCGGCCTCTCGGGCTGCGGCGGGTCCGCTTCGGGTTCAGCGCGGGTGGCAGCGCCCGCCGCCGGGTCAGGGTGGGGCGTCGCCTCCGAATCGGACTCGGGCTGTGCCGGACCGGTCAGCTGGGAGGCTTGGCTGCCCTCGTGCTGCAGCGCCGCCAAGGGCACCTCGCGCCGGGGGTGGCTCTCGCCGAGGAACTGACCGCCGGCCTCGATGATGAAGTCATCGCTGTGGAGCTCGCCGAAGACCCGTCCCTCGGCGACGATCTCCAGGCTGGCGCAGTCGATGACCCCCTCGACGTAGCCGCTGACCAGCAGCCGATGGGCCTTGATATTGCCCTCGAAGCGGCCGGTATGACCGATGCTGACGTCGTGGTCCGAGACGATGGTGCCCTTGATCTGGCCGTCCAGATGCAGGTTCGACTCCAGGGTCAGTTCTCCGACCAGTCGCGTGCCGTCGCAGATAACTGTCGTTCCAGGGCCTCGGCTCTTCGATTTATCCCCTTTGCCAATGAGTCCCATTTTACGCGGCCCTCTTCTTCAAAGAGCTCTTCATAGTTGTCCAGGCTCCAGTCCAGAAACGGTTCCGGGTTCAGCTTGCGCTGGGTGTGCCAGATCTCGTAGTGCAGGTGGGGGCCGTTGACGTTGCCCGTGGCCCCGGAGCGGGCGATGACGTCGCCCTCCTCGACGAACGTGCCGGTCTCGACCTCGATCCTGCTCAGGTGGGCGTAGTGGGTCTGGAAGCCGAAGTCGTGGGCGAGGATGACCAGCTTGCCGAGCCCGCTGCCCTGGTGCTTGGCGGCGTAGTTGACCACGCCGTCGGCAGTGGCGACGATCTTCTCGCCCACCGGCGCGCGCAGATCGACGGCGGCGTGGAAGGAGCGTTCGCCGGTCACCGGGTGCGTCCGCCAGCCGTAGCCGCTGGTGATCCGCGACGCCTCCTTGAGGGGCCAGCCGTTGGGGATCGTCCGCAACATCAGCGCCTTTTCCAGCGCCGTCTGGCTGGCGGTGTCGAGTCGCTCGCGCCGGTTGGCCTCGGGCTGCGGGTCGAGCCCGACCAGCGCCTCGATGTGCCCGAGTTCAAGATCCATGCGGTGGATCTCCTGCTCGCGTTCGCTGACCAGATCCTGGAGCTGCTCGTTGCGCAGCTCGATCTGGCGGGCGGCCTCCGCCTTCTCGGCGCGGACCTGGTCGAGTTCATCGATCGTGTCGTTGAGCGCGTAGATGGCCAGGGCACCGGCGAGCAGCAGCAACAGCACCGCTCCGGCCAGGGCCAGCGCGAAGCGCTTGGCGATCTGATGCAGCGAGTAGTGGCGGGCGCCGCGGAAGTCGGTGATGGTGACCGTGAAACGATCTTTCACGCCGTTTCAGCTCCCCTGTGGCGAACGGGTCGCTCCCCGGGGCGTGGCGGCTCCTGCCGCTTGCGCCGGGGCGGGCTCAACGCCGCGGATGGTGCGGGTCGTCCTTTGAGCCGCGACTGTATTCGCCTTCGATGACCCGGCCGTGTGCCGGTGTCCCGGGGCGGGCGGTGTGGCCGAAACCCTCGCCACGGGCCGCGGCCCGACGCATCTGGCGGCGCAGCCACCAGGTCCGCGCTGCGATGATCACGGCACCGATGAGCGCCAGACCGAGCATGACCGCCAGCATGACGATGCCGAGCGTCGCCGCCAGGGCGATGACGGCGATGGCCCCGATGACGCCCGCCACACGAGCGATCGGCCCGCGCTCGACGTTCTGCATACGCATGGGATGTTCCACCTGCTTGACCGTTCAGGGGTCCAAGGATAGCCGGCCGACCAGGCTGCGGGCTACCCTGACCCGTCACCGACCGGGACGTCCGGTCGAACGAAGTGACCCAAGCCCTGCTGCAGGAGCCGCTCCATGGAAACCCACCACCCCTTCGAGACCCTGGATCCGGATACCGTCCTCAATGCGGTCGAGGCCGTGGGCGGGGTACGCAGCGACGGCCGGCTACTGCCCCTGAACAGCTATGAGAACCGGGTGTACATGGTCGGAGTGGAGGGGGGTCCGGCCGTGGTGGCCAAGTTCTACCGCCCCGACCGCTGGGACGACGCGCAGATCCGCGAGGAGCACGCCTTCAGCGAGGAGTTGGTGGCAGCCGAGGTGCCGGTGGTAGCGCCGCTGCGCTGCGGGGCAGGGACCCTGGCCCACAGCCACGGTTTCCGCATTGCCCTCTACCCCATGCGGGGCGGACGCATGCTCGAGGTGGACAACCGGGATGTGCTCCGCCGCCTGGGGGCCTATCTGGGGCGGATCCACGTCGTGGGTGGCGGTGGGGCCTTCGATCATCGCCTCAGCCTCGACCCGGGCGACCACGGCCGGCGGGCGCGGGACTGGCTGCTGGCCGGAAACTGGCTGCCGCCGCACCTGGAGGAGGCGTACCGCACGGTCACCGACGACCTCTTAGAGGCGATGGCCGCCTGTTGGGAGCGGGCCGGGGCGGTGCACGCCATCCGTCTGCACGGCGACTTCCACCCAGGCAACGTCCTGCAGACCGAGGAGGGGTTCCACCTGGTGGACCTGGACGACAGCTGCACCGGTCCCGCCATCCAAGATCTGTGGATGCTGCTGCCCGGCGAGCGGGCCGAGCGCGAGTCCTTCCTCGAGGCGGTGCTCGAGGGGTACCGGACCTTCTGCGACCTCGACCTGCGCGAGCTGCACCTGATCGAGCCGTTGCGCACCCTGCGGCTGGTACGCCACGCTGCGTGGCTGGCGGAGCGCTGGGAGGATCCCGCCTTCCCCCGCGCCTTCCCCTGGTTTGCTGAGCCCCGGTACTGGGAGGAGCACCTGCTGGCGCTGCGCGAGCAGCTGGGCGCCCTGGCCGAACCGCCGCTCAGCGCCCAATGAAGTGGACCCGGCAGGCACTGACGTAGGCCAGGCCCTCGGCAACCTCGGCCAGCCGTGTGGCCCGCCGGTGCAGCCCGGCGGCGTCGCAGTCGGGGCGCCAGGGCAGGTGGAGTTCCACCTCCAGGCGGCCCTCCATGTAGTGCAGATCGACGCGCTCGACGGTGTCGGCCCCCTCGACACCCGACCAGGCGGCGTGCAGGTCGCGCTCCACCACGCCGCGCAGCGGCAGGGCAGCGGTCGCCTCGTCCCAGCGCGGCGGTTCGTGGTCGACGTGGACCAGCACCTCGGTCACCACCCCGATGTCCTGGATGATGCGCCGACGCACCGCCTCGCTGACCCGGTGGCCCTCGGAGACACTCAGTCGCGGATCCACCTGGATGTGCAGGTCGATGAGCGCCTCCTCGGCCATGTGTCGGCTGCGCAGGCCGTGGACATCGCGGACCCCGTCGATCTCGCTGACCAATCTCTCGATATGCGCGACCTGGGCCGGGTCGAGGCCGGTGTCCACCAGCTCGCAGACCGACCGCCAGGCGAAGGTGATCCCCACGTGGGCGAGCATTACCGCCACGACGATGGCGGCCACGGCGTCGAGCCACGGCAGTCCGAGCAGGACACCGACGATACCGCCGACGACCACCACCGACGAGAGGGCGTCGGAGCGGTGATGCCAGGCGTTGGCGTGGATCAGGTTGGAGTGCGCCCGGTAGGCCACCCAGCGGGTGTAGTGGTAGAGCCCCTCCTTGATGACCAGCGAGGCGAGGGCCACCCCCAGGGCCAGCCAGCCCGGCACCCACAGCGACTCGGGGGTGATGAGCAGCCGCTGCACGGCGTCGTAGATGAACCCGGCGGCCACCAGCAGGAGGACGGCGCCGATGCCGGCGGTCGCTGCGGTCTCGATGCGGGCGTGGCCGTAGGGGTGATCGCTGTCCGCCTCCTGGCTGCCGTAGGCGGCGGCCACGTAGACCAGGGCGTCGGAGGCCAGGTCGGATAGGGAGTGCACCCCGTCCACCACCAGGGCCTGGGACTGGCCCAGCCAGCCGGCGGCAATCTTGCCGCACCCAAGGAACAGGTTGATCACCCCGCCGATCAGCGTGACACGCCGCTTGGCCCGGGCGGGATCCTCGGCGATGGCGGTGGCCGACCGGCGGCCGCTCACTGTGGCTCCGGGTCCGGGCCCTGCTGGCAGTCGGGGCAGACTCCGAAGAACTCCAGGGTGTGGCTCACCCCGGCGTAGCCGCGGGCGCGGACGGTGGCCTCGAGATCTGCCGGGCAGGCGTGGATGGGATCCTTGCGCTGGCAGTGCCGGCAGATGACGTAGTGCAGGTGACTGCCGTCCGCCTCGACCAGCTGGTAGCGGGTCGAGCCGTCCCCGAACTCGTGGCGGTGGACAAGCCCGAGCCGTTCGAAGTCGGTCAGGCAGCGGTAGACCGTCACCGGATCGCAGGCCGCCGACCCGAGCTGCTGGTGGAGCTCCCGCGGGCTGAGTGGGCCGTCGGCGGCTACCAGCGCGGCGACGATCTGCCGCCGCGGCTGGGTGAGCCGCAGCCCCGCATCACGCAGGGTCTGCAGGGCTTCGTCGGTGGTGGGCGTAGACGCTGCCTGTTTCATGGCACCCAGTTATCGAGAGACCGACTGCAGCTGCTCGTTGATCTCGCGGATGACCGTCTCATCCACCGCCAGTCCGGCGGACGCCTGCAACTGCACAAAGTTCAGCAGGTAATCATAACGCGCTGCAGCCAGGTCGCGCTTGGTCTCGAAGCGCTGGCTCTGGGCGTCGAGGACGTCGGTGGTGGTGCGGGTGCCCACCTCTTGCCCGCGACGCACCGACGCCTCGTTGCTGCGCGCCGAGACCAGGGCCTGCTCCAGGGCCCGGACCCGTTCCAGCTCCGAGGTCAGGCCGAGGAAGGCGGAGCGGGCGTCCAGGGCACTGGCCCGGCGCTGGTCGGCCAGGTCGTCGCTGGCTGCGGTGCGTTCGGCCTCGGCCTCACGGACCCGGCTGGAGATGGCGCCGCCGGTGTAAAGCGGCACGGAGACCTGCAGGCGGATGGAGCGGGTGTCTATCTGACGGTCCATGCTCGTCATTGCTTGCTGGTTAAGGCTTTCGCCATCTTCTCGTCGTAAAGAGGCTTCCAGGTCAACCTCCGGCCAGCGATCGGCGCGCTGCCCCTCGACGTCGTGGCGGGCCAGCTGGTCGTCCCGCTCGGCGAGCTGAACCTCCAGGTTGTAGCGCTGGGCCAGGTCTACCCAGTGGTCGGTGTCGGCAGGTTCCACCGGCTGCGGCTCGAACGCCTCGCCGAGGCCGGCCAGCTCCCCGGGCAGTTCGCCGGTGAGTCGGCGCAGGGCCTGCTTGGCGACCTCCACCTGGTTGTCCACCGCCACCCGCTCGGCGCGCACCCGGTCGAAGGTGGCCCGGGCCTCGTCGACGTCGGTCTGGGTGCCGGTGCCCACCTCCAGGGCCCGCTCGGCGCGGCGAAGCTGACTCTCAACGGCAGCTAGCTCGGCCTCGACCAGGGCCTGCTCGTCCTGGGCCAGGAGCACGTCGAAGTACGCCTCGGTGACGTCCACCACCAGCCCCTGCTCGGCCACGGCGAGTTCGATCCCGGCCCGGTCCACGGCGGTCCGCGCCCGCTCCAGGTCGATGAAGTTGCCGCGCCGGAAGATCGGCTGGGTTAAAGAGAGGGTCGCCTGCCACCCCGAGGTGTCGCCGTCCACGGTGGCACCCCCATCCCAGTCGGTCTCTGAATCGATGTCTTCGTACTTTGCTGTTGCATTGATCTGCGGCAGGAACTGCGAGCGGGCCTGGGCGATCTGCTCGTCGGCGGCGCGGCGCCGGTTGAGCGCGGCGGACAGGCTGCGGTCGGCCTCCACCGCCAGGCGGTAGATGTCCAGCAGGTCCTGCTGCGGAGTCCGCTCCTCAATCTCTGCCGGGGCCAGGGCGTCCTCTTCGTCCTCCACTGGCACCGGGGCGTCGACCACCGCCTCGGCGTCGTCGCGATCGTCGTTGTCCTCGTCCCCGGCACCGGTGGCCCCGGGCAGCGCCAGCAGGGCGGCCAGGGTCCAGCCGGTGACCCGGGGGGCGAGCCTGAACTGCAGTCTCTCGTTGCCTCGCTTCATGGGCGTTGGTCCTTATCGCGGGGCGCGGGGGCCACCAGGGCCCCCGGGCGCCTTCATCCGAAGTAGTCCTCGGCGATCTTGCTCAGCCGGCCCCAGCCCCGCCGCGAGAGGTAGCCCTCGAGCAGGGAGTAGGCCGCCGGGATCACGGCCAGGGTGAGCAGCATGGCGGTGATCATACCGCCGATGATCGCCGCTGCCATCGGGGCGTTGGTCTCCGATCCGGCGCCCAGCCCTGCGGCCGCCGGGATCAGGGCAAGGATCAGGGTCAGCGAGGTCATCAGCACCGGGCGCAGACGGATCGGGCACGCCTCGGCCAGGGCCTCGTTGATGGAGAGATCCCGTTTCTCCCGGTACTGGTTGGTCAGGTCCACCAGCAGGATCCCGTTCTTGGTGACCAGCCCCATGAGCAGCACCATGCCGATCATCGAGTAGATGTTGAGCGTGAAGCCGCCCACCCACAGGCCGAGCAGCCCGCCGATGAGCGCCAGGGGCTGCGCTGCCATGATCAGCAGCGGCTGGACGAAGGAGTTGAACTGGCTGGCCAGCACGATATAGACCAGCGTCGCCGCCAGAAAGAGCACGAAGAGCATCGCCGTCACGGCCCGCTCCATCTCCTCGGCCTGGCCGACCAGCTCCACGTCGAAGTTCAGCGGCAGGACGTCGTCGGCCACCGCATTGAGCTCGTCGACGGCCTCGGCCAGGGGCAGATCCGGGTCGGCGTAGAACTCCGCCGAGTAGGAGAGGTTGTGGCGGGTGATCGCCGCCGGTCCTAGGGTCTCCTCCATGGTGGTCACCGCCTCTAGCGGGACCATCTCGCCGTGCTCGGAGAGGAGCTGGATCCGCTGTAGGTCATCGATATCGCCGATCATGTCCTCCTGGGCCTTGAGGCGGATGTCGTAGCGCCGCCCGTCCTGACCGCCGGGGCCGTCGTCGAAGCGGGCGACGTTGAAGCCACCGGCGAGGACGTTGATGGTCTGGGCGATGTCCCGGGCGTTGAGGCCGAGGCTCCGGGCCTGTTCCCGGTCCACCTCGACCTCGACCTGGGGCAGCTCCAGGTCGAGCTCCAAGTCGATGCTGCCCATGCCGTCGACGGCCTCCAGGCGCTCCTGGATCTCCCGGGCGTGGTCGCCCAGTTCCTCGACGTTGGGGCCGGTGACCACGAACTGCAGGGGTTCGCCGCGCTGGCCGGGGACGAAGGGCACGTCCGAGGCGAAGGCGCGCACCCCGGGCAGTTCGGCCAGTTCGGGCCGGATCCGCTGCACCACCTCCTGCTGCGAGGCGTCCCGCTCATCGCGCTCGACCATCCGGACGAAGGCGATGCCGCGGTTGACCTGGCCGCGGTCACCGATGCCGATGGCCGAGAAGTAGCGGTCCACCTCGGGCTGTTCCTCGAGGATGGCCTCGATCTCGCGCATCTGCCGATCGGTGTACTCGATCCCGGAGCCCAGCGGGGTCTGGAAGTTGACCATGAACTCGCCGGTGTCCTCGTCCGGGGCGAACTCGCCGCCGAGACGCGGTGCGATGAGCACGGCCACCGCCACGGCAAAGAGCAGGGCCAGGCCCAGGGTGGTCCAGCGGAAGCGCAGGACGTAGCCCAGGGACCAGCGGTAGGTCCGCTCGATGGCCTGGAAGCCTTGCTCGAGAGCCCGGTAGAAGGCCCCCTCCTGCTCCGGGACGTGGAGGAAGCGCGAGGCGAGCATCGGGATCAGGGTCAGGGCGACGATGCTCGAGGCCAGCACGCCGAAGGCGACCACCACCGCGAACGACTCGAAGAACCGGCCGATGATCGCCTCCATGAAGATCACCGAACCGAAGATCGAGACCAGGGTGAGGGTGGAGGCGATGACCGCGAAGAAGACCTCGTTGGAGCCGGAGATCGCCGACGCCATGGGCCCTTGTCGGTACTGCTGGCGGTGTCGGTAGATGTTCTCCAGCACGACGATGGCGTCGTCGACCACCACGCCGATGAGCAGGAGCATGGCCAGCATGGTGATCGAGTTCAGCGTGTAGCCGAAGAAGTAGATCACCGCAATCGCGGCCATCAGCGAGATGGGGATGGCCAGCGAGACGATGGCCGTCGAGCGCAGGTTGCGCAGGAACAGCCACATCACCAGGGCGGCGAAAAGGATGCCCAGGGCGATGGTCAGATAGAGCGAGTCGATCTGCTCGAGGATGAACTGCGACTCGTCGGTGGAGATGTGCAAGTCGAGCCCCGGCGGCAACTGCGGCCGGATCTGGTCGTCCAGGCGTTCCTTGACCTCGTCGATGATGGCGACGGTATTCGCCCCGGAGACCTTCACCACGCCGAGGCCGATAGTCGGCTCGCCATTGAAGCGGGCGAGCTGGCGCATATCGGCCAGGCCGTCCTCGACGGTGCCGATATCGCGGAAACGGACCCGATCGTCGCCGTCCTCGGCGATGATCATCGCTTCGAGGCCATCGGCGTCGTGGTACTCCACGTCGAGCTTGAGCATCTCCTCGGTGTCACCGCCGACCAGGAAGCCGCCCGGCATCTGGGCGTGCTCCTCTTCGAGGGCCTGCATGATCGATTGGGCGTCGACGTTGTGGGCGGCCATGCGGTCGGGGTCGACCTCCAGGCGCATGGTCCGCTCCCGGGAGCCGCCGATCCGCACTTCGCCGACGCCGGTGATCCCCTCAATCTGCGGGCGCACCTCGTTGCGGGCGTAGCGGTCGAGATCCTGCGCCGTGCGGTCGCCCTGGAGCGATAGCCACATGATCGGCTGGGCGTCCATCTCCACCTTATCGACCACCGGCGCCTCGGCGTCCTCCGGCAGGTCCTGGACGATCTCGGAGACCTTGGCGTTGACCTCGTTGAAGGCCACATCGACGTCGACGTCCAGGTCGAACTGCACGGTAACCACCGAGGTCCCGGGCAGGGAGACCGACTGGATGTCGTCGATCCCGGGGACCGTGTTCACTGCTCGCTCGACCTCGTCGGTCACCGCCGAGTCCATCAGCTCCGGGTCGGCGCCGTCCTGATGAACGGTGACGCTGACCATGGGGAAGTCGATGTTGGGGATCCGGTCGGTGCCGATATCCTGATAGGCGATCGCGCCGACGAGCACGATCAGCGCGCTGATCATCACCGCCAGGACGTGGCGGCGTATGGAGAGCTCGGAGAGCGTCATGGTGCCTTACTCCGTATCCGTGTCGTCGCCTTCGTGGGGAGCGGCGTCCACGGCGGCGCCGTCGGTGAGGAAGCCCGCACCGTCGAGGACGAGCCGCTCACCGGGTTCCAGGCCGTCGCGGATCTCGGCGCGGTCCCCAAAGCGGGTCCCCACCTCAACGGTGCGCTCCTCGACCCGGCCCTCGTCTTCGCTCAGTACGTAGGCCACCTCGCCGGCGGGGCGGCGCACGACGCTCTGGTTGGGTACGACGATGCCGTCGCGGACATCGAGCACCACCTCCGCCTCGGCGCTGGCGCCGGGGCGCCACCCCCCGGGGTTGTCGACCTCGGCGATAAGCTGCAGCGAGCGGGTGGCATCACGGATACCGGGGCGCAGGTCCGAGACCGTGGTCTTCAGGTCCGGGCGGAGGCCAGAGCGGCTGCTGAGGATCAGCTCCGTGCCGCTGTCGACCCGGGGGGCCAGGCTTTCGGAGACCGGCAGGCGGACCTTGAGCCGGTCCAGGTTGATCAGTTGGAAGACGGCGTCGCCGGCGTTGACGTAGTCGCCCGCGCTGATGTGGCGCTCGTCCACGGCGCCGCTGACCACGGCGCGGATCCGGGTGCGTTCCAGATCCCGCTCGGCCCGCCGCAGCTGGGCGAGGGCGGAGGCGAGCTCTTCCTCGCGGGCTTCAAGCTCGGCCTCGGCGTTGTCGAGCTCGTCCTCGGAGATGTGGTCGTCCTCGTAGAGCTCCCGGTTGCGGGCCACGTTGCGCTCCTGCACGCCGACCATGGCGGTCAGGCGGGCCACGTCGCCGGCGGCCGCGTCGCGGTCATCGATGTAATCCTCGCGGTCGATCTCGGCGAGGAGTTCGCCGCGGTCGACCTGCGCCCCCTCGTCGACGTGGATGGTGTCGATGACGCCGCCCACCTCGGCGGCGAGTAGCGGCCGCGACTTGGCTTCGATGCTGCCGACGGTGTTGCGGACCTCGCGGACCTCTTCCTCGGCGGCCTCGATCCAGGTGACGGGGATGGCGTCCTCCTCGGCGGTGGCCTCGCCGTTGTCGGCGTCTTCGCCGCAGGCAGCGGCGAGCAGGGCGAGGGCTGCTACGGAGACCATCACACCGACCCGGCGGGGCCGGGCCGGCGACACGGGGGACGAATCGAGCTTGTGCCAGTGAGTCACTTACGCCTCCTTTTGGATCCCGTCGAGCAGGATGTCGACGACGTGATCCGCGTACTGATCAGGGTCGTCGGCGAAGTCCACGCCGGGGAGCTGGCGCAGGACCTCTCGGTGAGCGGTGTAGAAGGTGTTGGCGGCCAGCATCAGTGAGGCCATCAGCGCGGGGCTGGTGTCCTGCCGCCACGAGCCGTCTTCCTGGCCCCGCGAGAAGATCTCCGTCATACGCCGGAAATCGGCGCCGAAGACCTGGTTGACCAGGGTCCGGGCCTGGCTCGGCGAGGCGTCGAAGGCCTCGGCCAACACCAAGCGGGTGGCGTCGGGGTCGTCCAGGGCGCGCCGGAGGTCGGCGCGGACGAAGGCGCGCAGCTGTTCGGCCGGTTCCCGCGCCTGATCTTCGGCGAAGGCCTGGATCAACGCCCGCGCCGCTTCGCAGCAGCGGCGCAGCGTCTCCACGTAGAGTTCCTCCTTGGAGGCGAAGTGGTGGAAGACGTTGGCCTTGCTGACGCCGGCGGCCTCGGCGATGTCGCGGATCGAGACGGAGCTGTAGCCGTCGCGGGCGAACAGGTGCTTGGCGGCGGCAAGGATCCGCTCGGCGGCTTCGGTGCGTCCGGTGTTCTCGGGCATGGGCGCGGCCATCCTGCTCAGGCTCCAGGGGTGCGGTCGCTTGGCCAACCGACCGAACGGTCAGTGATCCTACAAAGGCCATCCTACCGGCGCAAGGAGCACGTTGCACGGGTTGTGATTGATTCTGATCAGTTGGTCGAGCGGGGTAAGAGTCTCTAATCCTGCCCCTGCGGCAGGGTCAACCGGGGCCGCCAAGTGCCGAGGCGTCGCGGGGGTCAGCGCCCCCGCTTGTCCTGCTCGATCAGCGCGAATGCGGAGTGGTTGTGGATGGACTCGTAGTTCTCGGAGGTCACCGAGTAGGCGGCGATGCGCCCATCATCGTTGAGCCGGCCGGCGATGTCCCGTACCACATCCTCGACGAACTTGGGGTTGTCGTAGGCGCGTTCGGTCACGTGCTTCTCGTCCGGGCGTTTGAGCAACCCGTAGAGCTCGCAGGAGCCTTCCCGCTCGACCAGGTCGATGAGTTCTTCCAGCCAGACGAAGCCGTCCATCAGCGCCGTCACCACGACCAGGGAGCGTTGGTTGTGGGCGCCGCGCTCAGCGATCTCCTTGGAGCAGGGGCACAGGGTGGTGATCGGCACGGCGACGCGCACCCAGGTCTCGTGGCGACCGCCGTGGATCTCGCCGATGAACGTCACCTCGTAGTCCATCAGGCTCTCGACCCCGGTGACCGGCGCCTGCTTGTTGACGAAGTAAGGGAACGCCATCTCGATATGCCCGGAGTGGGCCTCGAGGCGGTCGGTCATCTCGGCGAGCATCTCGTGGAAGGACTCCACGGTGACCTCGCGGTCGTGGCCCTCGAGGATCGAGACGAACCGCGACATGTGCGTGCCCTTGAAGTGCTGCGGCAGGTTCACATACATGCTGAAGGTGGCCACGGTGTGCTGGTCGCGCCCGGTGCGGTCGCGTACCCGCACCGGGTGGCGGATATCCTTGATGCCGACCTTATTGATCTCGATCTGCCGGGTGTCGGCCCGTCCCTGGACGTCTTCCATGGTCTTGTTCCTGGTGTCTGACCCCGTCGTATGGGGCGGGTGACAAGTGGGGTTGAGCATGATTCTGCGGCCTCGATCTGGGCTTCCAGCGATAGGTTTGAATTTGGAACGAGTTTAAGTTTTTGTAAAGGGGTAATCCCGACGGCCTCGGTGGGGTTTTAACCGGAAGGGCGGGCGGTCAGGCCTGGCGCTGGATGCAGTAGGCGGCCAGTCCGCGCAGCACATCCGCGCCGGGACCCAGGTCGGCCAGGGCATCAATGGCGTCGCCGGCCAGCCGCTCGGCCAGCTCGCGGGACTGGCGCAGACCGAGGATCGACGGATAGGTGGGTTTGTCCCGGGCCGCGTCAGCGCCCTGCTCCTTGCCCAGGGCGTCGGCATCGCCCTCCACGTCGAGTACGTCGTCGTGGATCTGGAAGGCGAGCCCGACGCACTTGGCGTAGCGATCGAGGGCGTTGAGGGTGGCGGCGCAGGTCGGACCGCTGGCCAGGGCGCCGAGCTGGACGCTGGCCCGGATCAGGGCCCCGGTCTTGTGGATGTGCATGTCCTCGAGCTCGGCGGCGTCGAGCTGACGCCCCACCGCGGCGAGGTCGATGGCCTGGCCACCGACCATGCCGCCCGAGCCCGCCGCCCGCGCCAGGGCGTGGACCATGCCGGCCCGGGCGGCGGGAGCCGGAGCGCCCTCCCGCTCGCCGTCGGCCAGGAGTTCGAAGGCCCGGGCCTGCAGGGCATCGCCGACCAGGATGGCCGTCGGCTCATCGTAGGCGCGGTGGCAGGTCGGTTGCCCGCGCCGCAGATCGTCGTCGTCCATGGCGGGTAGATCGTCGTGGACGAGCGAGTAGGCGTGGATCATCTCCACGGCGCAGGCCGGGGCGTCCAGCGCTCTGCCGGTGTGATCGAGGGCCTGCCCGGTGGCGTACACCAGGATCGGGCGCATGCGCTTGCCGCCGCCGAGCACCGCGTAGCGCATCGCCTCATGGATGCCCGTCGGATGGGCATCGGCGGCGGGCAGGGCCGCCTCCAGGGCCCGTTCGGCGCGTTCGCGCAGCGGCGGCAGGGCCGCCTCCAGGGCCTCAAGAATCGTCGGGTCGAAACGGGCCGACATCACCGTCCTCGCTGTTCTCGAGTAGGATAGCCACTTTCTGCTCGGCGGCGCTCAGCGCCTTCTGGCAGTGGCGGGTCAGGTGGATGCCCCGTTCAAAGTCGCGCAGGGCCTCCTCAAGGGTCTGTTCGCCACGCTCCATGCGTTCGATCAGGGCCTCAAGTTCGGCCACCGAGCGCTCGAAGTCGGGGAGGTCGCCCTGGGGGGCGGTTTCCTGAGAATCGGTCTCGCTCATGACGGAGAAAAGTAACGGAGCCGCAAGGGGTGGTCAAATAAGCCGCGAAGCGGCAGGGTGCGAGCCACGCCTCCGTCGCCGACGACGGTGCAGGGAATCCCGGCGAACGGCTCCCTTGTAACTTGCCTCCGGTAGCCGGAAACTGCTCGCCCCGAGCGCGAACCCTCAATGGCCCGATCCGTGACCACCGTGATCCGATGACAACCAAGACCCAGCAGACCTACGACGCCTCCGACATCGAAGTCCTGACCGGACTGGAGCCGGTACGCCGGCGTCCCGGTATGTACACCGAAACCAACCGCCCCGACCACCTCGCCCAGGAGGTGATCGACAACAGTGTCGACGAGGCGGTCGCCGGACACGCCCGGCGCATCGAGGTGACCGTGCACGCTGATGGCTCCCTGGAGGTCAGCGACGACGGCCGCGGCATGCCGGTGGATATGCATCCCACCGAGGGGGTGCCCGCGGTCGAGGTGATCCTCGGCCGGCTCCACGCCGGCGGCAAGTTCTCGAGCAAGAGCTACCGCTATTCCGGCGGCCTGCACGGGGTCGGTGTCTCCGTGGTGAACGCGCTATCGACGCGGCTGCAGGTGCATATCCGCCGCGACGGCGCCGAGCACACCATCGCCTTCTCGGCGGGGGAGCGGATCGAGCCGCTGGAGCGGGTGGGCAAGACGCGGGAGACCGGCACCACGCTGCGCTTCTGGCCGGATACCAGCTACTTCGACAGCCCGCGCTTCTCTCGCGCCCGGCTCGAGCACCTGCTGCGCGCCAAAGCGGTGCTCTGCCCGGGGCTGACGGTCATCCTGCGCGACGCCACCGGGGGCGAGGGGCAGGAGCCCGAGGTGCTGACCTGGTACTACGAGGATGGGCTGCGCGATTACCTGGCCGGTGCCGTGGCCGACTACGAGCATCTGCCGGATCCGCCGTTCACTGCCCGGCTCGGCTCCGAGCACGAGGAGATGGAGTGCGCCCTGGTGTGGTTGCCGGAGGGCAGCGGGCCGGCGGAGAGCTACGTCAACCTCATCCCCACTCCTCAGGGCGGGACCCACGTCAACGGCCTGCGCACCGGCCTGACCGAGGCCATGCGCGAGTTCTGCGAGCTGCGTAACCTGCTGCCGCGCGGGGTGCGCATCGCCCCGGAGGACGTCTGGGAGCACATCAGCTACGTGCTGTCGGTGAAGATGCATGAGCCGCAGTTCGCCGGGCAGACCAAGGAGCGGCTCTCCTCGCGCAACTGTGCCGCCTTCGTCTCCGGGGCCGTGAAGGACGCCTTCAGCCTGTGGCTCAACGAGCACACCCAGAGCGCCGAGCAGATTGTCGATCTGGTGGTGCGCGCCGCTCAGCGCCGCCAGCGGGCCGCCAAGAAGGTGACGCGCAAGCGGGTGGGCAGTGGGCCGGCGCTGCCCGGCAAGCTGGCCGACTGCACCGGGCAGGATCCGGCGCGCAGCGAGCTCTTCCTGGTCGAGGGGGATTCCGCCGGCGGCTCGGCCAAGCAGGCCCGCGAACGGGAATTCCAGGCGGTCATGCCGCTGCGCGGTAAGATCCTCAATACCTGGGAGGTGGCTCCCGACGAGGTCATGGCCTCCCAGGAGGTCCACGATATCGCCGTGGCCCTGGGGGTCGACCCGGGCAGCGAGGACCTCTCCGGGCTGCGCTACCACAAGGTCTGCGTCCTGGCCGACGCTGACCCCGACGGCGCGCACATTGCCACGCTGCTCTGCGCCCTGTTCCAGCGCCACTTCCCGGCCCTGGTGGCCGGCGGCCACGTCTACGTGGCGATGCCGCCGCTGTATCGCATCGATGTTGGCAAGCAGACCTTCTACGCCCTCGACCGCGACGAGCGCCAGGGTATCCTCGACCGGATCGAGGCCGAGCGCATCAAGGGCAAGGTGCAGGAGACGCGCTTCAAGGGCCTTGGTGAGATGAACCCGGTCCAGCTGCGCGAGACCACCATGGCCCCGGATACCCGCCGCCTGGTTCAGCTCACCGTCGATGACCCCGACGAGACCGAACGCCTGCTCGGCATGCTGCTCGGCCGTGGCGCCGCAGCCCAGCGCCGCGAGTGGCTGGAGAGCAAGGGCAACCTGGCGGAAATCGTCCTTTGACCCCCTGACTACTAAGCGCCGAACAGCAAACGACTATGTCCGAAAACGCTGCCTCCGACTTCGAGACGCAACCGCTCCGCGAGTTCACCGAGCGGGCCTACCTCGACTACTCGATGTACGTCATCCTCGACCGTGCGCTGCCCCACGTCTCCGACGGGCTCAAGCCGGTGCAGCGGCGGATCGTCTACGCCATGTCCGAACTCGGGTTGTCGGCGGCGGCGAAGTACAAGAAATCGGCCCGTACCGTCGGCGACGTGCTCGGCAAGTACCACCCGCACGGCGACGCGGCCTGCTACGAGGCCATGGTCCACATGGCCCAGCCGTTCACCTATCGCTATCCGTTGATCGACGGCCAGGGCAACTGGGGCTCTCCGGACGATCCGAAATCCTTCGCCGCCATGCGCTACACCGAGGCGCGCCTGACCCCCTACGCCCGCGTGCTGCTCAACGAGTTGGGGCAGGGGACAGTGGAGTGGATTCCCAACTTCGACGGCGCCCTGCAGGAGCCGGAACGCCTGCCGGCGCGGCTGCCGAACGTGTTGCTCAACGGCGGTTCGGGGATCGCCGTGGGCATGGCCACGGATATCCCGCCCCACAACCTGCGCGAGGTGGTCGATGCCTGCGTCCACCTCCTCGATCGGCCCGAGGCCACCACGGCGGAGCTCTGTGAGCACGTGCCGGCGCCGGACTTCCCCACCGCCTCGGACGTGATCACGCCGCGCGAGGAGCTGCGCACCATCTACGAGCGGGGCCACGGTACCGTCCGCGCGCGGGCCCGCTGGGAGTATGAGCGGGAGCAGGCGCAGATCGTCATCCACGCACTCCCTTACCAGGTGGCCGGCGCCAAGGTCATGGAGCAGATCGCCGCCCAGATCCAGTCGCGCAAGCTGCCCATGGTCGAGGATCTGCGCGATGAGTCGGACCACGACGCGCCGGTGCGCATCGTCGTCCAGCTCCGCTCCCGGCGCCAGGATCCGGAGCGGGTCATGGATCACCTGTTCGCCACCACGGATCTCGAGCGCGGCTACCGCGTCCACCTGAACGTCATCGGCCTCGACGGTCGGCCGCGGGTCTTCTCCCTGCGCGACCTTCTGGCCGAGTGGCTGAGCTTCCGCACCGAGACGGTCCGCCGTCGCCTGACTTGGCGCTTGGAGAAGGTGGAGGATCGGCTCCATATCCTCGAGGGCCTGCTCACCGCGTATCTGAACATCGATGAGGTCATCGCCATCATCCGCGAGGAGGACGAGCCCAAGCCGGTGCTCATGGAGCGCTTCGGGCTCAGTGATGCCCAGGCCGAGGCGATCCTCGAGCTGCGCCTGCGCCACTTGGCCCGTCTGGAGGAGATGAAGATCCGCGGCGAGCAGGGCGATCTGGAGCGTGAGCGCGACGAGCTGCGCGCCACCCTTGGCGACGCCGCCCGGCTGCGCGAGCAGGTCAAGAGCGAGCTCCTCGGTGATGCCGAGGCCCACGGGGACGAGCGCCGCTCGCCGCTGGTCCAGCGCGGTCCGGCGCGGGCCATGGACGAGACCGAGCTGATGCCCAGCGAGCCGGTCACCGTGGTGCTCTCGGAGAAGGGCTGGGTCCGCGCCGCCAAGGGCCACGAGGTCGATGCGACCGGGCTCTCCTACAAGGCCGGCGACGGCTACCTGGATCACGCCCTGGGCCGGTCGAACCAGCCGGCCATCTTCCTCGACTCCACCGGTCGGGCCTACGCGGTCCCGGCGCATACCCTGCCGTCGGCGCGCAGCCAGGGGGAGCCGCTGACCAAGCGGCTCACGCCCCCGGAGAAGGCCCGCTTCCAGTCGGTCCTCGCCGGCGATTCGGAGTCGCGCTGGTTGCTCGCCTCCGATGCCGGCTACGGCTTCCGTGTCCCCCTGCGCGAGCTCTTCTCGCGCAATCGCTCCGGGAAGGCGGTGCTGACCCTGCCGGATGGGGCGGCTGTGCTCCCGCCCGTAACGGTGCCCGCGGAGGCCGATGGTGCCGAGGTGGTGGTGGCCAGTTCCGATGGCCGACTGCTGGTCTTCCCCCTTGAGGAGCTGCCGGAGATGGCGCGAGGCAAGGGCAACAAGCTCATTGGCATCCCTGCCCAGCGCCTGCGCGATCGCGAGGAGGTGGTGGTCGCCGTGGCCGTGCTGCCCGCCGGCGCAGCGCTGCGTGTGGAGGCCGGCAAGACCGGCAAGCGGCTGAGCCACAGCGATCTGGAGGCGTTCCGCGCCGCCCGGGGCCGGCGCGGTGTTCAGTTGCCGCGCGGGCTGCGCCAGATCCGTGGGCTCCACGTGGAGAATTGAGCGGATCGACCCGGTCTTGAAACCCTGGTCGCCCAACCCAATCCAAGCGCTAGGGAGTAGGTTCCGCAGCTTGATGAAAGAGGAGCGTTCTTAACGATGCTGACCCGGATCGCGTTACTGTTGGCGACCAACATCGCTGTGGTGTTGGTGCTGTCGATCATCCTCAACCTGCTCGGCGTTGAGCAGTTCCTCCGCGAGCAAGGCATCGACGCGGAGATGGTCACGCTGCTGATCTTCGCCGCCGGCATCGGCTTTGCCGGCTCCTTCATCTCGCTGGCCATGTCCAAGTACATGGCGATGAAGATGATGGGTGCCAAGCCCATCGAGAGCCCGCGCGGCGAGCAGGAGCAGTGGCTGGTGGAGACCGTCCGCCGCTTCGCCCAGCGCGAGGGCATCGGCATGCCCGATGTGGCAATCTACGACGCCCCGGAGATCAACGCCTTTGCCACCGGTGCCCGGCGCAACAGCGCCCTAGTGGCGGTCAGCTCGGGGCTGCTGCAGAACATGACCCGCGACGAGGCCGAGGCGGTCATCGCCCACGAGGTGGCCCACGTCTCCAACGGTGACATGGTCACTCTGACCCTGATCCAGGGCGTGGTGAACACCTTCGTGATCTTCCTCTCGCACGTTGCCGGGCGCTTCGTCGATCGGGTGGTGTTCAAGAATGAGGGCGGTCACGGCCCCGGCTTCTGGATCACCATGATCTTCGCTCAGATGGTCCTCGGCGTGCTGGCGTCGATGATCACCATGTACTTCTCGCGCAAGCGCGAGTTCCGGGCGGATAGCGGTGCCGCCAAGCTGGCCGGGCGCGACAAGATGATCGCCGCGCTGGAGAAGCTTAAGCGCTCGGTGGAGCCGCAGAACATGCCGGACGAGATGGAGGCCTTCGGCATCAACGGCCGGATGGGCGGCTCGTCGATCAAACGGCTGTTCATGTCGCACCCGCCGCTGGATGAGCGCATCGAGGCGCTCAAGGGGCGTCCGGTGTAATCACCGTCTTGGCCGCCGCGCCGGGCTCCTCGCGGGCTAGGCGCGGCACCAGATAACCGGGCAAGCTCCGGGCCAGTTCCGCCCAGAGCCGCTGCCCGGTTTTTGCGTCCACGTCGAAGTGAGCCGCCCCGGCTACCGGGTCGAGCAGATGTAGGTAGTAGGGGAGGACGTCGGCGGCGAACAGCCGCTCGGAGAGGGACGCCAGGGTGGCGGTATCGTCGTTGACGCCGCGCAGCAGCACCGTCTGGTTGAGGACCGTCGAGCAGACGTTTCGCAGCCGGGCCAGGGCCGAGCTGACCTCCGCGTCGATCTCCCGGGGGTGGTTGGCGTGGACCACGATCACGCTCTGTAGTCGGATTTGCCCCAGGTGGCGGGCGAGGGCCGCAGTGACCCGGGAAGGGATCACCACCGGTAGCCGGGTGTGGATACGTACCCGGCGCACCGCGGCGATGCGGCCGAGGCGCTCGAGGCAGGCGCCTAGCGCCTGATCGTCGAGGAGCAGCGGATCTCCGCCGCTGAGGATGACCTCCTCGGGGGCTCCGTGTTGCTCGAGCTGATCCAGGGCGGTGCGCCAGCCCGCCTCGCGGTTGTACGGGAAGCAGCGCCGGAAACAGTAACGGCAGTGGATGGCGCAGCCGCCGGTGGCGATGAGCAGGCTCCGGCCGTTGTACTTCTGCAGCACGCCGCTGCCGGTGCGGGCACCCTGCTCGGCCAGGGGGTCGGCGGTGTAGCCGGGATGGGTCTCGAGTTCGGCGCCGATGGGCAGCACCTGGCGCAGCAGCGGGTCGTTGGGGTCTCCGGGACGGATGCGCGCCAGGTAGGGGACCGGCACTCGCATTGGGAAGGTCCGGGCGGCCTGTTCGGCCGGGGCCAGCAGTGACTCAGGCAGATCCAGGCGCCGGAGCAGCTCCTCGGGCTGCCGAATCGCACCGATCAGCTCCTGCCGCCAGCGCTCGGCGGCGCGGCGCTCTCTGCCTGGCTTGGGCTGTCGGGCCGTATCGGTTAGCATCGCGTCAACTTCGCATACCCGAGGGGATTATGGCGACCTATAGCACCAACGAGTTTAAGGGCGGGCTCAAGATTATGCTCGACGGGGATCCTTTCACCATCGTCGAGAACGAGTTCGTCAAGCCCGGCAAGGGGCAGGCCTTCAACCGGGTCAAGCTGCGCAATCTGAAGACCAATCGTGTCGTCGAGAAGACGTTCAAGTCCGGCGAGAGCGTCGAGGCGGCCGACGTCATGGAGACCGAACTCCAGTATCTCTACAACGACGGCGAGTTCTGGTACTTCATGGATCCCACCTCCTTCGAGCAGAAGGCGGCCCCGAGCAGTGCCGTGGGGGATGCCGCCAACTGGATCAAGGAGCAGGATACCTGCACCGTCATCCTGTGGAACGACACCCCGCTGCAGGTGGAGGCGCCGAACTTCGTCGACCTCAAGGTCATCGAGACCGATCCGGGCGTGCGCGGGGATACCAGCAGCGGCGGGACCAAGCCGGCCAAGCTGGAGACCGGCGCCACGGTGCGCGTGCCCCTGTTCATCGAGGAAGGCGAGGTGCTGCGCGTCGATACCCGCAAGGCGGAGTACGTCAGCCGCGCCAAGGACTGATGGCGGCCGGCGGTCCGTGCGGCGCCGCCGACGGCGCCACCGTGCGCCGGGTCGGTCAGAAGCTGGCACGGATCCGCGGCTTCTTCGCCGAGCGCGGGGTGGTGGAGGTGCAGCCGCCGTGCCTCGGCCCGGCGGCCATGGACCCGGCGCTGGAGAGCATCCCGGTGCCCGGGGCGGCCGCCGACGGCGACGCCGCCTACCTGCAGACCTCCCCGGAATCGGCGATGAAGGCTATGCTCGCCGCCGGCAGCAGCGACATCTACTACCTCGGGCCGGCCTGGCGGGGCGGTGAGCGCGGGCGCTGGCACGCCACCGAGTTCACGCTGCTCGAGTGGTACCGCATCGGCTTCGACCACCACCGGCTGATGGACGAGGTGTCGGCGCTGGCGGCGCTGCTTGTCGGTGATCGCCCGGTCGAGCGCTGGTCCTACCAAGAGGCCTTTCGCCGTTACGCCGGTGTTGATCCCTTGGACGACGCGGATGACGCACTCCGCGACGCTCTGGCGGACCAGGGCATCGATCTGCACGGGGCCGCCCCGAGCCGCGATGACGCGCTCGATCTGCTGCTCTCCCACGCCGTGGGGCCGGCCCTGGGCCACGGCCAGTTGACCTTTCTCTACGGGTTTCCGGCGAGCCAGGCGGCCCTGGCCCGCCTTGACGACGCTGACCCGCGCACTGCGCGGCGTTTCGAGTGCTTCATCGACGGCCTGGAGATCGCCAACGGCTACCACGAACTCACCGACCCCGCCGCGCAGCGGGCGCGCTTCGAGGCCGAGCAGGCCGAGCGCCGCGGCGCCGGGCAGCCGGTGTACGACCTCGACGAGCGGCTGCTCGGCGCCCTGGAGCGCGGTGTACCCGACTGCGCCGGGGTGGCGCTGGGCGTCGACCGGCTGCTGGCGGTGGCGCTGGGGGCAGAGTCGTTGGCGGCGGTGCGGGGTTCGGGCGGCTAAGCCGCGCACTCGGCACATCTTGTCAGCGTGGGGTCGGCCTGGAGGCGGCGCGGGTCGATGTCCTCGCCGCAGATGAAGCAGTAGCCGAAGTCGCCGCTGTCCAGCCGGCGCAGTGCGCCGTCGATGCGCTGGACCAGGTGCTGACGGCGCCGCTCGCGCTCCAGGGCCATCTGCTGGCCCTGGAGGGCGTCCATCCGCGACAGCCGTCCTTGACGGGTCTGATCGAGCTCCACCGTGGCAGTGGCAGCCCGCGCGGACTCCGCAGCGGCGACGGTCTCCTCACGCAGCGCCAGCAGTTGCTGGCGGAATGTTTCGGTCTGCTCGTCGGTCATGCTCGTCCCATCCATTGTTCGGCGCGTGCCGCAGCCGCGGCACGCGCGTTACCCCTGGACCCGCGGCACGGTCTGGGTGTCGATGAACTCGAACAGCCCTTCCAGGCCGCCCTCGCGGCCGTAGCCGGAGAGCTTCATACCGCCGAAGGGCGCCTCCGGGGTGGGGCCGCTGCCGGTGTTCCAGCCCACGTGGGGGAAGGATAGGCGCGGAATGAACCGCTCCGCCCGGGCGTCGTCGCCGGTGAACAGGTAGGCGGCGAGCCCGAACTCGGTGTCGTTGGCCATGGCCAGCGCCTCAGCCTCGTCGCCGAAGGCGGCCATGGGCACCAGCGGCCCAAACGTCTCCTCCTGCCAGCAGGCCATCGTGGCGGTCACGCCGCGGACCACCGTGGGCGGGAAGTAGGCGCCGTGCTCCTGCTCCAGCGGGCCCGGGTCGCTGCCCAGTACCGGGGTGGCACCCTGTTCGACGGCGTCCAGGAAGTGGCGGCGGACCTTGTCGTAGCCGCTGCGGTCGATCAGCGGGCCCAGATCCACGCCGGGGCTCATGCCGTCGCCGACGGTCAATCGGGCGGCGCGCTCGGCGACCTTCTCCGAGAAGCGGTCGATGACCGAGTCCTCTACCAGGATCCGGTTGGCGCAGACGCAGGTCTGGCCGCCGCCCCGGAACTTGTTGGCCATGAGCTGATCCGCGGCCCAGTCCAGGTCGGCGTCGGCGAAGACAATGAACGGGGCGTTGCCGCCGAGCTCCAAGGCCAGGCGCGTGCAGTCGTCCGCGCTGTCGCGGATCAGGGACTGGCCGACGTCGGTGGAGCCGGTGAAGCTGAACACCCGGATCCGCCGGTCGGTCAGCAGGGCATCGCCGATGGGGCCAGCAGCGCCGGTGACCAGGTTGACCATGCCCGCGGGCAGGTCGAGCTCCCGGTGGAGCAGGGTGAACAGGGCCGTCATGGTCAGCGGCGTCTTCGAGGAGGGTTTGATCACGGCGGGCGCGCCGGCGGCCAGCGACGCGGAGAGCTTCTTGGCGATCATGCCGATGGGGAAGTTCCACGGCGTGACCAGGGCCACGGCGCCCGCCGGGCGATTGTGCACGGTCCAGGTGCAGCCGCGGGGCTGTTCGTCCAGGGTGCGCGGCGCGAGCGCGTCGAGGTTGCGCGCCGCGTAGGCGAAGAAGCCGGCGGCGTAGAGCACTTCGCCCTGGCCCTCGGCGTGGGGCTTGCCGTGCTCCAGGGTGAGGATTCGCCCCAGCTCCTCCTGGTGCTCGCGCAGGGCCGTGTCGATGGCCTGCAGCCAGCCGCGCCGGGTCTCCAGGTCCGGGGTCTCTTCCAGGGCGGTGTGGGCGGCATCGACGGCACGCCCGGCCTCGTGGGCGCCCATCGCCGGCAGTTCGCCGAGCAGCTCGCCGTTGGCCGGGTTGGTGATCTGGAAGGTGGCGCCGTTGTCGGCGGCCACCCACTCCCCGGCAATGTAGCCGTTGAATTCGGGCAGTAGCGGTGAATCGATCATGTGGACCCTCTTGGCAGCGGAGTCGTGGGTCGGTCGTTCGGGGGGCCGGTGCCCGCCGCTCAGCGGGCCCAGGCCGGTCGGTGATCGGTCAGCGGTGCCGCCTGCTGGTAGGCGTGGGCGGCACGCAGCACTAGGGCATCGGCGTGCCGGGGGCCGACGATCTGCAGGCCGATGGGCAGGCCCTGCCCAGTGAAGCCGCAGGGCACCGAGCAGGCCGGCTGGCCGGTCATGTTGAACGGGTAGGTGAACGGGGTCCAGCTGGGCCAGCGTGGGTCGTGCCAGCCCTCCGGGACCTCGCGCCCGGCGGTGAACGCGGGGATCGGCAGCGTGGGGGTCAGCAGCAGGTCGTACTGCTGGTGGAACAGGCTGGTGCGCTCGATCAGCGCCGCCCGCTCGTTCATCGCCGCCAGGTAGTCGAGCATGGAGGCGTCGCGGACACTGCCTGCCGCCTCGATCAGGCACGGGTCCATCTCGGCGTGGCGCTCCTCGGGGATGCTGCGCAGGGCGTTGGCCGCGCCGCCGAAGAAGAGCAGATCGAACGCCTCGCGCGGGTCGGCGAACCCCGGATCCACCTCCTCGACCCGGGCGCCCAGCGCCTCGAACATGCGCGCCGCCTCGGCCACGCTGCGGGCGATCTCCGCGTCCACCTGCACATACCCGAGGTTGGGGCTGAAGGCCACGCGCAGCCCGCCCACGCCGCCGGCCAGGGCGGCGACGTAGTCGCCTCCGGCCGCGGGTAGGGTCGGATCCCGGGGGTCCGTCTCGGCGATGACGTTCATCAACCGTGCGGCGTCCTCCACGGTCCAGGTCATCGGCCCCGGGTGGGCCAGTTGGCCGAACGGGCTCGCCGGCCAGAGGGGCACACGGCCCTGGGTCGGCTTGTGGCCGACCAGCCCCGAGAAACCGGCGGGGATGCGGATCGAGCCGCCGGCGTCGGTGCCCAGGGCCAGCGGCCCCATGCCCAGAACCACCGAGGAGGCGCTGCCGCCGCTGGAGCCGCCGGCGGTCTTGTCGGGATCGAAGGGGTTGCGGGTGACGCCGTAGCACGGGCAGTCCGTGACCCCCTTCCAGCCGAGCTCCGGCGTGGTGGTCTTGCCCAGCGGCACGAAGCCGTGGCGGCGCAGCGCCGAGACCGCCGGGGCATCCTGCTCCCAGGGGCCGGCCGGGTCGACGGTCTTCGATCCCTTGAGGTTGGGCCAGCCGCGGGTGAGGAAGACGTCCTTGATGGCCACGGGCACGCCATCCAGCTCGCCCATCGGGGAGGTGTTGAGGTAGCGCTGCTCGGCCCGCCGGGCGGCGGCCAGGGTGGTTGTCTCGTCCACCAGACAGAAGGCGTTGACCGTCTCGTTGTGGGCCCGGATCCGGGCCAGGGCCGCTTCCGTGGCCTCGACCGGGGAGAGGCTGCCACTGCGGTAGCGGCGCAGCAGCTCACTGGCGGTGAGATCGGCGATGGCGGTGGGGTGGCTGCTCATGCTGGGTTCTCCGGTGGCACGTAACCGCGTTGCTTGTCGACGACGTTGCGCAGGGATGATCCGCTGGACCACCGCTCGAAGTTGTCGATGAATTGATGGATCAGGGCCTCGCGCCAGCCGATGAAGTCGCCGGCCATGTGGTGGGAGAGGAAGACGTTGGGCATGTCCCATAGCGGATGGGCCGGCGGCAGCGGTTCTTCCTCGAAGACGTCGAGGGCGGCGCCGGCGATGGTGCCGTCATGGAGGGCCGCGACCAGTTCCTCGGTCACTACGATCGGACCACGGCCGATGTTGATCAGCCGAGCGCCGGGGTCCATGGCCTGGAAGGCGCTGCGATCGAACAGCCCGCGGGTGGCGTCGGTCAGCGGAGCGGCGATGATCACGTAGTCCGCCCGCGGCAGCTGCTCGTGCAGGTCGGCGGTGCCGTAGACGGTGCCGAAGTCGGCGTCGTCGCTGCGCGGGCGGCTGGCTACGCCGTCCACCCAGAGTCCGGCACCATCGAGCAGCCGGGCGATCTGCCGACCGATGGAGCCGGCGCCGACGACCAGGGCCCGTTTGCCCTGGATGCGCTCGGTCTCGCGGTGGCGCCATTCGCGGCGCTCCTGCAGGGTCAGGGTGGTGCGCATGTCCTTGGCGAAGAGCAGGACCATCCCCAATACCGTCTCCGCGATGGCGCGATCGAAGATGCCGCGGGCGTTGGTCAGGGGGATGGAGGAGCGGGCCATCTCGGGGAAGATCAGGGCGTCGACCCCGGCGCTGGTGGCGTGGACCCACTGGAGCTTCCGGGCGTGGGGCCAGGCGTCGCGGACGAAGCGGGTGCGGAAGTCGGTTACGAGCAGGATCTGCGCATCCGCGATGGCGTCGGTGAGTTCCTCGCGGGTGGTGGTGTGGCGAACCTCGGCGCGGTCCTCAAGCTGCTCAAGCCCCGGAGGCGGTCCCTCGTCCGGTGCGGTGAGCAGGGCGATGACAGGTCGTTCTCCGTCGGCCATGGCCCGTCGGTCTCCTGATCATGGGTTCTGTCCAAGGTATCCGCTGGGCCGGGGAGGGACAAGGAGCCTGCCGCGTTGAGCCGGATTTTGGTCGCGGGCACTTGTAAGCGCAGTGGCAGGATGACAACTTCAAGAGAGGGTGCGAGCCGGCCGCTCCGCCCGGGGCGGCCGACGCGCGATCGCAGTGCAGAGCAACGCGGAGAGCTTGCCGTGGCCTATCCCGACGATATCGATCCCGACGACGAGCGCGAGCCGGTGTGGAGCCCCTCGATCCGGGCCCTGCCCATTCCCGGCATCCGCAAGATGGTGAACATGGCGGCCGAGATGGACGACGTCATCCATCTGTCCATTGGCCAGCCGGACTTCCCCATGCCGGAGCACGTTGTCGAGGCCCACATCCAGGCCCTGCGCGACGGCAAGACCGGCTACACCATGGATGCCGGCCTGCCGCAGATGCTCGAGGCGGTGGCGGAGTACTACAGCCACCGCTACGACCGCCCGCTGGAGCCGGAGAACGTGCTCATCACCACCGGCGCCACCGAGGCGATGTATCTGGCCATCGCGGCCACCGCGGCGCCTGGGCGGCAGTTCCTGATCCCGGATCCGACCTTCCCGCTCTACGCCCCGCTGATCCGCATGAACGGCGCCGAGGTCAAGCCGATCCCCACCCGCGCAGAGCACGGTCACCAGATCGATCCCCAGGAGGTGATCGACAACATCGGCATGCGCACCTTCGGGATCATCCTCAACTCGCCGAGCAACCCCACCGGTACGGTCTACCCCCGGGAGACCATCGAGGCCATCGTCCAGGAGGCCGCCTACCGTGGGGTCTACGTCTTCAGCGACGAGGTCTACGACCACCTGCTGCTCGACGAGATGGAGTATCCGAGTGTGCTGCGCTGCACCTCGGACCTGGACCACGTCATGGCGGTCTCCAGCCTGTCGAAGACCTTCAGTATGGCCGGTCTGCGCATCGGCTGGTTGATCTCCAGCCAGGGGGCGATCAAGAAGCTCCAGCGCTTCCATATCTTCACCACCACGGTCGCCAACACGCCGGCGCAGTGGGCCGGGGTGGCCGCCCTCAAGGGGGGGATGGCGTGCGTCGACGAGATGCTCGAGGCCTACCGTCAGCGGCGTGACCGCATCGTTGAGCTCGTTAGCAAGACCCCGCACCTGACCAGCTACCGGCCGCAGGGGGCGTTCTACATCTTCCCGTCGCTGCCGCCGAACACCGACGCCACCAACCTGGCCACGCGCATGCTCAAGGAGACCGGCGTGTGTGTCGTCCCGGGCGACGCCTTCGGCGACAGCTGCCCGAACTCGTTGCGCATCAGCTACGCGGCCTCGATGGACGACATCGAGCGGGCCTTCGAGCGCATCATCCCGTGGATGGAGAAGCAGGGCTTCTAGCCGCAAGCGATTCGGGGCCGTGTCGGGTAGCACGGCCCCGGGCCGAGGGTGATCCGGCTACATCAGGCCGACCTGGAGCTTGGCGGCCTCGGACATCATCTCTTTGCTCCACGGCGGGGTGAAGACGAGGTTGACCTGCGCCTCGGCGACCGTGGGCACCATCTGGACCTTGACCCGGACGTCGTGGGCGAGGATATCGCCCATCCCGCAGCCGGGGGCGGTGAGGGTCATGTCGATATCGACGTGGCGCTGGCCGTGCTCGTCCTTGCGGATGTCGCAGCGATAGATCAACCCGAGGTCGACCACGTTGACCGGGATCTCCGGGTCGTAGCAGGTGGCCATCTGCTCCCAGATCAGGCGCTCCACGTCTTCGTCGGTGGCCCCCTCCGGCAGCTGTGGGGGCTGGGGCGGTTCCTTGCCGATGGCGTCGGCATTGGCGCCGTCGATGCGGAACAGATAGCCCTGGAGGTAGATGGTGTAGCTGCCGCCGAGGGCCTGGGTCAGCACCCCCTCGGCACCGGCGGGGATGACGCCGGTGTCCCCGGCAGGGATGACCACGGCCTCGCAGTCGCGCTGGAAGGTGATGGGTTCGCCTTTGGGTGCGTACATGGCTCGGGTCCCCGGGATTTGCTGAAGGGTGTGACGGTCAGGGTGACGATCATGCTAGCAAAAGTGGACTTTCAGAGTCCGCATGTCCGCGACGCTGGTTGGCCGGATCCCCTACACTGGTCCGCGAGCAACCGGAGGAGGCGGCATGGCAGAGGAGTGGACAGGACAACAGGGCGGTCACGGAGACGATCCGGCGCTCGCCCGTGAGCTGAGTTCGGCGACGGTGGTCATCTTCCGCTCGGGCCTGACCGACACCCGCTCGGTGGTGCGTGCGCTGCATCGGCGGGGGGTCGACTACCGGGAGGTCGAGATGCCCATGGGCTCGGCACAGATGCGTGACCGGTTCCACCAGCTCCAGGAGATGACCGGTTGGCGGAGTCTGCCGCAGATCTTCGTCCACGGCGCTTTTGTCGGCGGCCCCGATGAGCTGCTCGAGCATCCGGTGATCGGCGATGAGGCCCCGGCCGCGGCGCGGGCCGAGCGGCCCGGGCGGGTGCTGGGCTACGCCGGGCTGGTCCCCTTCGTCCTCGGGCTGTTGTTGGCTGCCGTCGCCCCGGCGGCGCTGCACGAGCAGGCAGTGGCGGCCACCCTGGTCTACGGCGCCGCCATCCTTTCGTTCCTGGGCGGGGTGCACTGGGGGGTGGCGCTGCTGCGCGACCAGCGCCCCTGGTCGGTGATGGCCGGGGGCGTGTTGCCAGCGCTGGTCGGATGGCTGGGGGCGGGCCTCGGGGTCGGCGGGGCCCCCGCCGGCGGGGCGCTGTTGCTGGCCGCCGGCTTTGCCGCCTGGTACGGCTACGAGCGCCTCGCCGACCCGGGCACCGGTTTCCCGCCTTGGTACCGCCAGCTCCGGGGCCGGCTCACCGCCGTGGTCTGCGCGGTGCTCCTGCTGTTGGCCCTGATCGCCTGACCCCAGGGGCCGGGGCCCTCAGTCCCGGCCCAGCCACTGGATGCGGTAGAGATCCAGGCGACGGTCCTTGTAATTGCGGACCGAGCCCTCGTTGCGGATCTCGGTGAGCTTGTCCAGATCCAGGTCGACGATCAGCGTCATCTCGGTGTTCGGGGTGGTCTCCGCGACGATGGCGTCGTGGGGGAAGGCGAAGTCCGCCGGCGAGAACACCGCCGACTGCGAGTACTGGATGTCGATGTTCTCTACCTTGGGCAGGTTGCCCACGGAGCCGGTGATCGCCACATAGCACTCGTTCTCGATGGCCCGTGCCTGGGCGCAGCGGCGGACGCGCAGATAGCCGGTCTGGGTGTCGACCCAGTAGGGCACGAAGAGGATGCGCGCCCCCTTCTGATTGAGGATCCGCGGCAGCTCTGGGAACTCGGAGTCGTAGCAGACCAGGATGCCGATCTTGCCGATGTCGGTCTCGAAGACCTTGAGTTCGTCACCGCCCCGCACGCCCCAGTAGGAGCGCTCGTCGGGGGTGATGTGCAGCTTGTGCTGCTCATCCGTCGTGCCGTCGCGCCGGCAGAGGTAGGAGACGTTGTAGAGCGACTGCTCCTGGTAGACGGGCATCGAGCCGGCGATGATATTGATGTTGTAGGAGACCGCCAGGCGCGACATCTCGTCGACGATCTCCTCGGTGTACTGCGCCAGGCCGCGGATGGCCTCGGCCGGGTTCTCCTGGTTGAACAGCGAAAGCAGTGGTCCGTTGAAGAACTCCGGGAACAGTGCAAAGTCGGCGTTGTAGCCGGCCAGGGCGTCGACGAAGAACTCCACCTGATCGATCAGCTCGTCCACCGAGCTCATCGGGCGCATCTGCCACTGCACAGTGCCGACCCGGACCACGGCCTTGCGCCGGGTGATCAGCGGCTGTTCCTTGGGTTCGTAGAAGATGTTGTTCCACTGCACCAGGGTCGCGTAGGCGTACGAGTCCCGGTCCGAGGGCAGGTAATCGGTGATGATCCGCCGCACGTGGAAGTCGTTGGCGAGCTGGAACGAGAGGATCGGGTCATGGATCTCGCGGCGCTTGACCAGCTCGATGTAGGCCTCCGGCGACATCTCGTCCGCGTGCCGGGTGTAGCCGGGGATGCGCCCGCCGGCGACGATGCCGCGCAGGTTCAGACGCCGGCACAGCTCCTTGCGGGCGTCGTAGAGTCGCCTCCCCAGGCGCATCGAGCGGTACTCCGGGTCGACGAAGATATCCACGCCGTAAAGGACGTCGCCGTTGGGGTCGTGGGTGGTCAGGTAGCCGCCGCCGGTGATCTCCTCGTAGGTGTGCTTGTCGCCGAAGCGACCGTAGTCCACGATGAGCGTGATGGCGCCGGCAACCACGCGGCCGTTGTCCTCGATGCAGATCTGCCCCTCCGGGAAGCGATTGATCTGCGCCGCGAACTGTTCCCGCGACCACGCCCCGTCCATATCGGGATACACTTGGTCCATGATGTGCGCGACATCGTCGTAGTCCTCAAGGACCATGTTGCGCAGGCGCAGGTGGTGCTCGTCCTGTTCTGTCCGTTCCGGTTCCGACTCTTCTTGCATGGACCTCGTGATCCCCTCTGCTGATCGACCAGGGCACCCCGACGGTGCCGCGGCCCCCGAGTATACAAGTCTGCGCCGGCGCTTGGTGAGGACCCGGATGCGTCTGGCTGCGCTGGTCCTGCTGATCCTCCTGGCCCTGCTTGGCCGTCCGGCCTACGCCGGGGTGGAGGTGGTCATCGAGGGGGTTAGCGGCGAGCTCGCCGATCAGGTGCGCGGCCACGTGGGGGAGCCGGCGTCTGCCGATCCCGCCGCGATCACCGCGTTCCGTCGCCGCGCGGTGGAGCGGGCCGAACGCGGTTTGCAGGCCGTGGGCCACTACGATGCACAGATCGAGGTGCGTCGGGAGCGTCTCGACGAACAGGTGCGATTGACCATCGTCGTCGACCCTGGCGAACCGGTGCGTCTGAGCCGGATCCATGTGCTGATCACCGGACCGGGAGGGACCGATCCGGCCTTCGCTGGCATCGAGCAGCGCTTGGGGATCGGTGAGGGTGATGTTCTCCACCACGGTCGCTACGAGGCGGCGCGTCGGGCTATCCAGAACCTGGCGCTGGACCAGGGGTACTTCGATGGTCGCTACGTCACCCGGCGCGTGGAGGTCGACCCGGAGGCCCGCGAGGCCGAGGTGATCCTGCACTACCACACCGGTGTGCGCTACCGCTTCGGCGCGGTACGGTTCTCGGAATCGCCGCTGGCCGAGGCGTTCCTGCAGCGGCTGGTTCCCTTCGAACGCGACGAGCCGTATACCGCCGAACAGGTGGCGGCCTTCAACCGCGCGTTGCTCGACAGTGGCTACTTTTCCGATGTGCGGGTGCGTCCGCGGCGGGATCGCACCGAGGATGATCAGGTGCCGGTGGACGTGGACCTCTCCGCGCGGGCCCGGCACGAGATCACCACTGGCGTCGGCTTCACCACCGACCTCGGCGCCCGCGTGCGCCTGGGCTGGCGTCGGCCGTGGGTGAACCAGTGGGGGCACTCGCTGGCGGTGGAGAGCGAGATCGCCGAGCGCCGGCAGAACCTCATCAGCACCTATACGGTGCCGCTGCGCGATCCCCTGCGCACCCAGCTGGAGTACCAGCTCGGTATCCAGGCGCAGGACGTGGCCGATATCGACACCGAACAGGTCACCGCATCGGTTCAGCACCGGCATCGCCTCGAGAGCGGTTGGCAGCAGGTCCTGTCCCTGCGCGCCTACCGCGAGCGTTACCGCATCGACGACGATCAGCGCACCACCCAGCTCTACATCCCCGGGGTTAGCTGGAGCCGGGTGCGCAGCCGCGGTGGGCTCGATCCGCGCTGGGGCGACCGGCAAATGCTGAGCCTGGAGGTGGCCGACCCGGATCTGGCTTCGGACATCGAGCTGCGCCGCGTGCGCACCGCCACCCGCTGGGTGCGCACGCTGGGGGAGCGCCACCGGTTCCTTATCCGTGGCGAGGTCGGTGCGCTGGCCACGGACTCGTTCGTCGATGTGCCGCCTTCGCTGCGCTTCTACGCCGGTGGCGATCAGAGTGTACGCGGCTATAAGTACCAGACTCTGGGGCCCGAGGAAGATGGGACCACCATCGGTGGCCGTTATCTGGCGGTGGGCAGTGCCGAATACGGTTATCAGCTCACCCCCAACTGGCGCCCGGCGATCTTCGTGGACAGCGGTAATGCCTACGCCGACTGGGATGACTTGAGTGCTGAGGCGAAGACGGGTGCTGGCTTCGGCATCCGCTGGTCGTCCCCGGTGGGGCCGGTCCGCCTCGACCTCGCCTCCACGGTGGGGGAAGCGGACGACTCCTGGCGTCTCCACTTCTCGATGGGGTCGGATCTGTGATCTCGCTGCGTCGTCTGTTCAAGCTCTCCGCCACCACCGTCCTGGCCGCCCTCGGGCTGCTGGTGCTGGCGATCCTGTGGCTGCTGATGACCACCGCCGGGGCGCGCCTGGCGGCCAGCGTGGCCGAGTCGCTGGAGCCGCGGCTGGAGCTGCGGGTCACCGGCGGCAGCCTCATGCGCGGCGTCGAGGTGGCGGACGTGGCCTGGCGCGACGCCGAGATCGATGTCGCGGTGGCGCGTGCCGAACTGGCCTGGCAGCCGCAGCGTCTGCTTGCCGGCGAGGCGCGGGTCAACGCCCTGCGGGTCAGCGGGGTCGAAGTGACGGTGGCCGAGGGGGAGGAGCCGGTGGCGCCGGTCGACACCGAGGCCCGGACCGAACCGGTGACTCTGCCCCACATCGAGCTGCCGCTGGCTGTCGATGTCGAGGAGCTGCTGGTTGAGCAGGTGGTGCTGAACATCGGCGACGCCCCGGCGCAGCGGATCAAGCGCCTCGAGGCCGCCTGGGCAGCCAGCGGCACCGAGTGGCGCATCCACCGCCTGCTGCTGGAGCGGGACGACGCCCGGGTGGAGCTGGACGGGCATCTGCACACCACCGAGAGCTATCCGCTGGCCCTGTTCGTGCGCGGGACCGCGGCCGCCCCCGGGCTCCCGGAGCGGGTCCGCTTCGCCTCGCGGCTCGGCGGCAGCGCCGCAGCGCTGCGGGTCAGCAGTACCCTCTCCGGCCCGGTCAGTGGCGGTATCGACCTGGACATCCAGCCTCTCGACGCTCAGCTGCCGCTGCGCATCCAGACCGAGGATCTGGACGGGGGGTGGCCTCTGGATACCCGCGAGATCGTGGCCGCGGAAGGGCTGAACCTGATCGCTCAGGGGGATATCGATGGCCTGAGCGGCCACCTGGAAACGGGGGTGGTCGGTAAGCACGTCCCCCGCAGCCGTCTGCGCAGCCGTTTCCAAGTGGATGCCGAGGGGGCACGCTTCACCGATCTCACCGGCGAGCTGCTCGGCGGCGGGCTGCAGGGCCGGGTCGAGCTTGGCTGGGACGCCGACGGGGTGCGCTGGGATGTCGCCGCCGATGTCGAGGATCTGGATCCCTCGCTGGAGTGGCCCCAGGCCCCGCACCGGGTGAGCGGGCCGCTCACCGTCCGCGGCCAGGCCGGCGGCGACGGGTGGGCGCTGGATGTCGGTACTCCCGGCCTACGCGGTGAGCTGGAGGGGCGCGAGGTGGCCTTCCGTGGCCGGGCCGAGCATACGCTGGACGCTGTCTGGCGGCTCAGCGGCATCGAGGCGCGGGTAGACGGCGGGGAGGTCCTGCTCGACGGCACCCTGGCGGAGACCTGGGATGTGGATCTGCGCGCCCGCCTGGCGGATCTGGGTGTGCTGGATGAGCGCCTGGGCGGCGAACTCGATGCCCGTGCCCGGGTGCGTGGTGCCCCGCAAGCGCTGGATATCGAGACGGAGGGCCGCGGCCGCGATCTGCGCTTCGAGGCGTACAGCCTTGCAGCGCTGGACTGGCAGGCTGATGTACCGGCGCTGGCGCAGGAGCCCGGGGATGCCCTGGTGCAACTGCGCGGCATCGAGCTGCCCCAGGGCGAGATCGATGAGGTGGAGATGCGTGCCACCGGGAGCCGCGCCGCCCACCACCTCGGGGTGCGCCTGCACGCCCCCGAGGGGCAGGCCCATCTGGGACTGGCTGGGGGGTGGCAGCCGGAGTTCGGCTGGAGTGGACTCATGGTGGACGCCGGGGGCGAGTTCCAGGGGCACCAACTGACCCTGGACGCCCCGTTCCCGCTGCGCTACGCCGACGAGGAGCTGGACCTCGGTGCCCAGTGCTGGCGCTATCGTGATGCCCGCCTGCACCTGCCGGAGGGGGCGCGCGCCGGTCCCGAAGGGGCGGATCTGGACTTCGTCCTGGCGGATTTCGATCTGGCCTGGGTTGAGCCGTGGCTCCCCGATGGGGTCGATTGGCAGGGTGCTCTGTCCGGCGAAGGCGGGCTGCGTTGGAGTCCGGAGGCGGGGGTGGACGCCCGGGTGTGGGCCGAGAGCCTGGGTGGGCGCCTGGCCCTGACCCTGCCCGACGAGTTCAAGGACGGTGACCCGGTGGTTCGCGAGGTCGATTACCAGCGCCTGGCGGTGCAAGGGCGCTACCGCCCTGAAGAGGCCGAGGCGCAACTCGATTTCGAGGCCGAGGAGGCGGGGAACGTGGCGCTCCGAGCCAGCGGCGATCCGCGTCCGGAGGGCGAGGCCATCGCCGGCGAGCTGATGGTCGACGGTCTGCGCCTGGGCTTCTTCCACTCCCTGGTGCCCGATCTCAGTGAGATCGACGGTGAAGTCCGGGCCCGGGCCCAGCTCACCGGCACGCGTAGCGATCCGCGGCTGGCTGGTCGGGTCGAACTCCGGGATGGCACCGTGGCGGCCCCCCAGTCGGCCAGCCGTGTGGAGGACCTGGGTCTGTGGGTGGCCTTCGATGGCGATCACGCCGATATCGGCGGTGGGTTCCGGGTGGGCGATGGGCAGGCACGAATCGACGGTGATGCCGCCTGGGACGGGGCTGACTGGTCGGTGAATGTGGGCGTCGACGGCGACGAGTTGTGGGCGGACGTGCCGCAGTACGCCGAACTGGCGGTGAGCCCGCGGCTGCAGCTGGCCGTCCGCCCGGGCCAGGTCCGGGTCGGTGGGGAGGTGGAGGTGCCGCGGGGGGGCATCGCGGTGCGCGAGCTGCCGGATCGGGCTGTGGGGCACTCCCGCGATGTGGTAATCGTCCGCCGTGATGAAGAGGCGGATCCGCTCGCCGAGGCTTTGCCCCAGGACTGGGTCGTCGAGGCGGACGTAGAGCTCATCCTCGGGGATGCGGTCACGCTCGCTGCCTTCGGGGTGCGGGGCCGGTTGGGCGGCGGCTTGCGCGTGCTCCAGCAACCGGATGGATCCACCGAGGCCTACGGCGAGCTGCGTGTCGAGGACGGCGAATACCGGGCCTACGGGCAGCGCCTGAGTATTCGGCGGGGGGTGGTGCTTTTTGCCGGCCCGCTGGATCGGCCGCAGCTCGATATCGAGGCGGTGCGGCGGATCGAGCGCGACCGGGTGACCGCCGGCATCCGCGTCGGTGGGTTTGCTGACGACCCCCAGGTGACCCTGTTCAGCGAGCCGACCATGTCCCAGGAGAATGCCCTCTCCTACCTGGTCCGCGGTCGGCCGATGGGGGCGGAGGGGCCGGGCACCGACGAGATGCTCGCCTCGGCGGCCCTGGCCCTGGGGCTATACGGCGGCAGTGGCGTGATCACCTCGGCTGCTGAGCAGATCGGAATCCGCGACTTCGAGATCGATACCGCCGGCGAGGGCGAGGACGCCCAGGTAGTCGTCTCCGGGTACATCAGCCCGCGGCTCTATGTCGCCTACGGGGTGGCTGTGTTCAGCCCAGTCAATACCGTGACCCTGCGTTACTACCTGACCTGGCAGCTCTACCTGGAGGCGGTCAGCGGCGAGGACAGTGCCCTGGACCTGATGTACCGCTTCGAGATTGACTGAGGTCCCGGGCCGCCCGGCGCGGTCAGGCAGCGCCAGCGGCGCCTCGGCGTGGTGCCAGCGGGCACTGTGTCGGGTCGAAACCTGGGTCCTCGATGCGCTGGTGGATGGCCTCGATGGCGTCGTCTTCGCTGCGGAAGATATTCTCGGCGCCGATCTCGACGTCCAGTCCGGCGCGCTGCATCACCTCCCGGACCTGCAGTTTGACCCCCGCCAGGACCAGGGTGACGCCGTTATCGTGCAGCCGTTCCCGCAGGCCGTGGAGACTCTCCACGCCGGAGGAGTCGATGGAGGTGATGCCGTCGGCGACCAGTAGCAGGAAGCGGGCCCGCGGATGCTCGTTGTTGACCTGCAGCACCGCGTCCTCCAAGTGGCCGACGTTGGCGAAATAGAGCGGCCCGTCGAAGCGCAGGGCGGCGATGTGCTCGCTCTCGGGTAGATCGAAGAAGCGTGCGTCGCGCAGGGCGCCGTCCTCCGGATGGCGCGAGAGGATGACCACCCGCGGGCGCATGGTCCGCAGCAGATAGAGCAGGATCGCCAACCCGGCGCCGAGCAGGATGCCGTAGTCCAGATGGGGGGCGAAGACCAGCGTCCCGGCGAAGGTAACGACTGCGGCGATGCCGTCGTGGCGATGGGTGCGCCAGGTCTGCACCAGGGCGCGGATGTTCACCAGCCCGATCACCGCCATGATGATGATCGCCGCCAGGATGGCCTCGGGCAGGTGGTAGAGCAGCGGGGTGAGGAACAGCAGGGTCAGGCCCACCAGTGCGGCGGTGAAGACCGAGGCCAGGCCGCTGCGTGCCCCGCTGTCGTAGTTGACCGCGCTGCGCGAGAACGAGCCGCTCACCGGGAAGGCCTGGAAGACGCTGGCGGTGAGGTTGGACAGCCCCTGGCCCACCAACTCCTGGTTGGGGTCGATGCGGTCGCGGGTCCGGGTGGCCAGGGCCTTGGCGATGGAGATCGCCTCCATGAAGGCGACCAGCGCGATTACCGCCGCCGTGCTCAGCAGGGTGACGACCAACTCCCAACTCAGCTCGGGTCGTGCCGGCCTGGGCAGGCCTTCGGGCACGGTGCCCACGACGGCTCCGCCCAGATCCTCGAAGCCCACCAGGTAGCTCACCGGCACGCCGATAGCCACCGCCAGCAGCACCCCCGGGATGCGCGGCAGCCAGCGCCGCGCAGCAAGCATCACCGCCAGGGCACCGAGGCCCATGATCAGGGTGGGCAGGTGGGCCTCGCCCAAGCGCCCAAGCACGTCGGCGAAGGCCACGAGCAGGCCGGTGTCGCGGTCCAGGGGGACACCGAGCAGGTCGTTGACCTGGGACAAGGCGATGACGATGGCCGCCGCATTGGTGAAGCCGAGGATCACCGGGTGGGCCAGGAAGTTGACCAGGGTGCCCAGGGAAAACAGCCCGAGCACCAGCTGGATCACCCCGACCAGGAACGCCAGGGCGATGGCCAGGGTGATGAACTCGCCGCTGCCCGGCTCCGCCAGGGGCGTCAGTGCCGAGGCCGTCAGAAGGGCCACCACCGCCACCGGCCCGGTCGCCAACTGGGGGGAGGAGCCCCACACGGCGGCCACGATGACCGGCAGGAAGGCGGCGTACAGGCCGTAGTAGGGCGGCATCCCGGCCAGCGCCGCGTACGCCATGGACTGGGGGATGAGCACCAGCGCCACGGCGATGCCGGCAATGAGGTCGGCCCGGATGTTCGCCGGGGTTGGACGGGGCCACTCGTGACAGGGAATCAGGCGGTGGGCGGGTGCCCACCGCCCATTGCCGTCAAAGCGCATCGAGCTGCCTCAGCGACGCCGGAAGCAGGCGAAGGTCCACCAGGCCGGTGACCAGGGCCTTGCTAAAGGTGGCCTCGTCTTCGTAGAGGAGCTTGTAGTACTGGATCTTCATGGTCAGGGCGCTGCCGAGGATCAGCCCGCCCAGGGCCAGCGGTGCGCTCAGGGCCAGCGTGGACATGCCGGTGATACCCTGGCCGAAGGTGCAGCCCATGGCCAGCGGGCCGCCGATCCCCATGAGGACACCCCCGGTGAGGTGTCGGTTGAAGTCTTGTCGGTCGGCGAACCACTCGAAGCGGAAGCTGCGGCTGATCAGGGCCCAGAGGAATGAGCCGACGATCACGCCGCCGATCACCATGACACCGACGGTGATCAGCCCCGGATTGAAGCCGCTGGCGGTGTACTGGGTGCTCTGTACCAGCGGGCCGACGAAATTGACCCCCTGCGGTGCCAGCCAGCGGGTGCTTTCGGGGCGGCCCGCATCGGTGTCCGGGTGGTGAAAGTCCCAGTCCGTGGCGTAGGTTTGGAGGGTGTCGCGTTGACCCGTCTCGTCGGCCACGTACACGTTGCTGGTCACCGTCCACACCGCAACGATGCAGGCGCCGATGATCAGTGCCCCAGAGACGGCGTTGCGATCCTGGCGGAAGCCGGCGACCCGCAGAACGGCGTAGAGCAGGGCACCGCCGATGAGCAGGGCCAGGAGGGGGCGCACCCACGGCCCCGCCTCGCCGGCGATCAGGCTGCCCAGATCCTGGCCGTGGCTGTGGGAGATGGCGGTGGCGTTGACCCAGCCGAAGAACAGATCGCGCAGGGAGGCGTCGATCAGCGGCAGGGGGTTGGTCATGAAGAAGGCGACCGTGCCGAGCACCGCCGCGACGAACAGCGACTTGATGTTGCCGGTGCCGATGCGCACCACCGTTTTGTTGCCGCATCCGCTGCCCAGGGTCATGCCGATGCCGAAAAGCAGGCCGCCGAGGAGGTAGCCGGCCCAGGCGAAATCGGAGGCGCGGTACGGCGGCATGCTCTCGTCGGCGTTGATCAGCCCCAGGGGCTCGAGCAGCCCTACGCCGAGGATCGCCACGGCGATGATCAGGATCCACATGCGCATCCGCTGCCAGTCCTGCATGTTCACGATGTCGGAGACGGCGCCCATCGTGCAGAAGTTGCTCTTGTTGACGACGGCACCGAGCAACACCGCGATGGCGAAGACGGTGCCGAGCATCGTCCAGTGCGCTGCGACAAAGGAATCGAAGACCATAACTGTGCGACCCTTCAGCGTCGGTTCAGGAGGGCAGCCCGGAGTCGGGCGTGCCTGCATGTCTGCCCGGCACATTCTTCAGCGTGCAAGCGTCCCTCGGAATATCCCAAACGGGGGAAGCGGTGCGCCGGACCTCCCCCTTCGGCGGGAGAGCTTAGCTGAAGGGGGGTCTCAGGTGGTGGTCCGGCGGGTCAGGCCGAAGTCCACGGCCTTGATGGCCGCTTCGACGCGGGAGTGAACCCCCAGCTTGCGCAGCACGGACTTGACGTGGAGCTTGACCGTGCCGTCGGAGATGCCGAGATGCCGCGCGATCACCTTGTTGCTCTCGCCGGCGGCCAGGCGTTCCAGGATGTCGCGTTCGCGTGGGGTGAGGCCGGCGAAGGGATCGGGCGGGCCCGGCTCCGTGCGGTCCGGCGGCTGCCCCAGGGCCCGAGCCAGGGTATCGGTGAGCTGGGGCGCCACGGCGATCTTGCCGTCGGTGGCTTGATGCAGGGCCGAGATCAGGTACTCGGGGTCGTTGTGCTTGAGCAGATACCCCTGGGCGCCGGCACGCAGGCAGTCGAACAGGTCGCGCTCTTCTTCGCTGCCGGTGAGCATGACCACCGGCAGGCCGGGGTGGCGCTCATGGATCTGGCGTAGCACGGCCAGGCCGTCCTGTCCCGGCATGCGCAGATCGAGCAGGACCAGGTCGGGCCCGAACGAGTCCACGAGGCCGAGGACATCGTCCTGACCGGAGCCGCTCTCGGTGGTCAGCCCCTGGGCATTGAGCAGCTCCTGCAGGGCGGCGCGGAAGAGCTGGTGATCATCGACAAGCAGGATACGCATGGTCGTTGAACCCCGCCTGGTGAAGGCTCTTGGTGGTCCAGGTCAGGCGCTGCGGCTGGGGCAAGCGTAAGTGGATGGTGGTGCCCTGGCCGGGATCGCTCTCCACGGTGAGGATGGCGCCCAGGTGGCGGGCGCGCTCGCGCATCCCCCGCAGGCCGTGTCCCCGGCTCTCGGCCGGGTCGGAGTCCGGTACATCGTCCACCACGAAGCCGCATCCGTCGTCCTCGATCAGCAGGCAGAGATCCCCGCCGGGGGTCTCGAGCTGCAGGCGCACGTTGCGGGCGCCGCCGTGGTGCCAGGCGTTGGACAGGGCCTCCTCGACGATGCGGTGGATGTGCAGCTGCTCGCGCTCGCCCAGGGCGAGCTCCGGCCAACGATGGATCAGGCGGACCTCGATGCCGCTGTCGCGCCGGAAGCGGTTGGCCAGGCGGCTCAGCGCCGTCTCCAGCGGTGTACCCAGGGCCTGGGTACGGAATTGCTGCATCACCGTGCGGACCTGGTCGTTGGTGTGGTCGAGTCGGGTGCGCAGATCCTCCAGCGGGGCGAGCAGGGCCGCGGTGTCGGCATCGCCGCGTGCCCGCTCCTCCAGTTGGCGGACCCGCAGGCGCAGCGTGGCCACCTCCTGGGCAACCGTGTCGTGCAGCTCGTGGGCGAGGAGGTTGCGCTCCTCCTGCAGGGCCCCCTGGTGGCTGCGGTACTCGTCGCGGACCCGGGCGATCGCCGCGCCCAGCTGGTGCCCGATCCACTCCAGCATGCGTGGCGGATGCATCCAGCGCTGGGCCTCGCTCGGTTCCAGATAGATGTTGTAGATGCCCACCCTCTCGCCCGCGGGATCGAGGATCGGCACCGCCAGCATGGCCAGCTGGGGTCGGTTGGGCAGCGGGTTGCAGCCGCTGCGGCGGATGCACTGGCGCAGGTCGCCCCGGAACTGCACGGTGCCGCGTTCCCCGGCGATGGCGCAGGAGCAGCCCGCCGCCGGCTGGCGGCGCTCGGCATCGATAAAGCCGGCGTTGAGCCCGCTTGCCTCGACCAGGCGCAGGCTGCCCTGTTCGTCGAAGAGTCGTACGGCAGCCGCCGTGGCACCGGTCTGTTCGATCAGCCGTTCCAGGCTGCCCTGAAGCAGTTCATCGAGATCCCGCGCCTGGGCCGCCACCACGCCGAGGGCGCTGAGCAGGTGCAGGGCCTCCTGTTCGCTGGCCGATGACGCAGGCACATTCGGGGTGTCGGGGTAGGGCGTGGGGGTGGGGGGGGCCCGGAGGCGGCGCACCGGGTGCCAACGGCCGGCACTGCCACCACCGTCCCGGGGGCCGTGCCCACGGGGCTCCCGTACGGTGAGGGGCTCGACAGCTCCTGCCCCCCGCTGCCGGCGTGGGCCGGTCGGGTCCGTATCTCTCCCAGCGTACATGTCTCCTCCTGACGGTCAACCGGGGGCCCCTTTGGGAACTTAATTCCTTGTTTTTGTTAGGGCCGTTGCTGTTGCTTCAAGCCGCTTAAGGCCGCGGCTATCCGCTTCATATATTCAGACTATATTCATCACCAACACGGGAATAAAGGGGGGAGCGGCAAAAAAAATTGATCTGACGCAAACGTCAGCAAGGGGCGGTCGGTGCCGCGCTTCGCCTCTGCTCCCGCACGAAGGCCACGAATCGCTCGGCCCAGGGGGTGGTCCAGGTGTGGCGCAGGTGGGCGTAGGAGGCGACGGTATTGCCCTTGATCAGCCCATCGCGGCACCCGCCGAGCCCCTGCCCGCGGGTGACCCGATAGGCACAGGGGAGTTCCTCAGGCACCGGCTCGCGCAGTCTGGAGTAGTGGAATTCGTGGGCGGGCAGGGCCGTCGTCCCGGGCGCCGGACTCCAGGGGGTCTCCGGCGTGGTCTGCAGGGTCATGTACCCGTGGCCCTGGGGACGGCCGGTCATCTCCGCATCCAGCGGGAAGACACCGGCCATGATGTGATGGCCGTCCCCGGTGTTCAGTCGCCGGCACAGGTAAAGCAGTCCGCCGCACTCGGCGTAGATCGGCAGGCCCGCGGCGGAGGCCTCGGCCACCGCCCGCTTCATCGCGTGGTTGGCAGCGAGTTCCGCGGCGTGGCGTTCCGGGAAGCCACCGCCGATGATGAGCCCGTCCACGGCAGGAAGTTCGGTGTCAGCGGTCAGGTCGATCCAGCGGAGTCGGGCACCGGCGCGCTCCAGGGCCTCCAGGTCGCCGGGGTAGTAGAAGTTGAACGCGCGGTCGTGGGCGATGCCGATGTCGACGTCGGCCCTCCTCGCTGCGGTGTTCGGCTGGGCCGGGGCGTGGAGCGGCGGGGCGGTCGCCGCCAGCTCCCGGAGACCTTCCAGGTCGAGGTGCGCCTCGGCCCGGTCGGCCCACAGGTCGACGATCCCCTGGGCCCGTTCCTGCTCCGCCGCCGGGATGAGGCCCAGGTAAGGCGCCTCGATGTGCAGCTCGGGGTGATTGGGCACGGCGCCGAGCACCGGGAGGTCGGTGTACCGCTCCAGTGCCTGGCGCAGCTTGCGCTCGTGGCGTGCCCCGCCGACGCGGTTGAGGATCACGCCGGCAACCGGGGCCTGCGGGTCGAAGCCGGCGTGGCCGAGGACCGTGGGGGCGATCCCGCGGGTCATGCCACGGGCGTCCACGATCAGCACGATGGGGGCTTGCAACTCCGCCGCCAGGGCGGCGTTGCTGTCGCGGCCGTCGGGGTCGAGGCCGTCGTGCAGCCCCTTGTTGCCCTCGATCAGGGCCAGGTCGCCATCCGCCGCGGCGACTTCGGCCCGGATCTCGTCGCACTCCATGGTGTGGTAGTCGAGGTTCCGGCACGGCCGGCCGCTGGCGAGGGTCAGCCAGCCGGGGTCGATGTAGTCCGGGCCCCGCTTGTAGGGGTGGACGGCGAGCCCCCGGCGGTTTAGGGCCCCGGCGAGCCCGACGCTCAGGGAGGTCTTGCCGGACCCCTTGTGCAGGGCCGAAAGGTAGAGCCGGGCGGGGGGTCGGGTCATGGTGTGCGTCACTGGCTGGGCTCGGCGGCCGTTCCTGCATCGGCTGCCGCCATCGGCCCGTCTGCCGCCGCCGGCTCCCCCGGGAAGTGCACCGCCGTCAGTGGCAGTGCCCGCAGGGCCAGGAGCAGGATCAGCAGGGCCAGCCCGGGGCCGGCCAGCCCGAGCAGCGCCTCCCAGGCGCTGGGCAGGTAAGAGGCAGCCTCCCCGTCGAAGACGGCCCCCTCGACCTCTCGCCCGGGAAAGATCTGCAGCGGAAAGGCCTGGGCACCGACGATCATCACGAAAAGATGGGCGAACCCGCCGATCAGGGCAACCCCCGAGGCCCAGGCGAGGGCCTGACCGCGAGCGCGGGCCGCCTTCCGCAGCAGGAGGAGAGTGGGCGTGATGATGCCGACAGCGACTACCCCGATCCAGAACACGACCGGGTAGACGCCGCCGTCGACGAGGAGGAAACGGGCGATCTCCCGATGGCCCGGCTGGTAGGCGAGGGTCAGGAAGTGCAGCGCCAGCAGGGCGGCGAGGGCCAGTACAGCGATCAGCAGGAGGGCGCCCAGGCGCCCGGTGGCCCGCGGCGGTGGCTCCTGGCCCTGGGCGCGCAGCACCGCCAGCCAGATCAGGGAGAGGGTCGCCGTGCCCAGGGTCAGGGCGGCGGCGAGGAAGAGCGGCATCATGATGGCGCCGCCGAACACCGGGCGGGCGGCGAGCATGGCGAAGATCGAGCCGACGTTTAGCGCCAGGAGGACCGCCACCGCGGCGGCCAGGCCGCCGGCTGCCGCAGCGAAACGGCGCAGGCGCGGTTCCAGCAGGGTGGCCAGATAGAGCAAGGCGATGATCAGGAACGCCGTGTAGAGGAACAGGTTGCGGCTGAAGCTCGACATCAGATTGAGCTCCAGCGGCGGAAGGATGCGCTGCGGGCTGCCCAGGTCCAGACTGAGGACCGCGAGTCCGCCAATCAGTAGGGCCGCGGCGGCCACCGTGCCCAGGCGTGCCCACGGCTCGCCCGGGTGTCCCAGGGTGGTGGGGGCCAGCGCCGCCAGGGCGAAAGCCCCGCTGCCGGCGAGGATCAGGCCGATGGCGACCACATGGGGCCAGCCCCAGACCACCTGCTGACCCATGCCGGTCAGGTGGTGACCGGCGACGATGAGGTAGAGCCCTGCCGCCGCCCCGATCAGCGTCAGCAGGCCGGCACCGGCCAGGGCCGCAGCCCAGCGTAGCGGGTGGCGTGTGCCCAGGTGTTGATAACGAATCCGTGCCGCCATGGCTGATGCTCCCTCAGGACAGTCCGTGGTAGCGCACGCCGGCATCCAGTGCCAGATCCGGGCGCAGGGGCTCGGCCCGGTGCTTGCGCAGGGCCTGGCGAATCTCGCTGTCGGGGTCGTTCAGGTCGCCGAAGATCAGCGCCGCGTGTCCCGTCTCGGCACAGCGCGCCACGCAGGCCGGCGCCTCGCCCCGGTCGATGCGGTGTACGCAGAGGGTGCACGCCTCCACGGTTCCCTTGCCTCGCGGATGATTGGGTGAGCGCTCGGCCACGGGTTCGTCGACGAAGGCGCGAGCGTGGAACGGGCAGGCGACCATGCAGTAGCGACAGCCAATGCAGCGGTGCTTGTCGACCAGGACGATGCCGTCGGCGCGCCGGAATGAGGCCCGGGTGGGGCAGACGCTGACGCAAGGCGGCTCGGCGCAGTGCTGACACATCACCGGCGCGGAATGGCCGGGGCCGTCTTCCCGCACCGGTTCGAGGTCGACCTTGCGGATCCAGTGGATGTCGCCGGCCGAACCGTCGCCGGCGGGCCAACCGTTTTCCTCGCGGCAGGCGTCCACGCAGGCTTGGCAGTCTTCCGCGCAGCGGGTGGTGTCGACCAGCAGGCCCCAGCGGACCCCGGCATCGGCACCGCCATCGGGGCGTGCCTGGACCAGGAACAGCCCCGGAGCGAGGGCGGCGCCGGCGAGCGCCGCCGCACCACCGAGCAGCCGCCGGCGGCTGATGCCCACCGGATCCTTATCGCTCATCGTGCCCCTCCGTGTCGCTGCTGTGGCAGTGGAAGCACTCCATCTCCACCGCGGTGTAATCGTGGCAGCTGGTGCAGAAGGCCATCTCGGGGACGCCCTGCTCCTGTTGATCCCCCGGTGTGGCGTGGCAGTTCACGCACCCCTGCAGGCTCTTCTCGGGATCGCGCTGCCCCTCCCGCACCGATGCATCCTTGTGGGCCCGGAGCAGGTCCATGTGCTCGCGACGCATGGTGGCCGGGTCATCGTGGATACAGGCCTCGCCCTGGGGCTCGGGGCGGTCGGCGAGCGCCGCCGGTTCGTCGCCGTCTCCGGGCCATCCGCCGACGGCCAGGGCGAGGCCGGTGGCCGCAAGCACCCCGGCGGCCCCGGAGCCGATCCACGCCAGTCGCTGTTGACGCCGCATGGCCGGTCCCCCCTACTCGCCGAGCCCCATCTCGATGTAGCCGGTCGGACAGACGTCCCGGCAGATGTGGCAGCCCACGCAGCGGCTGTAATCGGTACGCACGTAGCGGCCGGTGGCTCGCTCGGCCTTGGGTACCCGCTGCACGGCGCTCTGCGGGCAGTAGACCAGGCAGTTATCGCACTCGAAGCACAGGCCACAGCTCATGCAGCGCCGGGCCTCGGTCCGCGCCGTTTCGGCGGGCAGCGGCTGGATGCGCTCGTTGAAGTCGCCGATCACGCCGTCCGGGTCGATGGCCCGGCGCTCACGCTCCGGGCGCTCGGCCGGGGTGAAGTGGCCCAGGTAAAGCCGGTCGTGGCGGATCACCTCGTGGGTGGCGCGGTCTTCGAAGTTGTGGATGGCGAAGCCGCTGGCGTCGGTGCCGCGCACCGCCTGCGGCTCGTAGGGCTCCGGTTCGCGGCCGGCACGACGCAGGGCGTCGAGCAGCCGGAAGTGGTGGCCATTGACCTTGGGCGGGCGGGCCGGTTCCTGGCCCGCGAGGTAGGCGTCGATCCCGCGTACCGCCGTGGCTGCCTGCCCGACGGCGGTCGTCAGCAGGTGGGGCTGGATGATGTCCCCGGCGACGAAGTGGCCGGGCCGGCCGCTGAGCTGGAACGACTTGTCGGCGTCCATGAAGCCGTGGCCGTTGTCGAGCTCTTCGAGCCCCTCCAGGTTGCCCCGCTGGCCGATGGCGGCGATGACCAGGTCGGTCTCGACCCGGAACTCGGTCCCCTCCACCGGGTGCGGGGTGTTGCCCTCCATGCGGCACTCGGCGAAGCGCACCGCGCAGGCGCGGCCGTTCTCGTCGCGCTCGACGGTCAGGGGCATCACCCCGTCGCGGATGGTCACCCCCTCGCGCAGGGCGTCCTCGATCTCCTGCTCAGAGGCGGCCATCTCCTCGCGGGGGAAGAGGGAGGTGAGAACCACATCGGCCCCTTCGCGGATGGCCAGGTTGGCGGCGTCATGGGCGGTGTAGCCGAGCACGGCGTGCTCCGGCCGCTCCTCGTCGGGCAACTCGGTGCTGTAGCCCAGGCGCCGGGCCACCGAGGCCACGTCGATGGAGGTGTCACCACCGCCGATGACCAGGATGCGATCGCTCACTGCACCCAGGCGGCCCTCGTTGAAGGCGCGCAGGAACTCGACGCCGGTGAGGCAGTTGGGCGCTTCGTCCCAGCCCTCCACCGGTAGCGGGCGTCCCTCATGGGTGCCCACGGCCCACAGGACGGCGTCGTAATCCGCGTCGAGCTGCTCGAGGGTGATCTGCTCGCCGACTCGGCACCCGGTCCGGACCTCGACGTCGAGGTCGAGGATGCGCTGGATCTCGGTGTCGACCACCTCGCGGGGGACGCGGTAGCCGGGGATGCCGTAGCGCATCATGCCGCCGAGCTCCGGCTGCGCCTCGAACAGGGTGCAGCGGTGGCCGCGCTTGCGCAGCTGGTAGGCGGCGGACAGCCCGGCCGGGCCGCCGCCGATGACGGCGACGTGGTGCCCGGTGTCGCTCCCCGGTTCGCCGAGGTCGAGGGCGTGCGCGCGGGCGTAGTCGCCGATGGTGTGCTCGATGGCGTTGATGGCGATGTGGTCGTCGACGACCCGCCGGTTGCAGCCCTGCTGACAGGGGGCCGGGCAGACGCGCCCCATCACC